>JAAOXS010000023.1 GCA_018220985.1 Nanobdellota archaeon
CCCAAATTATCCGAAACATTAACCTCAAACAACCTAGACAAAGTCCAAGCCTCAACATCCAAATCAACACGAGCATCAACCAATTTGGGTTTAGTAAAGTAATAAAAAATTTCATCCACCAAAGTTATATTTTCCCAATAATAGCTATCATTTGATTTAAATGTAACATTATAATAACCTGGACTTGCTTCTTGAGTTGGTGACCAAGTACACTTATACACATTAGCACCCACCATTTCTACATTAGAACAAGTAGTATAATAATTTGATGTTGAAACATTATAAGTAATGTTATTTACTGAAATACTCATAGCAGATCCACAGTCATTATCAATATATCCTTGTAAAAGAATTGATTGGGGATAAGTGTAATTTTCACTACCATCAGGCAAATCAATAACACCATTTAAATCCCCCCTAACAAATAAGTTTCTTGACAAAAAAGTTGATGTATCATTTTGTTTATAACAACTTAATTCTGAAGCATTCACCTCTGCTTTCCATTGTTGCTCACCAACTTGAAATTCAGGAGCACCCGAATAATCATCTTGGCAAGTTGCATTAAATGAAAGATTAGCATAACCACCCGCACTTGTTAAAATAATAAAATTACTATCAGTGTAATAATTATCAGTGTTATTTGTAGTAGTAATTGAATATTTTATTGGAAAACTTGATAAATCAGTTCCATTAATATCACGAACGTAAAAAGATAATAATCTTGTTTGACTGCCAGTTCTATTTGCTATCTCCCCCTGCCCTGCAATGTAATTCATTAAAACAGTATTTTTTTCAACTGCAAAACCTTGCGTTGAAGTACTATTAGTTGTTCCATTCATGTCTGTAGCATTAAAGAAGAAATATCTGCTATCATCCACACCAGTACAATTATATTCTTTAGTAAAATTAAGAGTCTGCCAATTACCATCATCAATTGTGTAATTATCTTCACCAATAAGTGTCCACGGTCCTGAAGAATCATTACTATCCCATAAATAGACAGTTACATTGTTAACTCCAGTTGTGTTAACTGTAACATTAAACTTAAAAGTTGTACTACCCCACTCACCAGTTGAAACATTTATTGATGCATTTTCAAGAGGAATTTTATAAGATGAAACTTTAACTTCAAAACTGTCAAGACCATTAGTCTCATTTTCCACCAAGCCAGTAACGTTGTTTACCATTTTAATCATGAATTGCCAGGTCGCAGCATCAGATTCAGTGAAATTTCTATACCAGTAAACAATTTGATTTTCACAATTAGTGCATTTTATTGGAGTTTGATTTATGCAAGTGATTAATGGACATTCAGACCAAGAACCACCTCCTTTTTTCAAAAACAGTTTAACATCCATTTCAGTAGAATCTCCTGACGTGGCGTTTACTGAAAAATTCCAATTTTCAACAGTGTAAAAATCATTATCTGGAACCACTGCTTGTCCGAAAACTTTTCTGTAAGCATTTAAGTAGAAAGCGTTTTCAAGCGTGTAAGTTCCATTCCAATAATTTAATGTTTCACTTCCTTCAGAATATGAAGTCATTGTCACATTATACCATCCTGTTGGAGCGCTTAATGGAAGCGTACTTGAACAAGAAGCACTGCTTGTAGGCGTACAATTATAAGTTGATGCACCATTTTCAATTGAGAAATTAACTGCGAAAGAATTATAGTCTGTTTTCGTGTTATCACAATCATCATTTATTGTTCCAGTATAAGTTATACTATCCAAATATTGTGTGTAATTCGTGTTCCCATCAGGACTTGTCATTTGAGAATTTGAAAGGTTTCCTTTTAACCAGAAAGGTAAAGTGCCCCATTCCAGACTTTCAAAAGTAATGTTATCTTTGTAGTATTGTGAGTTTGAACTGCCTGATTTCCAATAGTTTTGTCCAACAGAAAAAATTGCTTTACACCATGTTAAAGCATCATTAGTCATTTCACGGTTTAAATAACCTGTTGAATTTGGAAAATCATAAACATAATCTAAAGTATCATTATCATTATATTTTGAAATTGCAATAAACGCTGTTGGCGGAGATTGAGTAAGATAATACGCAGTAGTATCATTGTCAGTATCATAAAAATAAGTTGTGAAATTGTAAGTTTGTGAACGATTAATTGTAATATTGAATTCATGTGTTTTATTATCGACTTGCAAATTATCTTTTTCAATTTCAAAATAGTCTTCAGTAGCTGAAAAACTTGTATTACCAGTATAAGCACTTGAAGAGCTGTCAGTTCCATTAAAGAAAAAGAACACATCAGAATCAATATCAGATTCATTAAAAGTGACTGTTATATTAATGTTTTTGGAGTTGGTTAAGTTAGTATCATTAGCATACGCATAACCCCCATAAATCCAACTATCTGCAATACCATGTTTGTACCAAGCCAATACAGTCACGTTATCACCACTATCACCATTAGGGTCTAAAACATCAACGCTGAAATTAAATGACTCACCCCAACCTCCCGGATTAGGGTAAACTGTTTCATTTCTCAACACAGGGCGAACAGACTCCCAGCACCAAGTATAATTTACTTGAAAAGTGTCAATTAGTAAAATAACTGAACCTGGATTATTACCATAAGCTGCTGATTGAATACTAGTACAATTCCAATCACTTTCAGTCCCATTATAACCATTACTCTCACTTAAAGAACAAGTGTTTGGAGAGCCAGCATTACCTGTTGCGCAAGTCCAAGCAGGACCAACAGAGCCACTAGCAGCAATCACAGGCGCATAAGCATTGTAAGTTGTAAAAGTGCCTGAACTGGGTGTAATACAATTTTTCTCTATTTGGTTGGATATTCTTTGAAACGCGTCACCAGAAGAGGAAGATGAACCTCCAACATTCAGCATTCGCGTATACGTTGTTATGTTACGCATATAACAACCTTCCAAACCCGGGCAGACATAACCAAAATCCCAAGTATCATAAAAAAAAGCAAAAGTACCTGTACCTTTAGCAGCTGCAGCACTCCAAATAATATCATCAACATAATAAGTACATGGATTAGCCTGCAAATCCCACTCATCCTCAGAAAGCATTGGAACAGTCCAACTAATCGTGTCAGGCACACCATTACCATTTAAATCTTCAAAAGTCACGTTATACTTGTTCAAATTAATATCTTTAGAATCATAAACAACTAAAGGTTCACTAAAAGAAGAAACACTACTATTCAACCTGCGTAAAGTTAAAAAACCATAAAGCTCCTCAGGAAAACCAGTACTAACACGAATACTAGTATAGTGAACATTATCATCACCAACAACTTTTATTTTCTTCCTAAAACCATCAATAGGATTTACTTCAATAACTGACTCTTCAACTGAAAATGGCGCAGGAGTTTCATAAAATATTTCTAACAAATCATCACTTAACAATTCTAAATTGTAAAAATCGTTTTTATCATCAGAATAAATTTTTGTTAACTTATTCTTAATTTTAGACACATCCACTTTCGAATTTTTAGGCAATGTAAGTTTAAAATCATCTTTTATAGCACTTTTTAATTTAGATGATTCAATTGTTTTCTTCCACTTAACAGGCTCACCCACTTTAGCAGATAATTGTTCAACACTAATATTCAAATCAAAATCAGTACAAGGAACATTAATTGAAACACTAATTGATTTATCCTCAAAATCAAGCAAGTTCACAGAAGCATTATAAAAACCACATTGAGTCACATTCAACAACCAAGAAACATTAACTTCATTATGTACATCAAAAACAACTTTCTTAACAACATCATCAGTAAAAATTTCATCAGGAACATCAAGTCTCACAACTCGCGCTTCAGAATCATAATAATCAGAAACAACAAGAACAGTAAGATTAACAATTGAATCCGAAACAAATTCTGAAACAACATTATTCAAACTAGAATGTTGAATAATCGCAAAAGAATCAATTAACAATTCAGGCCTACCATAATCCACCAATAGTTCACCATGATAAGCGTAAATTGCTTTCCAAACATAACTACCTTCTAATTCTAATTGAAAAGAAAGATTATAAACTTCATTAAAATTCGAAGCGTTAAAATTCAACACTTCACCACTAGGCAAATGCATAAGAACAAATTCCACCCTATCAATTAGTTCAGGATTAAAAACACCAACTGACAAATTTACAAAATCGCCAACAAAACCAAAACTCGCATCAACATCATAAGTATCAATTGCGTTAAGATACGCATCATTCAATTTTTTATCATATTCAGATGAATCAACAAAAATACTTTCATTACCTTCATAAAATAACACATAATTTGTATTGTTCAACTCATTGAAGAAAACAATAACACCATCATCACCAGTTACATTCGTAAATATTTTATCACCAACCACCCATTTAATTAATTGGTTTTTTATAGGTGTTCCATTATCCAGCAATAATTTTGCATAAATAACATTATCTTCTTCAATAACTTCAATCTTAGAACTTGCCCATACTTCAAAAACAGCTGATGTTTCCAAATAGTTCAAAGAATTTATAACAGCATTAACTGAAGGAATAAGAATTAATAAAAACAGTATAAGAAAAATTACTAATTTATTATTCAGAATCATCACCTACAATAAACGATATCAAATCATTTACAACACCTTCCCTGTCAACTCTGAAAATATTTTTGGCAACTGAAAACTCCAACAAAGGTTTATCATCAGTAATTAATTGAACATTATCAGAATAACCGTGTAAATCTTCATCAGCAAACATTAACAAGAATTCAATTCTATCAGCAGCATCTTCTGACTCAAAAAATTTAGGTAAAGAACTGTGAAGTATTACACTTGAAAGCATTTCACGGGATTCAGAGTCAAGTAAGTAAAAATTCTTAGCAATATTTTCCAATACAAACTCACTATCAGAACCAACAAGTATCAATTCAGTAGGGTATGGACCTTGCCGTTCTTCTTTTCTAACATTAGCAAAAATCAGAATATTCTGGAACACTGAATTAAACGTAGCGTAAAAACTTTTGAAATCGCTAATGCTTAATTCATAAACAGGAATCCACTGAACAAACAAACCATTCTCATTCAAGTGGCGTTTAGAAAGTTCAAAAAATTCTTTAGAAAATAATGAACTTGAAAAATCCTGCCAAGGGTCACTAGGTTCAGGAATGATAATGTCAAAATTTTCTTTTGATTTTAATAAATAATTTCTACCATCATCAAAAACAAGTTCTATATTATTATTATTCAAAACATCTCTGTTAACATCACTAAAAAATTCAATAGTATCAAGTATTAAAGGCTCTATTTCAACAACTGAAGTATCAAGACTAATTGCAAGGTGCCCTGCAGTAGTGCCAGTTCCTAACCCAATAATTAACGCATTACTAGGATTATCATGAAGCAGTAATGGAAGATAAGCCAAAAGATAATTCACACGCATATCAGTAACGCTTGTCCCACCCTGACCCTTACCATTAATCAAAAGAGACCTTACTTCACCACCCTCTTCCACAACATCAATGGTTGCGTATAATCCTTCATCATGAAATAATATTTTTTGAGAGAATAATGGTTCCCCTTCAAATAATAAAGCCCTATAAAAACCATTTTCGTAAATGTTATAAACATCATAATTTGAGAATGTTGAAACACCAACAAGTATCAAAAATGCAAAAGGTATCAAAATAATTGTTTTTTTGTTAAATGCTGCTAACATAGAAAAAGCAAGTAAGTTAAGAACACCCCCAAATAACACAGCATTATTCACGCCAATAAAAGGTATCAACAATAACGAAGTTATGCTCGCACCAATAACAGCCCCAAAATTATTAAATGAGTATAACTCTCCAATATTAGTTTTTACATCTTTCTTTTTGTAAGAATCAACAAACACAGGCCAAGTCATGCCCATCAAAATTGTTGGAATAGATATTATCACGAAAACAAGCAAAAAAAGAAGTGGCATGAATATTTCAAAATTATAATAAAAAATTGTTAATTGTTTGTAAATTAACGGCATGAAATTAAATGTCATCAAAGAAAGCATTGCAGTTATTGCTATGCAAAATTGGATGAACATTAACAATTTGTACGAATCAATTTTTTTTAATAATTTAGTTGAAATTATTGAGCCCAATCCCAACCCAAGCATAAAGCAAGCAAAAATAATTGAAACTGTATAAACTGTTGAACCGAGAAGCATTTGAATTGGACGTATCCAGCTAATCTCATATATTAAAGCAGCCATACCCGAAAAAAGAGTTGCTAAAAGAATTAAATGGTTTTTCTTAATCTTCACTCAAACCACCTCTCAATAAAAAAACACCAATTAACAAATTAATTAATACTGCAATAATTGAAGTGGTTGTTAATCCTAATGCAGGAATTAAAGCAAAACCTGTAAGCAATGAGCCTGCAACGGCTCCAAAAGAATTTACAGCATATAATTCGCCAGCACCTTCACCGTTCTTATCTTTCTTCAAAAACGCTTTGTTAACAATAGGCCATGTTGCACCCATCATCATTGCGGGAATCACAAGTATTGAAAAACATATTATTAATTGCAATATATTATTTGAAATTAAAACATACAATAGAGGTAGTATTTCAAATGCGAAAATTAATAAAACAGCATAAATCGATATTAAGATTTGAATAATACCAAATGTTATTAATGATTTGTACTTGATTTTAACTCTTGAAATTATCAAAGCACCTAATGCAAAACCACTTAGAAAAGCTGTAAGAAGCAAAGATGCTGATTGAATTGTCGAACCAAAAATTAGTTGAAGTTCCCTTGTCCATACAATTTCGTACACGAAAGTGGTAAATCCTGTAGCAAAAAACATGAAAAGTAAAAATTTCTTACTCATAACCTACCCCCACTTGTACTTCGTCCAGTCCAAGGTTTAATTCCAAAGAACTTCTTACAGTTATGTTAATTGTGAAAGAAGACTCTTTTTCTAAAACCCCAATTTCTTGTTTTAAACCACCTTCAAAAACTTCAAAGAAATCAGGTAAAAACCATTCAACAACAACATTTTTTGCAATGCCACCATTATTTCTTATTATACCTGAAAATTCAATTAGTTCACCGCGAACTATTTTTTTAGGGATTAATAATTCAACAATAATTTTAGATGTTAAACACACTATTTCATTTATTTGCGTGCAATTCTCCACTAAGACCACAGTACAGTTCTCATAAGTTGAGTTGAACGGAGAACAAAAAGTTTCACTAGAACAAAAAATCTCATTAAGCGTTTCATTGAAATTGCATAATTCAAAAACAGAACAATTCTCATTAAGAACAGTCAAGTTTTCGCAAACAGTATTGTTAAAAGAATAACATTCATCTTTAGTTATGTTCTCACAAAAATCACCAAAGATTTCTGTAGCATTAATAACAAACACATCATAACTCTGGTTCGTATTAAAAACGATTTCAGCAGGGTTAACAGAAGAAGTTCCTGAACTAACAAAAAACTCATCCTTCAAAATCCAAGAACCATCATCTTCAACCCAAAATTGAACATTGAAAGCGTTGCTTTCAGAATCGTAAACAGAAACAGTGAAGTTAGTTGAGTTATCTTCAAATTCAATAACTGATTCGTTTAAGAAAACAACACTACTCTCAGCAAAGGTTACAAGACCTGTAATACTCGCGAAAGGGCTTAAAAAATCATTATCATCAAGACTAAAAATGTTACTTGCGGAGTACGCTATTACGACTAACAGTAAGACTACTGTCAGTACTTTTCCTAACCCTCTCCCAATCGGGCTTTTCAATTCAACTCAACCTTCAACTTCACTGTGGACTCGTGAACTTACTCACGAGATAAGCATAATTTCAACAAGAGAACGCAAACGTTCTCCAACCCCTTTTTTCACTTTCTCACCTTCCAAAATTAAGGCAAGCTCATCAAATTTTCTTGAAGTTTTACTCTTTGGTTTATACAAATTAATTGGTAAATTCTTACTTAAACTTCTTATTATATTACCATCAAAATGTATTGAAATACTTACTGGTATACCTGTTAATTTTTCAATATCAGCCACTTTCAAAGAGTGCTGACGACGCACCATATTCATCACAATCCCAACTATATTCGCATTATTCTGAGCTAATACCTCCCTTAAACGCAGAACATCAAAAACACAAGGTTGTGTAGGATTCATAACAATCAAAACTTCATCACAAATAGATAACGTTGCTATACCTTCTCTTCCAAAACCAGGAGCAGCATCAAGAAGTACAAAATCATACTGTTCAATTCCTCCAAGAACAGATTTTAAATTCTTCAAATTATCATTATTATTACTAATTGTTGACAAAGAACCTGGAATAACATCAACACCCGAAGAATGATTGAAAATAGCGCTCTCAAAAGAAGATTTACCTGAAATTAAATCATTAATTGTGAAAACATAATTGTAAATTCCAAAATGAAAATTTAAATGAGGAGTAGTAGGGTTAAAATCAACTAACAAAACTTTCTTACCATTCTTAACAAGCGACACTGCAAGATTTGAACTAACAGTTGTTTTACCAACACCACCCTTCCCAGAAACTATTCCAATAACACGCGTCATTTCTCACCTTCTTTCTTCTCTTCAGCAGGCTTTTCCCCTTCCTCTTTCTTAGGCGCTTCTTTCTTATCCTTACCACCATCCTCTTTTGAACCGCCTTTCTTAACCAAACCTTTAAGCTTATTCGGAATTGACTTAATTTTTTCAGGTAATGATTTTTTTGTAGCTTCCTTTACTTTTTCATTTTTTTCTTTTTCTTCCTGACGCTCCTTAACTTCTTTAACAACATTGTCAGATTGTAATTTCACACCTTTCTCACCTAACTGGTCTTTAATACTATTAAGACGCTCTTCACTTTTTGACTTTATTTCATCAAAAGAATCCTGAGAAATCTTACCTGACTTAAATTCCCCCTCAATAGATTCCAAAAACATACGCGTACGCTCCATTTTTTCCATTAAACCTTTAACAGTCTCAGCTTCCATTTTCTTTTTAACTTGCTCCATTAATTCAGGCCCTTTAATACCACCCTCGCGCAAACGAACAACCACACCAGGAGGCTCAACTTCCCTCCGAATATTCTTCATTATTTCAGTAGCGTACACACCCATCAACCTATCAAACTTCTTTCGAGAATAATGATTGTAAATAATTAAAGTAATCATAAAAATAACAAATAATAATACAAAACCAATAATAACAGCAACATTTGAAACGCCACTTACTAAATTAGAACTTTCAAAAGAAAGTTCTCTTGATTCTCTTAAAATTTCATTAGCATTTGATAGCGCTAAAGACGCTTCAGTATAACGCGCTGAGCGCAAATACTGGCGTGCAAATTCAATCTGAACCTCCGCTTCAGAAACAAAACGTAAAGCTTCAGTAGCATTCTTTCCTTCAAGAATTAATTTTTGAATCTCCAAACGATAATCAGCAATTTCCAACTCCAATAAATTAATATCATAATTGATTAGTTCATGTTGCCCTGAAAACGTGTGAAGAGAAAACTCGTGATAATTCCATTCACCTTCAGAAGTTACAACCATCAATGTAAAAGGATAATCAGCAGTCTCAGCATCAGGTAAAATGGAAATTTCCATTGTGAATGATAATTCTTGAGCTGGATTGAATTCAGGATAGCTTAATGGAGCAATAGTGAACCAGTCAGAATTCGAACCTTCAACCAAAAAAGAAACATTATGATACGTATCATCACCCGTATTTTTTATTTTTGGACGAACATACTTTGGCTTGCCTTTTTCAGCAGTTATATCTTTCTCAATATTGGATATTTGAATAGTTTCTATTAGTGTACTTTGACTTTTGGGCAGAACATAAAAACTTGCACCTGTAGAAACAGCAGTAGATGATTCATCGAAATTAACACTAACCCTCAAATAATAATTTTGAGAAATTTGTGTTGAAAAAATATAAATTTCACGGTCAAGCGTCTTACTGTAAGGCGCATCCCCTGTTGATAATGTTGAAGATTCATACGCCCACCGTTTTCCATCTTCAGATTCAACCCAATAAGAAATAACACCCTTACTCGCGTTCCCAGAAGTTTTATTTATGTTAATTGTAAAAGGTAAAAAATCTCCTTGATAAACTTTAACATTACCTAACTCAATTGATATAATACCATCAGAAACTTCTGAAAAAACAGGGTTTACACATGTAAAAAACAACAAGACTACCACCACTAAAAATGATTTTTTCATCCCCAAAATATATTCAGGAAAACAATATTATTAAAGGTTTAGATAACTCCAGGACCCTCTTTTCTAAGATTGTTTAAGTACTTATTAAACAATGTTTTTTTACGTAAAAAAAACAAACCTGCAAATAAAAAAACTATGAATAACATTATTAAAAAAATAAAAGAATTATCCGAATTCTTTTCGGAAAAATACGCGTCAAACAATAATAAACTTTCATTAAGAACGATATCCACTTTCTCTTTAGCAAGGTATAAATCACTATTAACATGATTTGAAGCTTCGTCAAGAAGTATTTTCAATTCACTTATCTTAAAAACGTCTTCATCACTCTCCGAATTTGATAAAATATTATTCTCAAATATTGATAACATAATGCTTAAATCACTGATTTCTTGAATTAATATTTCAGCATTAAGTTCTGAAGATTTAACATTAATAACCAATGATTCTTCACCCCGAGTATTTCTAACTTTAAGAATAATAAAACCTTCAGAAGAATTATCAGAAAAAAGTTTTACTAGAAAAGGAACAGTTATTCCCGAATCTAAATTTGAATAATATTTTGGGAAAAAACTTGTAGAAAAATCAGTTGAAGTTTGTTCAAGTTTAAGTATGGTTGAAGGGAATTCATCACTAACAGAAATAACAAAAAAATGGTCTAATCCAATAGGAATTCTTGAAAAATTACTATATTGCACAGTGAGACCTGTAAAAGTTGTTTCACAAGAACTTCGTGGATAAACTTCAACAAAAACTTTGACAATATCTTCAAAACCAAGATGAGATATTAATAATTCTGATTCATAACTTCCAGGAGATAATTCTTGAATTTCAAAACGAATATCTTTATACTCTTCAGATTCTAAAACAATTTTATTTGAAATAATTGAAATTATAGAATTTGAAGGAAAAACACTAATGTTTAATTCTTCGAAACCCCCATTTTTTAAACGAATAGTTGAAAAATCCTTTTTATCAGGACATGTCTCAATGTAAGAATGTTGAGGCTCAACTAAAAGAAAAGGCCCTTTTCTCTCATCAAGTTTTAATAAAATACTTTTTTCAGAATTGAAAAGATTAAATGATATTTCTTTATTCTCATAAACATTACTATCAGTTATTAAAGTATATACGCCCAATGGTAAAAAATTAGAAAACCAGTAACCTTTATTAACGACACCAAAATCAACAATTTCTCCTTCAGAATTTAATAACGAAATGTTAAACGTGTGTGGGACTTCCTCACTAAATAATGATTCAACAACCAACCTACCTAATTCAGTTCTAACAGTTACTGAAATATTCAAAACCAAAAATTGACCTTTAAAACTTGTTAATCTAATACTACCATTATACACACCCTCAGATGTTTCTTCAGGGATATTAATCTTAAATGAAACTTTTTGAGATTCTTGCGATGAAATCAAAAAATAAGTATCAAAAAAATTTATCCAATGTTCAAGTTCTCCAGCAGAAAACACTGTAAAACTTGTTGATTCATTACCTGAAAAAGCATTTATGTAAATTTCAAAATTAGTTGATGATTTTGGAATCATTGTTAATTCTATTGGACTTTGTTCAAAAACAAGAATGGGCTCCTCTGCTTTTGCAATTAAAATCATTTGAAATATTACAAATAAAAACGAAATTATCTTAATTTTTTTAGCATCCACCATGTTAAAAACCTCTTCTTAATAATTGAATTATATTCTATTAATTTATTTTTTTTCTTAAATAATATAAAAATAAAAAACATAATTAACACGCTAAAAATTAAATAAACTAATAAATAATTTTGTTTCTCAATTGAAAAATTTTTTATTAAATCCACGAAAATAGTGAAATCTTCAGCAATTGCTCCAAGCCAAGCGTTTGCAATAAGTATATTCTCCGCGTCAAGAGCTGCTTCAACAGCAATAAGTTTTTCTTCAATTAAATTCAAATAATTCTCAGCATAAATCGTATCTCCACCCTCAATTTTAAATTTGTTAATCTGATTTTTAAAAGCATTAAAAGAAGAATTAAAATCTAAATATTCTTCGCGTAATTCATTAATAGTAAGTTCATCACTTATAACTTCGTACACTAAAGTTCGAATAGTGCTATACGTTTGCGTTGTTAATTTAAGACTAATGTCCTTTATATTTGTCTCACTTAAAGGTTCAAGTTCTATTAAAAAGTTTTTAGACTCGTTAATTTTTAACTCAGTATACTTATCCGGAAAAATAGAAACAGAAATGTTTTCAAAATTTTCAGCTGACAATCTTATATCAGTTAAATCAACTTCACCATCATTTTTAACACTTAAAAAAAATCGCTTAGAGTAACCCATTTTAACTATAATCCTACTCAAATCTTCTTCAGCAATGCTTGTTAATCCTTGACTTAATTCAAAATAAGTATTATTCACATTTATAAACAAATTAACAGAAGGTTTAGGTAAAGAAATTAACGTAATATTTCTTAAATCAGTAACTTCTGAAGAACCTGTTGAATCAGGTGAAAAATCACCAACCAAAACAGTTATTGGTAATGACGCATCAGACCATTTTGCATCTGCCTCAATATAACCTCCATAAATACCTCCATCCCACTTAGCTAAAACATAAATTGACACATTAACATATGACCCTGGAGCAATTTCATCAATTTCAGTATTACCCACAATCCTAAATAATTGATTATCCGTAGAATTAAGGTTTATATTTGTTTCAATACCAGTACCAACATTAGTTAATGCAACTTGAATAACGCCATCTTGCAATAAATTAAAAGTCATATATAATTGATCTGGCAACCACTCAAGTTTTGGTGTTCCCTTAAGTTCAGATGATAGTTTATGTAAAGCTTCTGAAATTTTAACACTATAACCTTTCAGCATATAACCCGTTTTTCTTATACTAAAAAGCAAATAATCATTATAATCATAAAAATGAGTATAATATATTCCATTCTCATCAGTATAACCTCGTTCATTAACACTCATATTAAAATAAACAGTTACTTTTGCGTTCTCTAAAGGTTGCCCTGCATTATCAGTGACGTTCACAAGAACACGACCAATTGAATCATTAACTATTTGAATAGTTATATTAGTATAATTAGAAATACCTGATTCAACAACTGTAACATTAAATAACCCATTATAATTCCCTAACGTAAAATTAAAAAAAGTATCATCACTTGAATTAGTATTATTATGATCGTCTACGTAAAAAGAATCAATGTATAACGTATAATAATGCGTTTCATTAATTGAAAATGAATCTTCCCAACGAGAAAGATCACAAATTTGAGTTATGTTATCAGTAAAATTAAAAATAACATTTGTTTTCTTATTTCCCTCATATGCTGAAATATCAAATTTTCTATAATCACTTGTACCTGGAAGCATTTTTATAAGAATTTCATCATACCCTAACAGAAAAGAATACGGTTTTTTTAATACTACCGTTGTTAAAGGTACGTTAGCAGAGTAATCAATACTACTAACAATATTAAATAAAAGAAATAAACTGACCAATAAAAGAATGCTTATTCTATACTTCATATTTATTTATTTGTAATTCGCGAATTATTAATTTTCCTTTTTAGAATAATAAACCCTACAAAAAAAGTTATCACCAAAATCATTAAAAAAAAATAAAAAATAAAATCATCAAAAAGGTAATTAAAATATGATAATTTATTAATAATTTTAACATCAATTACTAATTCTGTTTGTATGCCTGGAATTATTAAACCAGAATCCAACGGGCAAAAAGCATTAGCTGTTAATATTATTTGTTTTGAAGTACTAACTATTTCATTTTTATGTGCGCGAATAGTCACATACACCTCTTCTGAGGGTATTGGTATACCAGTTAATGGATGAGGAACACTTGATTGTGATGAAGAAAAGTTAGGGCGTAATACTATATCATTTTCTTTATTAAGATTCACACTAATAAACAAATCAGTTTCTTCAAAAGAAATATTAACTAATGTTAAACCAGTGCCATAATAATTATACATACTCCAAGGAATAATAACTTCACCACCTGGAAAAATACTTATCTGAGTGTGTAATGGAGTACTACCAAAACTACATTTCGGCATTTCCTCTGCAAAAGCAAAACTTACAAAAAATAAAACAAACCCTAACAAAAATTTTCTAAACATTTTCTCAATAAGTACCATTAACTTTTACATTAATAGTTGAAGTATAATTTCCCTCCTCCAAATAACGATTAAGATATAACCACCAATAAACAGAATAAGTTGAATTTCCCTCATTAACAAATTCATCAACAACGTTAAAATCTGAAACCATTTGCGTTTTATTCCCATCACTCGAATTAGAATATGAAAGATTGCCACTACCAATTATAATAGTACCATTTGATGTTAGAAAAGTAAGATCCTGACTGCTTAACCAAATACTTAAAGGAAAATTTGCTTCAATTGAAATGTTCATTGGAAAACCTTCAACATTATTTGAACAAAAAGTATTATTCCCTGCATTCGCTTGAGCGAATTCATCATTAGGGTATAATAAACCAAAACAAATTGGCACACCAGATAATGTTACAATCAAAACATCATCCCTAACTAAAACAGGAATATTAGGTGAAGGTGTTTCTTCACCAATATTTCCATTTGAATCATTAACCCATGAATTATTAATATATAACGTGCCATATTCAGAACCGACAAATAAATTTGTTTCATAAGTACTATTTCCTCCACCACAATTACTTGTAGTATTACTTGTGGAAACATTTACAACAATCCCATTTGGGTATGTTGCTGTAATCCACGTTTGACTTATATTATATGTTCCTTTTATCACAGTGTGGTTAACACATATTGTTTTGTTAGGAGCAATTCCAGTAATGTTTACATCAGTTCCACTAATAATCGGATCACTAGTGTTATAAGTTAAATAAACCTCAACACCATCAACCATTATTATATCACCTAACTCAGCGTCTGTTGTACTCAGAACTAAATATTGTAATTTAACTCTAAAATTATTAACATGAGAAATTGTTGAAACGCTAGTTGAATAATTACCATACGTGCTTAATGAAAAAATAGGTTGTAAATTATCAACACTTATCCAAGATGACCCCCCATTTAATGAATAACTAAGTTTCACATAATCATCAGCCCAACTAATACTCGTATTCAATCTTATTGCAAATTCAAGAGATAATATATCAATATTTTCTAACAAAATATCCTCAAAAGAAATACCATACGCTTCCCAACCCTGAAATATATTATTACTTTGAGTTGATTGCAAAATAGCTACGGAATCATCAAAAGACCCTAATAAATTTTCGGGATTTGTAATTTGTATTTGTTGTATGACATACGAATCATTAATGTACAAAGTAGTGTACTCAACAATAGCATTACCCAAACTTATGATTAACAATACTAATGGCAAAACCAAAAATAAAAACAACACCCCCCTCATATTAAGTTATTAATGATTACTTATTTTTAAGCTCTTTCTTAACAAGTTCAGCAAGTTTTTTCCCATCAACTTTACCCCTAAACTCTTTCATTAATTCACCCATAACAACTGCAAAACCTTTAACACCACATTTTTTAACAACTTGCTTAACTTTACGATTTACCAATAAATCACTTATTGATTCATAAGAATTAATAGCTGTTTCAACAGAGTTTCCATTTAAGACAACAGAAATTATATCCCTAACAGCTTCTTTACTAATTTTACCTTGCTTCAACGCACTGAAAATTTTTTTGTAATCCTCCTTATTTAATTTATCTTTCCCGAAAAGAATTGTTGAAGCAATAATACGCGCATTACCAAATTCGCTGAATAAATCTTCAAACAAACTGATTTCACGGGATTTCATGATTTGACTTGCTAACTCTTTTGTTAAACCATTACCAATTAAAGTTTTTAATTCGTTCTCAGGAGTCTGAGGGAGAGACGAATAAATATCCTTCAAATAATCTTCAGATATTATAAATGGTTTTAAATCAGTCTCAGGATATAATCTCGCGGCACCAGGCATAGGTCTCAAAAAAGTTGTTGTTCCATTTTGAAGAGCGTTACGAACTTCTTTAGGAACACCTTTAAAACAAGCTAAAGCCCTTTCAAAAACAGATTTCAAAGATTCCCTAGCAACTATTTCATCAGCAATAACAATAACAAACCCATCATTTTTTTTGCATAACAACATCTTCTCAAGAATTATAACATTATTAATCCCATAACGCGGAAGTTCATCAGAATGAATAATCCCTTTAACACCACCATAAATTTTAGCGTAATCAGAAAATTCCGTTCCTAAACGCTGATCAGGATTAATTTCTTTACCAATCAAACCTTTAAAACCTGAAAGCTTAATAGCATAACATTCTTTACCACCAATAATTTTACTTTTAGAATTAACAAACAATTTTGAAACATTTATCATATTAAAAACGGGCTTCTTATTCTTCTTAATTTCAGATTTTATTTTTAAAAGCTCTTGCTGCCTAATTATTTCATTATCAATAACTTTAGGCATACTACGTAAATCTTGAACACCCTTAATTTCAACTCTTTCACCACCACGAATTGAAACATTAACATCCTGACGAATAGTTCCAATGCCCCTCATAGCTTTACGAGTCATACGAGTTATTAAACCAATTTTTTCAGCTGTTTCTTTAGCGTGCTGAGCACTAACAATATCTGGCTCAGTTCTTAATTCAATTAATGGAATTCCAAGACGATCCAACCTGTAAAAAACGCTTTTTGACGTCTCTTTTATTTTACGAGCAGCATCCTCCTCCAAATATAAATAAGTTATCCTAACTTTCCCTTCACTTGTTTCCACAAAACCATTTTCAGCAATAAGAGCTGTTCTCTGAAAACCACTTGTATTACTCCCATCAACAACTGTTTTTCTCATAACAAAAAATTCATCAATAGGAGTCATATTCGTCATTAAAGCCACTTGCAAAGCAGTTGTTAAAGCTTCAGAATTCACTTTGTGAGGTGGCTCCTCATCAATCTCAACTAAACAATTTTCATTATTGTAACCCTCATAAACAAAAGTTTTATTTTTTATCTCCTCAAGCTTAGCTGCAACATCCACTTCACCTAATTCACCAGCAACAGGAGTAAGTTTTCGTTTAACACGATAATCAGGCTCATCAAACCTTAAAATTGAGGGGCATGGACAAAAAAGTTTACCAACATTTAATTGAACATGAATTTCAAGACCGCACTTAAAACCAATTTTTTTATAATCAATTCCCATCATTTTTTTTTTTTAATACAGAAAAGTCTTGTACAAAGATTTCTTATTTATTTCACCTACCAAATTAGTTTTCATTAAACGCTCAACATCTTTTCGCTTACTTGTTTGCCCTAAAACCCAAGCTAGCTTAATGTAAGCAGTTTCAGGAAGCATGTCACCACCATTAATAACACCCAAATCATTAAGCTTTCTTAAACCTGAATAAACAAGCTCATTAGTCCGCCCGTACAAACATTGCGAAGTCTGAACGAAAAACAATTTTTTACAATATTTTTCAATAATTGGAATCCAATCCTCATGCACATGACCAAAACCAGTGCCTTCAAAAACAATTCCCTTAACCCCATTTTTAACATGAAAATCAATAATTCTAGGGTCAGAATTCGGATACGCCTTAATTAACGCAACTCCATTAAATAAACACGCATTTACTTCAGTACACCCACCGCGCTTACGGTAATGTTTATTAAGAATTTCTAATTGGCCGCTCGGCCAAATTTTTGCTAAGGGTTCATCATTAACTGGTCTGAAAGCATCTCTGCGTTCAGTGTGCATTTTCCTAACTTTTGTACCACGAATTGCTAAACAATAATCATCATCGCTTGAACCGTGCATTACAACACTAACTTCAGCAATATCACTTAAACAATAGTGAACTGCGCATAACAAGTTTTGAACACCGTCAGCGCTACCCCTATCACTTGAGCGCTGAGCGCCAACAATTGCAATTGGTTTTTCAAGATTATTAAACATGAAAGAAAGCGCTGCAGACGTGTAATGCAATGTATCAGTACCATGAGTTATTATTATGCCATCATATTTTTTTATTTCCTTTCCAATTATTTTTGCAAGCTCTGAGTAATGAGAAAACATCATATTCTCACTCATCACGTTAAAAGGCTGTAAAATTTTAAGATTAGAAATTTTAGAAATTTCAGGATTCATACTCAAAAAATCTTCAGGTTTTGAAAGAGCTATAACACCACCGGTTTCATAATCAACTCTTGAAGCAATAGTTCCGCCAGTTGCGATTAAAAGAATTGTTGGAAGCTGATTCTTACTTTTCATAGTGCGAGTTATTGTTTTTGTTTTTTTACTTTTCTTTACCAAGCATATTTCCTTAATTTTACTAAAACTGATTCCAACATTGTAACCATTATCCAATTTTAAAACAAGCGATAATGGATTATCCTCAAAACTAGGCATCAACCTACCACTAAGCGTTTTAGAAGAAGTAATAACCTTTATTTCATCTGGAACATTTATTTTTCCTATGGAAAGTTTTCTTATTTTCTGCGAATACGAAACCATAATTATTGTATAATCTTTTAAAGCATTTTAAGTTTTTCAGAAACCAGTATACAGTGTTACAGAAATATATTTAAACAGTTATTAGCCAAAGAATAATTAGAGCATTATTTTTTATGACAGTAATAACTTTCTTCCAAATTTTCAAAACAATTATTTAAGTGTATATGTTAACACACATAAATGCTTTTTATAGGGAACGTAATAACGTTCAAATATATAACCATTATGGTTTTAAAAAAAAATGGGGGTACAAAAAAAAATGGATTTCATAGTTCAAAGCGCATTAAGCAAAGACAACGAAGGTATTATTAACTTGGAAGCCGGACTTGAAAGTCAGGCAACAATCAAAGTTATTGGAGCAGGAGGCTGCGGCAATAACATGGTTCACTGGTTATTCCACAAAGGAGTGTCTGGAGCTGAAATAATCGCTATGAACACGGATAGTCAGCATTTAGACGCACGAGATGCTGATGTTAAAATATTAATTGGCAAAGAACTAACAAGAGGACTTGGCGCAGGAGGTTATGCTGAAATAGGAACTAACGCTGCAAGAGAAAGCTCTAATGAAATTAAAGAATCATTAAGAAACACGGATATGCTCTTCATCTGCGCAGGCCTTGGAGGAGGAACAGGAACAGGTTCTTCACCAGAAATTGCCAAAATAGCAAAAGACTTAGGGTCAATTGTTATTGGAACTGTAACTATGCCTTTCAAAATTGAAAGAGCAAGAATTGAAAAAGCGGAGTTCGGACTAAGTCAACTAAGACAAGTGTGCGATACAGTCATAGTTGTTGACAATAATAGATTAGTCGAACTCGCAGGTAATTTACCTGTTGAAAAAGCGTTTGCAGTTGCAAACGAACTCGTATCAACAATGATTAAAGGAATTGTTGAAACAATTGCGTTACCATCACTTGTTAACTTAGACTTCGCTGATGTTAAAGCAATAATGAAAAGCGGTGGCGTAGCAGCAATAGGCGTTGGCGAAAGCGACACTGAACGAAGAGTGGAAGAAGCAGTTAGTAAAGCAATGCAAAATCCTTTGCTTGACGTAAGTTACAAAGGAGCTGACGGCGCATTAATTCATATTACCGGAGGCCCTGACTTAACCTTAGAGGAGGTTAACAAGGCAGGTGAGTTAATTACAGAAAGCCTTGATCCGGATGCGAATGTCATTTGGGGTGCTAGAATACTTGATGACATGAAAGGAAAAATAAGAGTTATGGCAATTATCACTGGAGTCAGGTCACCATACATCCTAGGCGCTCTTGATTTTACAAAACCATCTCTTGAAGCTGAAAAAGTGTCTGACGAACTAGGCATTCGAATGATATAGAACTTAGGGAATTAAAAACAACAACAAATGTGCAGCCTATCACGGGCTGCACACCCCCACTTTTCTAAAAAACTACAAAAAAATTAATCAGTCTTTCTCTTACCATACTTGTTAAAAAAACACTTGTACTCAACTTCTTTCCGTTTAGGCTTAGGAGGGTCCGCTGCTTTATCACCAACAACAATCACTGCATGAACATCACGATTATCAGGAATTTCAAGAGCGCACTTAATCTCCTTCTCTTGAAAAGCACCCACCCAGCACGCGCCTAAACCAACAGCGTTAGCGGCTAATAATAAATTCTGAACAGCCGCTGAAGAATTTTGAATTGAGTAAAATTCGCCACGATTGCCGTAAATGCGCTTAACTCTGTCCGTGTCGGATAATACGATAATAACCATTGGAGCATCACTAATCCAGAATTGCGTATTGCAAGCACTGGATATTTCCAAAATTTTCTTCTCATCATCCACCACCAAAAACTCCCAAGAATCAAGATTACCAGATGATGGCGCTGCATGAGCTGCTTCAAGAATTGCGTAAACCTTATCCGTTGGCACAGGATAATTAAAGAAATGCCTAACAGACCTGCGTGAATGAATATTTTCCAAAGCATCCATAACAATTATTAAAAACATCATAATACTAAAAGTTTATCTAAACAAACACGATAATACTAAATTATGGACTTCGTGATGATTATCGGATTTATAGCAACAGTAATTGTTCTAAGCGCATCACTACCTCAAATAATTCAAATCTGGAAAACAAAAAAAACAAGGGACATATCATTAGGTATGTATTTCACACTCTGCGTTGGAATGGCTGCCTGGCTATTTTATGGAATACTACGAGAAGACATAGTGTTAATCACGTCAAACACAATAGGGTTTGCACTCTACGCATCAATACTATTTTTAAAAATAAAATACGGTTAAGAAATGAAGTACTCGAAACTCGCGGAGTTATACGAACAGCTTGAAAACACTAGTAAGAACCTTGAAAAAACCAGTCTCATAAGCGAATTCTTAAAAATAGTTGAAGAACAAGACATTAAAGAAATAATCTTACTAATTCAAGGCAGAGTCTTTCCTAAACACTCTGAAAAAGAAATAGGAATAGCAAACAACCTTGTCGTAAAATTGTTGAAAAACGCTTCAGGCGCAACTGAAAAAGAAATAAAACAAACATGGAACAAAACAGGAGATTTAGGCATAACCGCTGAACAAATACTGAAGAAGAAAAAACAAATCACGCTAAAAACAAAAGAACTAAGTGTTCAAGATGTGATTACTGCAATCAGTTCTTGCGCTGAAATAACAGGTAAAAACGCGATTTCAAAAAAAATAAATGTGTTATCAGAAATTCTTAGTTTTGCAAAACCAATAGAAGCAAAATACATTGTGCGAACAATCCTAAACATGTTACGCGTAGGCGTTGCATCCGGACTAATGAGGGACGCCATAAGCACATCATTCGATATTGAAAAGGAACTAATCCAAAAAAAATATGATTTAACAACAGATTTCGGGGAAATAGCTCTAACACTAAAAACAAAAGGAAAAAAAAGCCTTGAAAAAATAAAAATGAGAATAGGAACCCCTGTTCAAGTCATGTTATACAACTTAGCTAAAAACGTTGAAGAAGGATTTAAAATGACGGGAAAACCAGCGGCAATCGAATTCAAATACGACGGGATGAGAATGCAAATTCACAAAGAAGAAGATAATGTTATTATTTTCACGCGCAGACTTGATAATGTAACAAAACAATTCCCCGACGTTGTGAAAGCAATTAAACAAACTGTAAAAGCGAAAACTTGCATTCTCGATGCTGAAGCAGTTGCTTACAATCCAAAAACAAAAGAATACTTACCATTTCAATACTTAAGCAAAAGAATAAAGCGAAAAAAGGACATTCTTGAAATAATAAAACAAATACCAGTTGTCATCTACGTTTTTGACGTGATAAACTACGAAAACGAAAACGTCATGCTAAAAAAGTTTGATGAAAGACGTGCAATAATAAAAAAAATAATAACACCTAAAAAAATGATTCTTGATTGCGCTGAACAACTAATAACCTCATCAAAAGAAGAATCTGAAAAATTTTATTCCAAAGCACTATCTTTAAATGAAGAAGGCATTATGATGAAAAACATTGAATCAACGTACATCCCCGGACGACGAGTTGGTTCAGGTGTGAAAATAAAACCAGTAATGGAAACACTTGACTTAGCAATCATCGGCGGGGTTTGGGGAGAAGGTAAAAGAAGCAAATGGTTAAGCAGTTTCATACTCTCCTGCAAAAAAGGAAACGAATACTTAGAAATTGGTAAAATGGGTTCAGGGTTCAGTGAAGAACAATTCGCAAAAATAACAAATCAATTAAAAAAAATTATAACACGCGAAACAGGCAGGAAAGTCTATGTTAAACCTGAAATAATTGTTGAAGTCGCTTATGAAGAAATACAGAAAAGCCCGACTTACTCATCAGGTTTTGCACTACGATTTCCCAGATTAGTTAATATTAGAGATGACTTGTCAACACCTAACAAATTAGAAAAAATAAGCAGGATATACTCATCACAAAAAAAGGTTTTCTAACTAAACTTTCAAAAATCAAAACCTATTTAATAAACCAAGTCATCTGAAATTAATGCGTATGGACACTAAAAAATTAGCAGAACTGAAACACGTTTTCAACATTAATCTTTACGAAGTAAAACTGTGGACTGCGCTACTATGTGAAGGAACCGCCTCTGCAAGCAAATTAGCAGAACTCTCAAACGTGCCTCGTTCACGAACTTATGATGTTTTAGAAACCCTTGAAAAAAGAGGTTTTGTAGTTGTTAAATTAGGAAAACCAATTGAATACGTTGCAGTCCCACCTGAAGACATTGTTGAAAAAGTGAAAAAAGAAATAGAAAACGAAAAAGAAACAAAATTAACCGCTGCTGAAAAAATAAGGAATACAGAAATTTTTAAAGAACTAACCCAACAATACAAACAAAGTAATTTAATCAACGTGGACTTAACACAACCAATAGCGATTAAAGGAAGACGTAACATTTACTCAAAACTAGCAAATATGATATTAAAATCTCAAAAAAACGTGCTAATAGTAAGTGATGAAAAAGGCATAATACGAAAAATCTACGAGCTTAATGATGCTTTAATAAAAGCAAAAGAAAACGGTGTGAACATAAAAATCGCTTCAAAACTTTCAAGAAAAAATGACAAAATAAAAAAGATAAGAAACTTATTCGAAGTTAAAGACATAAAAAACGTTGACATGCGCTTCGTAATCGTTGACGACCATGTCGCACTATTCACTCATGCAAGTGATGAAATACCACACTCAAATGAAACATGCGTAATAATGAAAAGCGCTTTCATGGGAAAAGCATTAAAAAATATATTATTTTAAAGACGTTCTCAAAAACAAATCATTACTTGGAAATAATAATCCTCGCGAAAAATCTTGTTCAACACCAGCTAACAAGTCAAGAACGGAAAAACTTTGTGAATTCTCAACATACTCTAATGTATCAGCGCCTAACAAAACTTTCAAATAAAATTCAGCTTCCTCAAAACCACCTAACTCATCAACCAAACCAACAGTTAAAGCATCCAATCCCAAAAAGATTTTCCCAGTAATAACTTGTTTAACAGACTTGTCTGATAAATTTCTTAACTGAATAACATCACTTGAAAAAACTTGAAAAGTCTTATTTATTAAATCATCAAAAACAGCTTGCTCCTCAACAGTGATATTCCTATAAGGCGAACCGAAATCCTTCATATCACCACTTACAGCGCGAACTTCTGAAATGCCATATTCTTCCATTAAACCTTCAAAAACTAAATAACTACCAATAACACCCACACTGCCAACCATTGAAAGAGGATTAGCGAAAACGTAATCGCTTGAAGCAGCAGCCCAATAAGCACCACTCGCGCCAACTTCACGAATAACTGTAACAATCGGTTTTGAAAAACTCTTAATCTCATCAGCTAACTCGTAACTTGCTACAACACCACCACCACCTGAATTAATATCTAAAATAACAGCTTTTATTTCTGAATCACCATCAGCACTTTTTAATTGAGAAATAATGGAATCAACACTGCTAACACCCATTAAAAAATCAGACCCCACACTTAACTCTGTGTGAACCTGAATTCTTGCAATTTTAACAACGCCAAGAACGCTTGAATAAAAATTTGGAAGCGCAGTTGCTAAAAGAGTTATTATAATACCCATAACCAGAATGAAAACAGCGTAACGAGCGAACGTGTTCATAACTTAATTTTAACAACGCGTTAGATTAAATAGTTTATTGCAAAAAAATAACTAACGCTTCAACCTTACTTTTTAACGCATCTAAACTCGCATCATTGCGAATAACTAAGTCAGCTAATTCCTCGCACAAATTTATTAATTGACCTGAACTCCCTTGACCCTCACCCTTATGAATTTTCGTTAACTTAACAAAACCATCCCAATCCTTTAAATCACACTCACGATTTCTACGCTTTATCCTCTCAAAACGAGTCTTAGCACTTGCACGCAAATTAATTAATGTAAAATCATTACCAAAAACTTTTCTTAAAACTTGAACCTCTGCAGGATTATTAATTGCGTCAATGATAAAAGGAGGATTATTATTTTGAACAATTCTTTCAGCAAGAACACCACCCCCATGCTCAGCTCTTAACTTATTACCTAATTTTATAAGCATTTTTCTCGTAATTTCAAAACCTTGACTTCTTAATTCCTCACGTAAAATATCTGACAACGAAAAAGTTGGAAAACCAGTTAAATCTTTTAAAAAATTTTTGAACACACCTTTACCAGAACCTTGAAAACCAGTAATTCCAATAACTTTTGCCATCAAGTTTTAAAAAAGAGTAAGTGTACAAAAGGATTATTGTTATGAAAAAAATAATCAGCGCACTTAAATCAGGTAAAATAAAAAATAGACATGACTTGGATAAATGGAAAAAAAAACAAGGTAAACTTGTTAAGAACTCTGAAATACTTGAAAAATTAAGCGAACCCGACAAAAAAAAATATTTACACTTACTAATAAAAAAACCCGGACGAAGATTAAGCGGGGTTAGCGTTGTTGCAGTAATGACTAAACCCTTTCCCTGCCCTCACGGTAAATGCGTTATGTGCCCTTCAGTGAAAGGAGTTCCTGAATCTTACACTGGAACAGAACCTGCTGCGATGCGAGGGAAAAAAAGGAATTACGACCCATACTTACAAGTTTTTGACAGGTTAAAACAATATTACTCCACAGGACACACGCCAAGCAAAATTGAATTAATCATCATGGGAGGAACATTCCCCTCATTCAATAAAGAATACAAAGATTTCTTCATTTCACGCTGTTATCAAGCATTAAACGATTACCCGAAAAAATCATTAAAAAAAATCTCGCTTGAAATTAGTAAAAAAGAAAATGAAAAAGCAAAACATCGCTGCGTAGCATTAGTTATTGAAACCAGACCAGACCATTATAACATTAAAGAATTGTTAAATTATGGTTGCACTCGCGTTGAGTTAGGCGTTCAAAGCTTACACGCAAATGTCTTAAAAAAAATAAATCGCGGACACGGAATTAAAGAAATTGTTAAAGCAACAAAAGAATTACGCGACGCAGGGTTTAAAGTAGATTATCATATGATGCTAGGATTACCCGGAAGCAGTTTAGAAAAAGATGTTCAAAATTTTAAAAAATTATTCACGAACCCTAAATTCAAACCTGACGGATTAAAAATTTATCCCACACTCATAATTGAAAACAGTGAATTGTACAAATGGTTTGTTAAAGGAAAATATAAACCAATAAATGATGATTACGTTTTTAAAACTTTAACACAAATCATACCACTAATCCCAAAATACGTTCGCGTGAAACGCGTTATGCGTGATATTCCCTCAACACAAGTTTTTAAAGGCCCGGTAAAAAGTAATGCGCGAGAACTCGTTTTGAAAAAAGTAAAGTGCAATTGCATTAGGTGCAGAGAAGTTGGAAGAAGAATAGTTAAAAACTGTGAAACAAGTTTGAACACGCTCTTTTATAAAGCTGCAAGAGGAATAGAATTTTTTGTTAGCGTGGACACTTTAGATGATGCACTTATCGGATTTCTAAGACTGAGAATTACAAAAAATAAAGCAATTATTCGCGAAATACACGTGTACGGCTCTCAAACCCCAGTAGGGCAAAAAGGACTTGAATTCCAACACAAAGGCGTGGGCAAAAACTTGTTAAAAAAAGCAGAAGAAATAGTTAAACAAAACAAATTAAATGAGATTAGCGTATTATCAGGAATAGGCGTTAAAGAATACTACAGAAAGCAAGGATACACTGACAATGGTTTTTACTTAACCAAAACCTTAAAACAACCTTAAATAAAAGAAAAACTTTATTAAACGCATAAATAATAAAAAAAATGTCAAAAAACAGCCCCGTAGTGTAGAGGCCAAGCATACGTGCCTTTGGAGCATGTGACCCAGGTTCGAATCCTGGCGGGGCTACTCACAACCTTTTTTCTTGTAAGAAAAAAGGTTGTGCAAAAAAGAACTTTAGAATCAATTTCATAAAAAAAAAAAAATGCTATTTTAAATACATTTTCTTTATTAAAAAAAAGGTGGGATTTTAAAGAAGTTTTTTTAACTCAACTATCTCTTTTTCAATTCGTTTCCTTTCCTTATTAGCCTTGTTCACAAGCTTTTTCGTATCAACCAATTTTAAAGCCACAGCGCAATTCGTACAAGTAAAATTATTATTAAAAGCTTGAGTGAAATTAAAATTCTCCCTGCACGAAGAGCACATGTAAGTCTGATTATCACCATCACCCCTACCCGAATCCAACTTCTTAATCTCTTTCTCCTTATCCTCAACTATTTGCTGAACAAGCTTCTCAGGATAAAACTTCCAATGATAAATGTACCAACCCTTCTTAATATCCCTCTGCCGATTATACAAAACAAGATTCTTAGAATAAAACTTGTAAAGAATGCTTCGCAACTTGTTAATATTAATTTTGATATCCCCAGCAATATCGTACTCACTCTTAACCTTTGTAATTGGCAAAGATTTTGCCACTTTAACAGCGTTAAGACCAGCTAAATCTTCAAGATAACCCTTAACCAACGAGTTGTTGAATATCTTAGTCTTTGACGCCATAATCATTAATTGTGAATTAAGGTAATAAAAATGTTTTTCAGAGAATAAACGGCCCCACCAAGTTAATAATGAATAAACCAGTAACAAACCAGAAAAATAAAGATGAAATTTTAGCTGCTAAACCCTCATTTTTAACAAAATAAAGCAAAGTGTTATGAAAAATTTGCCCACCATCAGCAATCCATAAAGGCACAAAATTAACAGCGCCAACTGCCAAACTAAGAAAACCAATCCAAGTTAATAATTTGTAAAACATTATTAACAAATCACTGAAAACCCAAATTTTTTCTCCAAAACTCGTTTTTTCAATGTTATCAGTAAAAGTTACTCCCATATAAGCTCGCGAAGCATTATCAGGACTCTCAGTTAAAAAAACGTTAAAATCACCCTCACTTGTTGAAAGAACAACTTGATCACCAGGACTTGTCGCGTCAAGATATTCTTTAAAAGCTGTTGAACCACTTACAACAGTACTATTAACACTTGTAACAACCAAATCATAAGTTAAACCAGATTCCTTTGCAGGAAAACCATCAGACACGCCTGTAATCAACACGCCGTCCGCTTCAAAAACTAATTCGACAACAGGATTCATAACATAACTAACTAATAAAAAACAAAAAGCGAATAAAACAAGATTAGCCATTGGCCCTGCAGCTGATATTCTCATTCGCTGCATCTTACTTTTTTTCAATAATTTCTTCTCATCAAATTCCACGAAAAACACTGGAATAAAAAATAAGAATCCGAAACCGTCATTTTTTGGTTTAACCCCTTCAGCGGCGCCGACAATGGCATGACCGAACTCATGAATGAACGCGATAATGATTAAACTAATTATACCATACCAAAAAGGTACGAAAAAAGTGCTTCCTGGTAATCTAACACCAGGTATTAGTAATCCTACTTGCGCGGTCGTAACTTCTTTTGTTAATATTTTCACAGCGCTTTCCGTGAGCATTACTGGTAGTAAGAACATGAAGTAAAAACCAACGATTATTCCAATTGTTGCAAAAACTTTTAACGCGAACTCGTATTTTCTTCCAAAATCGTACATTTGCTTTAAGCCTAATTTCATTTTGTACAAAAAGATTATGCCATAATATTTTTGGAACTTTGAACGATTACGGAAAACGAATATTAGCACTATTGCGTAAAAAATGAGTGCGCTTCCCAAGTCAAACCATTCCATGAAAACAATACGCACAAGTAAATAATAAAAAGGTTAAGGTAAAAAAAAAGTGTTAAAGATGTTCGTCATAATTGGAATGCAAATAATATTTACTTAATAAACTGAAAACACTAATTATTGAGTGGATTAGGTAAGGTTTCACACCTGTTTTTCTATCCTCTAAACGTTTAGGTTTCCCTACATTTCGGTATGTTGCTGTTATGGGCCCAACGGGATTTGAACCCGCGACCCCTTGGTTAAAAGCCAAGTGCTCTAGCCAGGCTGAGCTATGAGCCCACACCAAAGTTGAACGGCTTGGTTAGTATTTAAAAATAACGGTTGATTACTAAAATAACATGAGTGAAAGTTTGTTCTGGGCAGACCAGGAAGCAAGAAGGGTAATAGCTCACAGTGGTGATAAAAAAGAGTACGTGTGCGCTTCAGGAATCACTCCCTCAGGCACAGTGCATATAGGAAATTTCAGAGAAATCATTACCGTAGACTTAGTAGTAAAAGCACTTGAAAACATTGGGAAAAAAGTACGCTTCATTTATTCATGGGATGACTTTGACAGATTAAGAAAAATACCGGCAAACTTCACAAAACAAGAACAAAAAAATTTGAAAGAACACTTATACGAACCAGTAGGGGAAATACCAGACCCAACAGGAACTCACAAAACGTACGCAAGACTAATACAAAAACCATTAGAAGAAGATGTTAAAGAACTTGGCATAAAACCAGAATTCCTCTACCAACACGAACTATTCAGGAAATGCGTTTACGCCGAAAAAATAAGAACAGCACTACAAAAACGAGAACGAATACGGCAAATAGTAAACCAATACAGAAAAAAACCACGACAAGAAAACTGGTACCCCTTAGAATTATACTGCGAAAAATGCAACAAAGGCACAACAACAATAACGCACTACAACGAAGAATATTCCATCTCATACAAATGCGATTGCGGATACGAAAACACAATTGACTTTAGAAAAAAAGGCATACTAAAACCATTATGGCGAGTTGACTGGCCTATGCGCTGGGCGCACTACCATGAAGATTTCGAACCAGCAGGAATAGACCATTTCTCAGCAGGAAGCTCAAGAACAACTGGAATAGAAATAGTCAACAAAATATTCGATTACAAAGAACCTTACGGATTCTCATATGACATAATAACACTAAAAGGCCAGCAAAAAAAGATGAGCAAAAGTAAAGGAAACATAATCAGCATACGTGATGCTTACAACATTTACTTACCAGAAATAGTACGGCACATGTTTGCAGGAACAAAACCTAACAGACCATTCTCAATAAGTTTTGACGATGACTTATTAAAAATATATGACAATTTTTACAAAACAGAAAGAATAGCTTTTGGAAAAGAACAAGTAAGTAAAAGAGATTCTGCGCACTGGAAAAGCGTTTACAACTATTGTTACGGACAGAGAATGAAAAAACCAACAACGCTACCAGTTCAACCAAGCTTCAGACAACTCAGCGACACTTACCAAACATTCGACGATGAAAAAAGAACAGTTCAAGAATTAAACGGGAAAACCTCATTTGACAATCATAGACTAAAACAAGAAGTTAAAAGAGTAAAACACTGGCTGGAAAACCACGCTCCGAAAGAATACGTTTACGAAATAACAAATAAAAAACCAAAATTGAACAAAACAGAAAAAGACGCGTTAAAAAAATTCGCAGAACTAATCATTTCAAACAAAACAGAAGATGAAGTGAAAAAAACGTGCAAAACAATTTTTGACAACTACGAAATAAAACCAAAAAAATTTTTTGAAACATTCTACTTAACACTTTTCGGAAAACAAAAAGGCCCTCGCCTCGCACAATACATTCTCGCACATGACGTGAAAAAAATTAGTGAAATAATAAAAAAATTAGTATAAACACTTGAACAAAGCATAACAGTATTTAAAGAAATAGAAAAAGTTAAATAAGCCACGAGAATCAATTTTATGGAGAGAGGGGGATTATAGTGGCATTAGCCGTTAAAAGAGATAAGATAACACTACTTTTGGATTGGATGTATCAAACTTACGTCGTATCCGAGCAGGAACAATTATGCGAAGAAATTGAGTGCTTATTAAAGAACGAAATCAAATGGATGCGCCGAAAACAATTAAAACAAGTTTATCGGGGTTGGGTTAAGGAAAACAAAGAACTCCCACGATTTAGAACTATTGAAAAACAAGTAAAACAAGTGATTACAATATTCTAAAAAAAAAACCTTTTCCTTTTTTTTTAAAATTTAACCCTTAGCACGCGTTTTATTCTTAGGCCTGAAAGCTTTACCATCACAACGCCTGCACTTAACAACTTTTTTCTTAACTTTCTCATAAGAAGCCCTAATCTTACTCTTACACTTGTAACAAATGTAAACGTCTTTGAACATTCTTTTCTCAGCTTCAGGAAACTTAGCCATAACGAGTTCAAAAAAAGAACGAGTTTAAAAAGGTTACTTTTTTGGTCGATTATACTGCTTAACCCCTTTTTTAACTTCAATAAAAGAAACTCTGAGCATTGAAGAACCAAGTTGAACTCGAACAGTCTTCTTATTATTGTTAATCAACAAAAAACGAACAAAACACTTAGAACACGGGCCATGATTGCTAACTGAAACGCTTAAACCAAGATTGAATAATTCTTGCTTAGGGTAAACCATTGCGAACAAGTAATTTGGCACGTTCAACTCTTCAACAGTCGTGCACAAAACTTGCTCACCTCCTTTCAAATCAAAAAAACGCTCAACACCCTCTTCAACATCAATCACAAAAATTTTTTCACGATTAATGCCTAACTTAAAAATGGAACCGAGTCTTAAATCAAAACCCGCTGCTTCAGGTTTTTTTAATTCAAACTCGCTAAGACCAACAACTATTTTCTCCTGCTTAACCAATTTTAACAAAACATCTTCGCCAAGTATCATGAATACAATAATAACTTTATGAATCTTTTAATATAATAAACTATTTTCTCAAACAAACTCATCTCAACATCCACGCGCAAAAAATAATTGTACTGCTCACCGAAAATGTCAACAATGATTAATTCTAAATCAATACTCATTCCTGCGAGTTCAACAGGTATCAAAAACGAATTTGATTTCTTAAACTCTTTTGACTCTGAAAAATCCCCACTTGAAATAGAAAGAATACTAGTACGCGGTTCAAAATTTTTCTCCAACAAAACAGTTAAGTTATAAAACTCACCTGAAACATTGTAAAAAGCTGAAATATTGATTTCAGGCGTTTCAATATTCTCCAAAACAAAAGAGTAAGATTCTAAAAGTAAACCATTATTGTAAACTGAAATTTTTTCATTATGAACGCCTTGAGTAGAATAATTAAGCGGTATTTGAATAGTAAAATAATTATTAATACTTAAAGAAGGCACGTTAAAAACAAGATTATGATTTGGAATTCTAACCTCCAACAAATCTAAAATCATATTACCATCATTAAAAAAGGAAACATTCAACAAAGAAGTATAATCATAAAACTTATCACTAAAATTAACTTCAACTGAAACATGAGGGTTCTCAACCAAATCATTTTCGTTTAAAAAAAATTCGACATCACTAAAAGAAGATTGAGCAACACCATGATAATTTGTAACATTCAAAACAAACTCATTAGAAAAAGGAGTTCTAACCCGAATAGGGTGAATAAAATAACGATTTTTTTCAACACCACCAGGCGTTTTAAAAATTAAACGAGCAACACGCGTACCTCCATCAACGAGAAGATAATTAATAAAATTAAGTAATTCCAATTCTTGAGTTGTAACAACTTGTAACGGAAGAATAATTGACTTTTTCAAAGGCGAATTCAAAGTAAGAGTTAAAACAACATAATCATTTTCATAATACTTATCCCTATCCAACTCACCTGTAATAAAAAATATTTCATCCTGCTCTTCGAAAGAATCTAAATTAATAATTATATCAGGATTATTCGCTGTTAAAGAAGCGTCACGATGCTTGTAAGAAACACTTGACATAATGAATTCCGGTGAAGAACTCGTCATAAACTTTATATGAGAAACATCCACGAAACCGTACTGCCCCCACGTAGGATCAAAAGGCACCCACTCATCAGATAAATAAACTTCAATGTACGAATGAGGGCCGTAACCTTCAAGAGCTTCTGCTTGAACGTACCCATGAACAAAACGAACAGGCACGCCAATAGAACGTATTAACGCAGCTGTTAAAACGGAAAACTCATCGCAAGTTCCCTTCTCATTTGCGTAAACCCATTTAGCGTCAAGCAAATACTCACCGCCAACATCCAAATCATAAGTAACGTAATCATGAACGAAATCAGCAATTCTCAACACAGCTTCAGCCTTATACTTCACGCCCTCAACAATCTTGCTTGCCTTACTCTTCATTTCAAGACTGGGATTCACGTAATCATCAAAAACCAAGTATTCCTGCAACTCAAAAGAGTAATTAATATCATTAAGTAATTCTAAATCATCCAACCAAAAAAGTTTTGCAGGATTAACAAAAGAAATAACAGCATTATACACCACATCTTGATTCAGTGTTGGCGCGTTAATAACGAAAAAGTTCTCAGCACCTAAAACGACATCACCGCCAACAAGAGAATCAACATTAACGCTCTCTTCTTGAGGTACGAAAAAAGATTGGAAAGCCAAATCTTGAATTTCAGGATTTGCACCAGTAACTTCATAATCAATTATTCCAGAAGCAGTAACTGAAAAAGTTGCGGAACCTTGAGCTAACAAATCAGTTTCAGCGAATCCTGCGCTAACAAAAGCGAACAGTAATAATAAAAAAGCATACCTACCCATAACATAAATATAATAAAACAATAATATAAAAAATGCTACGAAACATTTATGACTTCAACACGAGAACACCCCCAAAAAATTTGGGATACGCAAATTACTTTATAGTATTAGAAAACAAATATGAAAAAACAAAAAAAATAACTGGCGTTGAAATAAAACCGAAAACAGTAAATGAACTAAATAAACAAGTTAAAAAATTTAAGAACGCTAATTTCATAATACTAACAACACAAGATTACGAAATAAAAAGAAAAGCAGTTGATAACTCTCTTGTTGACGCAATAGCTCATAACGAATTAGAAAAAAAGAGAAGTAAAAGAAATTACAGGTACTCTGGAATCGACCACGTAATCGCAAAAAAGTGCGCTGAAAACAATGTGAGCGTGAACATTTGCTTTAACGATTTCTTAAACGCGGAAAATAGGGGAATAATTCTTGGCAGGATGAAACAAAATGTAAGACTGTGTTTAAAATATGGAGCGCCAATAATCATTTCAAGCGGTGCGGAAAAAACAAGCGAACTCGTACCACCAGATAACTTAACAGCATTCGCAGAATTCTTAGGAATGAACAGAAAACAATCCCTTGAAAGTGTAAGCAGAGTCGCTGAAAAAATAATTAAAAGAAAATGAGAAAAACTAAAGAAGAATTCAAACTCCTTTGGTTCTTTTACTTAAGCGAATTTTTTGAAGGAATAGGTTTTAACTTAATAAGTGGGTTTAGCATAATATATTTTCTAACTCTAGGGTTCACACCACTCCAAATATCCATTTTTGAAGTTTCAATGCTACTATCAACAATACTTTTTGAAGTTCCAACAGGAGCTTTTGCAGATGAATATGGAAGAAAAAAAACAGTAATATTAAGTGCTCTAATAGCAGGAATTGGATTTTTCTTAATACCCCTATCTGAATCATTCATTATAATAATACTAATACATGTGTTATGGGGTTTGTCAACAGCATTGAATTCAGGTGCCGATAGTGCTTGGTTCATTGATTACACAAACAAAAACAAAAAAGGACTACTTCAAAAAGCATTATCTCGCGTAGAGCAAATAAGTTCGATAGCGGGAATAATAGGTGGATTTCTTGGTTCAGCAATTTTATTAATAACATCAAACGTGTTAGGGTTTGAATTTATATTAGGCGTTAAAACATTATTCATAATAGTTGGCATAATGTTACTATTAAGCACGCTAATCCTCGCGTTTTTTGGCAAAGAACATTTTAAGAAAAGAAAAAAGAAAACAAGTGCGATAAAATCAAATATTCAAACTTCAAAAAAAGGATTCAAGTACGCGATAAATCACCCAATAATTTTTAAAATAATTATTGCAACATCCATGATTTATTTTGCTTCAGCACTAATAACTTTAGGATACCAGCAATTCTTAAAATATGAAATAGGACTTGAAGCAGAATACTTTGGAATTTACATTGGTGTTACATCAATTTTCGTAACAATACTTTACAGCTTTAACGAGTTCTTCTTAAAAAAAAGTGGAAGCGAAAAAAAGTATTCAATGATACATGCGATAATATTAGGATTTTCACTTATTATTTCAGTAATCACAAACAATCCGATAATATCACTACTATCATTCTCAGTTTATTTCATAACATTCTCAACAGCGCGACCAATAAAAACAAAATGGCTTAATGATCATGTAACATCAAAAATAAGAGCAACAGTAGGGTCAGTTGAAAGCATATTTTACTGGGTTGTAACAATACTAGGCAACCTCATACTATATGGTTTAGTAACAGAATTTTTTGGGCTAAGAGTAGCATTTTTAATAAGCGGAATCATAACAATAATTGGAGGCGTAACTTACGCAACCATAAAAGAAAAATGAAATATTTGAAATCAACTTTACGAGAAAAAAAAAGGTACGTTCCATTCACAATATCAGAAGAAACAATTTTTGAAAGCTTTGAAAAAGAATTCAACAAACAATTCAAAGAACTATTAGGCACTGAAGGATTCGCAGAAGCGAACCCTTTATTAATACATAATTTATGGAAAAGCACATCAGGAGTTCTACGCGTAAACCACAAACACGTGGTAAGCTCCAAAGTCGCTCTAACACTAATAAGAAAAATTGAAAACAAAAAAATCCTTGTAATAACAAACAAGGTTTATGGAACACTAAAAAAACTAAAAATAGAGGTGAAATAATCAAATGGAAGGATTACCAAGTCGAATGGGGTATGATAGGGCAATAACTGTTTTCTCACCTGATGGTAGAATACTACAAGTAGAATACGCGCGAAAAACTGTTAATCAAGGAACACCCGCGTTAGGAATAACCTATAAAGATGGCGTATTACTTTTAGCAATTAGAAAAGTTCTTGACAAACTAACAGTCATTGACAGCATAGAAAAAGTAGCACCAGCAGATGACCATATAGGAATAACAATGGCAGGACTAATAGGGGACGGACGAATACTGATTGATAGGGCAAGACAAGTAGCTCAACGTCATAAAATAACTTACGACGAGCCCATGGACGTTATTAACCTAGTTAAAGACATTTGCAACTACAAACAACAACACACACAGTACGGTGGAATAAGACCTTTTGGAATATCATTACTAATTGCAGGGTTTGATGAAAAACCAAGACTTTTCGTTACAGAACCATCAGGAATATACTTTGAATATAAAGCAACAGCAATAGGCGAACGCTCAGCTGACGTTATGAAACATCTTGAAAAAAACTATAAAGAAGACCTGACGCGAAGCCAAGCACTAAAATTAGGTGTTGATGCATTAAAAAGCGCTCTGAAAACAACTTTTGAAGAAGATAAATTGGACATAGGTATTATTGACAAAGAAATTGGAAAATTCAAAAGATATAGTTTAACTGAAGCGAAAAAATTAAAGTAACATTTAATTGAACTTAATTCCAAAGAACTATTTATGAAACGCGCAATAATTGTAGCGTTATTATTCATAACTAGCGCTATTGCTCAAGAAACAATACCATTCACTGACAAAAATTTAGCAACACTAGGTCCAAGCTTCATAATAAGACCCGAAATAAAAATTCACAGCACAACACTAGGTGAAACAAGTTATTTCACAGTTAACATTAGCAATCCAGGCACTGTAAGCTTTCCTCAAATAAGCATTCTAACAAATGAAACGTACTTGCAAAGAGCAACAGGAACGTTCAGCTTAAAAAAAGAAGAAGCTAAAACATTCAAGTTAAGTGTGAAAACAAACAGTTCAGGAATTTTCATAAGTAACTTAAACTTTTCAAGTTATGATGTAAGAACAAGCATAAAACTAATTGTGCTCTCAAACGCGAATAATAACACTCCAAAAATAGTGTTAAGCAACACAGGATACAACACGCTTGAAAAAATTAACGCACTAATAACGATACCTAACAGTATTAACTCTTCAAAACTTTACTACGGGTTAATCAACTTAGAAGGAGAAGTTATGGGAGTAATGTCAAAAACAGTCCTCTCAAATGAAGAAATAAGTATTTCAATACCAATACCTAAAGAAGCAATTCCTGGAAAATACTTATTCTTCACATCACTTGACCAGCAAAGCTTTTCAGGAAAAATTATTGAAATCACAACACTAATCTCAATTCAAACACTAATAATCCTTGGACTATTGATTGTAGGAGTAAGCGCACTCTTTCAAGCAGGTAAACTACGTAAAAAAGAAAACCAAGTTAAAAACTTAATTGAGTAACTGTAATCTCGTCGCGTTAATTATTATGAACTCATCAGTTCTCTGATTTACAGTAATAGCATAATCACAATAACTATCTTTGTTCTCTAAAGCATTCTTATCAATAAAAATCAAATAATCATCTTCACCGACTTCTTCAGGTAAATAAGCGTAAGTATAATCACCACCACCAACCATAACCATTGCACCGGTAATACCATCCCTAACAGCTATTACAACTTCAGAATTCGTGAGCAACGAGTAAATTCGCGAACCTTTGTCTTGAAGAACAGAAAAATCAGTGTCACCGCAAAAGTTTTCGTAAACTTTAACACCTGTATCAAAATTATTTCCAGAAATGCAACCCGAAAACAAAATTAACGTGATTAACAAAAATTTCTTCATAAAAAATAATAGCATTGTTTTCGTATTAAGATTTTTCTATTATTCTAAATCATACAAAAAAAATACTAATTTCTGACAAATACAATTATTACACAAAAAAAATTATCAAAAACTCTTATAACACGAAAAAAACATTAGTAACATAATAATGGAAATAATAGAATTAACCAATATTAGTAAATCATACGGAAAAACAAAAGCAATAAAAAACGCATCACTAACAGTTAATAAAGGAGAAATTTTCGGACTCGTCGGACCTAACGGAGCTGGAAAAACAACACTCGTAAAAATACTAACAGGACAAACCAAACCTGATAAAGGCGAAGTAACAGTTCTTAAAAACAACATTGTGAAACACCCTGTTAAAGCAAGAGAGAAAATTGGCATAATACCCGAACAAGAAACGCCACCTAGTTTTTTGAATAGTGAAGAATACTTACAATTCTGCGCTCAAACAAGAAAATTAACAAATCAAACAGATAACATTAGAGAATGGCTTGAATTCTTAGAATTCAAAAATGAGAAAAACAAGTTAAGTAAAGACTTATCCCGCGGAACACGACAAAAATTAATGATAAGTCAAGCGTTCTTTTTCAAACCTGAAATCGTATTCATAGACGAACCATTAGTGAATTTAGACCCGCTAATTCAACGAAAATTCAAAAAATACTTACGCAAATACGTGAAAAAAGGTGGAACAGTATTCTTATGCACTCATGTTCTTTCAATGGCAGAAGAAGTTTGTGACACAGTCGGATTCATCAATGAAGGAAACGTGATTAAAACTGAAAACGTAAAAAAATTGTTGAAACAGTACAAGAACTTGGAAAGTGCGTTTATGAGGATAATCAAATAATGCTATTAAAAGAGTTATTACGCGAAGAATGGCGAATGCACTCAACAATGTTTGGAAACACGAATTTCATATTATTCTCACTTGTAATATTCGGGCTTTGCGCATTATTCGCATTGATAACTCCCCTATTCATATCATCAAAAAGTATTCTCTCATTCTCCCACTACTTGTTCTTCGCACTGGGAATATCAATAGGAAGTTTTGGACTATCCGGCAGGGAAGTTTTAAACAAAAGATTCGGCGAAATAAGTTTTATAGCTTACTCTTCAAAAATACTTCCAGTGAGCGTGAAACAAATATTCTTAAATTTCGCGTTAAAAGACTTAATGTACTACACATTTTTTTTTATAATACCTTTTTGCACAGCGTTCATAATATCTTCAGCAATAACAACCATAACCATCACGCAAGCATCACTCATGTTTATTACAATACCTTTAACATTCTTTTTCGGATTGAGTTTAAGTTTTTTAATGACAACAATTTACTCACGTTCAAAAATAATCATACAACTAATAATCGGTTGCTCAATTGTTTACGTTTTTCTTAACTTAGGATTTTTCACGCAAGAAATTGTTTATGAGAACATGCTACCACCATTACAACTATTTTTTAATCCAACAATGAAAATGCTTATTGTAAACATCACGCTAAGCGCAGGACTATTTCTTATTTCAACACTATTATTCAACTTCGAATTTAAAGCAAAAGGGAAAGGGCATAAAACATTATTCAGAGCAAGTAAAAAACCATCAGCTATAAAAGCATTCATGCTAAAAGATTTTATAGACTTACATAGAAGCCAAGGCGGTTTTGGAAAAATCCTATTCTCATTCCTAATACCAATCCTAATTATTGAAGTGATGATGAGTTTTGTACTAAAAATATTTTCAGTAAGCGGAGAAGGATTACTCATATTATTCTCAGTTATTATTGGCGTAACAGCTTCAACAATTTACAATTGGCTTGCAGAATTTGACAATGCAAAAAAATATTTAAACCTGCCAATAAACCCTAAAAAAATTTGCTTATCAAAAACAGGACTGTCCATAATACTTGGAATAATCAGTGGCTCAGGACTATTAATCATTTCATTCTTATTCTCAGAAGCGTCAATAACGAGTTTAGGATTCTCCTTCATAATATTCACAAGCGTTTTTGCAATCACACTATCAGTGCTCGTGTACTTAACTGGATTAAACCCCAACACACTACTATTTGATGCGAAAACATTTCTTAAATACATGTTAACACTCGCACCAATAATTGTTTTCTTCATGCTACAAGCATTCTCTTACTCAAAAATAAACCACTTATTCCTAATACCCGCACCAATAATTTTAACAACAATTTCAATAGCCTTATTCAAAAAAAGCATGAAAAAAATCACTATTTTTGAGTAGTAACATTTAAAAACCATACAAAATTTGGAAAAATATGTCTGGAATAGAAGTAACTAAAGTAAATAAAAATGAATACTTGCAAAAATTGAATAAACATATAATGCAATATTTAGAAAGTAATGTTAACGGTTTTAAATCAGATGCTTACAACATATTGCAGGCAACGCAAGAAATAAAAGAAAAAAAAATAACACCGGATAATTTAGATAGTTTATTATTAGATTTTCGAACAGCTCTTGATCAATTAAATTTAGTAAGAATGCTCGGAATAGATAGTTTAAAAATCAATTTAGACAAAGCTAATAAATCATCTGAATCAGAAAAATCATTCTACGTCTGCAAAAAAGAAGATCGTACAAAATTTATGATTATACCCAAAAAAAATGATAAGAATATTGAATCACATATTTTTAAAAATTGGAAAAATTCCACTTCAGGAATACTGCCAGAATTAACAAGTAATATTTCAAAAAATATAACACCTATAAACAACTTAAGAACGGTTCCAGGGCAATACGTATAATCAAATCATTCTTCAACAAACGCATAAATTTTCTTTCTTCTTTTTTAATAAAAAAATTGAAACGGCATTTATTAAAAACAATTTCTCTAACAAAGCTTTGCACAAAAAGTAATTCATAAATACTATAATGTATGATTTTCTACCTAATGAAAAACCAATACTATAGTATACGCACAACGACTAATTATGCAAAGCCCTCTAACAAAAAACCTATTAATATAATAAACACTATATTAAATAAATATGATTGGTTTAAGCACTAAGTGTTTTCCACGCGACAAGTGGATGCAAGCTTTTAGTAAAGCTGGAATAAAATGTGTAGAAATAAATTTTGAAACAAATAGTTTTCCGAACAAGATTAAACAAGCAAAAGAAGAAATGAAACAACTAACAACATACTTCCAAATCAGTGCAAGCACACGAGAAGGAAAAATATTCAGTGATAACAAAAACTTACGTAAAAGCCAAGAGCAAAGATTATTAGGAGAAATCAGCATTTGCAAAGCGATTAAAGCAAAAGAACTTATAATAAAACTTGATAATGAAGAATTTCACAAACGAACAACACTAAACTTTGTGAAAAGACTGAATAGGCGCTCAAAATTTAATGGTGTGCAAATAATAATTGAAAACAATGCGAGAGGACGTTTCAGCAACACAGTCGACATGGACTTCATAACCACGCAAGCGCATGGCTCAAGTATTTGTTTAAACACGCGTAATTTAGAAAAAAGCGGGCAAGAATGGGATGAATTCGTAAAACCATTAAACACTAAAATAAAATACGTTCACGTAACACACCAAACATCACCAGAATTAATAAATTTGATAAGGCAAGAATGCACTCCAAAAAAATGGATGATAAATGACGATAATATTGAAAATGCCATAAAAACATTACAATTCTTAACAATACACGGCGTAAAATTATGATACGAGAATTCCAAAAAAGTGACGCGGAAGCGTGGTGTAATATTCGAAAGCAGAACTTGCTCGAAGTGAATTCCAAAAATTACCCGCAAGAAATAATTACATTACTCTTATGCCAAAACAAACCAGAGAACGTTCTGAAAAAAATCAAAACCAGACTAATGCTTGTTTACGAAAAAGAAAAAAAAATATTAGGCACAATCTCATTAACAAAAGATGGGGAAATTAAAAACTTGTTTGTGAAACCTGAACTGCAAAGAAAAGGCATTGGAAAAAAATTGTTAAAAACTATTGAAAAAAGTTTTGAAGGAAAAATATTCTTGTACGCGAGCACCACCGCCCAAAAATTTTACGAAAAAAACGGTTACAAAAAAGAACATGAAGAAGTAGACGAGATTAATGGAAAACAATACAAAGTCATGTTCATGACAAAACAAGTTTAAACATATTCATACGGTTTACTGTAACTTATTTTCCTTATTTTTAACACTTCTAATTTTTTAAGAACTGTTTTAAGTCCACGCATTCCAACTTGAAAAACTTCAGGTGTGTGAACCCATCCAAGACCTAAAGATTTATCTTTACATTTAAGAAACGCACCCCCTTCTTGTACTTCAATTGAAAAAGTATACCATCTCTCTCTTTTAAAATCCCAACTACTAATAAAACCCTTTCCGAAAAATGATTCATTATCCTCCTCAAAATAAGTAATTCCTTTATTTTTATTCATGCGAGTAATGTCAACCAAACCATTAATTCCTCTTTTTTCAAGAATATCAATTTTCTTAGAATCCTCGCCAAGAATAGATTCTATGTTGGAATTATCACGTAAAAAATCTTTTTTATGAACAAGGTTATCGGATAATTGGAAAGGATACATCTCGGAACTCATTGAAAGATAATACAACTAAAATACTAATAAAAGAATTTACATAACACAAACATCATAATGTAAACAATAAATTCACACACAATATGATAAAATATTAGAACACGTTAAGAGTTTAATTCATCCACAAAATTAGAATAAAAATTATTTGAAGAAGAATCACTACTTTTATTAATTAAATCAAAAACTTGCAACAAATTACGCGCAGGCACTCCCTGAACACACTTGTTCACACGCTCAAAAAACTTACGAGTCACGAGAACACGATTAAACAAACCAGCCGCGCCCCAATCCTTATCCACACGAGAACATAGAACGCACACATCATCATCCTTAAAACCTAAGTCTTCAACAACGAAATCGAAAAACGCAGGTTCACCCCTAACCAAATCAGGAACCATAACCACTTTAAAAAAATAATCACTCAAACCAAACTTATCAATAACCCTATCAACCAACTCGCCACCACCACTCTCCGCAAGAACTATTTTAAAACCCAAAATTTCCGCGCGCTTCAAAAAATCAATAGCATCAGGATACAGAACAGACGAGTTAGCAAAAAAAACGCGAAACTTCTCCAATAAACCATTAATCACACTAGGCACGGGATGTACGCCCAACTCAACTAACACATGCTTCCAAAACTTCAACCAAAAACTCTTACCATTACCAACAACCAAAGGCCTAACCCTCATCTCAATTTTCGCGTAATCCTCCAAACTAACACTGAACTTGGCATTACTCTGGCGAAGAGCCATCCACTGAAGTTTAACAATACCCTCATAAGACTTGGAAATGTCAATGAGCAAACCATTCAAATGAACAATCAAATACTTAACCATCCCCCCTCAAACAAGACTTTATTAAAGCAAGAAATAAAAGCATTATTACACATGAGAATAACAAATGAAAACGAACTTGAAGAATTCTTAAAAAAAACGGGTTGGCAGAGCTTTGAAAAACTTGTAGCAAACATTTTTGAAGAACACGGCTACAGCACAAAAATTAACACAGTGCTAAAAAACACGCAAATTGATGTGATAGCAAAAAAATACGGCAAAAAAATAGTGATAGAATGCAAAAAATGGAAAACGAACAATTCAACAAAAATAAAAAAAGAAACTACCAAACAAAAAAGACGAGTAGAATTAATCAACGCTGATGAAGCAATAATTGTCACATTAAAAGAATTCAAAGAAAAAGAAATAAACAAAGTGAAAATAGTACCTTTAAATAAACTAAACAATTATTTAAACTTAGAATGAAAATACTCGTGGTTGGGGATTTGCACGGGAAAAAAATAAAAATAAAAAATGATAATTTTGACACAATCCTCTGCGTAGGAGATTTCTGCGATGATAAATTAAAAAAAATTATATTTGAAGAAATCAAAGAAAAACAAAAAAATCCTAAATACAACAAAAGATGGTATGACATAATTGGAAAAGAAAACGCGAAAAAAGAAATACAAAACTCACTAAAAAAAGGTCGTGAAGTATTAGAATACTTAAATTCTTTCAACAAACCAACATTCATTGTCCCGGGAAATTGGGATTTCGCTAAATTTGAAAAATCAAAATGGAAATATTATCAAATTAATCATTTCAAAAAAATTCTTGAAGGACTTAAAAACATTAAAAATATTCATAACAAAAAAATAGAATTCTCAAATCATACAATCATTGGTTATGGAAAAAATTGGGAACCTGAAATTCCAGACAAAAATAGGGAAAAATGGTACGAGCAAAGGGTAAAGGATTGGATGAAAAATAATTATGAAAAACAAACAAAAATCAATGATACATTATTTAAAATAGCAAAAAAACCAATTATTTATTTAACTCACAACTCACCACACAACACACCATTAGATAAAATAAAC
>JAAOXS010000006.1 GCA_018220985.1 Nanobdellota archaeon
AAATAACCTCCTGCTTTAACAATGAAAACAGCACTACAACAGAATACACCAATTATATTGGTGAAAATGTTATTGGAAATCATATTTATATCAAAGAATTAGACATATGCGTTTTTAGTGAAAGACCGATAAGTGATTTTTCAAAAATTCAAAATATGATTTTGTTTGCACTATTAATAATACTATTATTTTTAATTTCTATTAGTACAATAATCGCAACGATTATTAGTAACAAAATATCCAAACCAATAACTCAATTAAGAGATGCGAGTAAAAAATTTACTGAAAAAGGCGTTTTCAAAAAAATAAAACTAAAACAAAATGATGAAATTGGAGATTTATTCAATTCATTTAACAACATGGCACAAAAAATTAGTGAACAAAAAAAAGATTTAGAAAAAAAAGTTAAAACAAGAACATCCGAATTAGACAAAAAAATAATTGAATTAGAAAACAGTGAGAAATCAATGTTAAACATGCTTGAAGACAGTGATGAAACCAATAAAGAAATCACGCAAGCACAAAAAAAACTGAGTAAAGCATTAATAGACCTGAAAAAATTAGATAAGCAAAAAGACGCGTTCTTATCAATCACAGCACACGAGCTAAAAACACCATTAACAAGCATTCACGGATTCGCACAACTATTAAAAGATAATAAAACAAAAATAAAAATGCGCAAAGAATACTTAACAATAATTGAAACGGAAACGGAAAGACTATCAAAACTGATTACGGAAATGCTTGAATTATCAAGAATAGACTTAGGAACAGTAAAATTGACAATAGAAAACACAAATGTAAAAGAAATAATTGAACAAACAATACTGCAAATAACTGAACACGCTAATAAAAAAGGAATAAAAATAGAAAAAGAAATAGACGCAAAAATACCAGACTTGCAAACTGACAGTGAAAAATTATTTCAAATACTGCTAAACCTTGCAAGCAACGCAGTAAAATACTCTGAAAAAGGCATTATCAAAATCAGCGCTAAAAAAGCAGATAAAAACATACAATTCAGTGTGAAAGACAATGGCGTCGGAATACCAAAAAAACATTATAATAAACTATTCACACGATTCTACCAAGTTGACGCATCATACTCGCGAAAAGTTGGAGGAACCGGACTTGGACTCTCAATTTGCAAAGAATTCACCAAAGTATTAGGTGGAAAAATATGGTTTAAAAGCTCTGAAAGAAAAGGCACGACATTTTACTTTACAATACCACTACAAAAAGAATGATTGTAATAGTACCAAAAATGTTTTATTAAACAAACACGCAATTTATGAATATGCCTAAAAAAATTTTAGTAGTTGATGATGAACAAACAATACAAATACTACTAAAAGCAGTTCTCGAAAAAGAAGGTTACTCAGTAATTGTTGCGGGTTCAGGGCAGGAATGTCTAAAAAAACTTGAAACAACAAAACCCGACTTAGTAATATTAGACATGATGATGCCTAGCATGACAGGAAGAGAAACATTACTAAAAATCAAGAAAAACCCTAAAACAAAAAACTTAAAAATAATTTTCTTAACAGTAGTACACGCATCGCAAGTTGGAAAAGAAGAACTCAAAAAGAACGGCGTGCTTGAATACATAACAAAACCATTTAATAACGCAGAACTCGTAAAAAAAATCAAACAAATAATTAACTAAACATTTTTTAAAATTTTCTCAAAAATTTTAGAAGTAGCAACACTATCAAAAACGGTGAGAAGCCTGCCACTAAAACCAGTACCCTTAATCAAAAAATTAGTTTCAAATAATAAAACATCAATATCATACTGGTAAACATTACCCAATGCAGAACCTTCAAGAATCCTATACTCATTAACACCAATTTTCGGCTTCTTCAAAATAATCTTATCATCAAATAACTTGATAAAACCCTCAACAAAAAAACCCGCCATAGTATTTCCTAATTCTCGAATAACAGACATGTTCTGATTATCTAATTGCTGAGCACTACCAATTTCGTGTTTTAACAGCATATCACTAAACGCGAGCACAGAACTCTGTTCAAAAACTAAAAAAATTGTTCCCACCAAATCATTTTGAATAGGAATTGACACAACAGTTATAGAAGAATTATTAGGGTTTAATAAGCTTGGAATCTCTTTCATATTAGATAATTTAGTTTTAGAAGACTTAACAAAAGCATCTTTACTCAACGTTTGTGAAAGAGCCTGAACAGCCCGAGAAGAACTCGCACTCCAAACATCATTCAACAATTTATTAGCACCATCTGATAAAGTAAAATTATTGACCATACAATAATTAAAAAAAAAGCTAATTAAAATAAGTTGCGATTTAAAACCATCACTCATAACACAAAAAAATTTTAACGAACATATCACACAATTCAAAAAGCAAAAAACTTAATGAGAAAAAGGTTTAAAAACACGTTTCATTTGTGTTATACTTAATATGCAACAAACACTTGTACTAATAAAACCTGACGGCGTGCAACGCGGACTTATTGGAGAAATCATCAAACGTTTCGAGCAACGCGGACTGAAAATAATAGGGTTAAAACTAGTCTGGGTTGACGAGAAATTCGCTGAAAAACATTACGAAGAACACACAGGCAAACCATTTTTCAAAGAACTAACCAGCTTCTTAATGGAAGGTCCAGTAACAGCAATAGTGTTAGAAGGTAAGCAATGCATTAAATTTGTTAGAAAAATAGTTGGAAACACAAAACCTCAAGACGCGATTCCTGGAACGATTAGAGGAGATTTCGCTCACAATTTAGGACCCGGTGGCAGGAATATGATTCACGCAAGTGCGAACGAGCCAGACGCGAAAAAAGAGATAAAATTATGGTTCAACAATAAAGAAATATTTGACTACTTAAGAGCAGACCAATCACACCACTACAAAAAATAACAACAAAACTTATTATTGTTATAATTTAATAAAATATTCATGGCAATTTTAGGATTGGAAAAATTAAATTATGATGAAATAAACCAAATACAGAAAATTCTTAAAAACAGTGTATTCGTAATCATTGAAACAAATCCTGAAAATCAAGGATTACTATCATATATTGATGGAACAATGCTATACCAAAAAGATAAATTTGAAGCTAAAATAAAAAGTAAATTAGATGATGAAAGAGGTTTACTTGAAGCAATGGCAGCATTACTAGCTAATTTTGATTTAGATGGTGAAATAACTGAAGAAGATTTTCAAAATTATATGCAAAACCAAAATAGTTATCTTGAAAATGAAGAACTGATAAAAAAGCATATTGATAACTTCAAAAAAGAAGTGGGATTTGATAAAATTAAAGGAATAAAAAATAGAGACTCATCTAAAAAATTAATAATTTTTTATAGAAAAACAAAAATTGAAAGTAATTCAAAAAAAGACATGAATTGGAGAAAAATAAAGAACCGGTTAAGAGATATTGAAGAAAAATTTTTAATACGAATAGATTCATTTACGTTTAAATCAAATCCAAATAAAGCAAAATATGATGCTGATGATTCAATTAAATTAAAAGATGCGTTACTAAATGTATTAATTGAATTAAATATACCCACTATTGAAGAAATTAAGGTTTTAGCAAAAAGATATCGTAAACCAATTAATTAGTTAAGTTTAAAAAACAATTATTCGTGTTCTATTATTATGATTCGCCAACCAATAATCGCAGTCCTTGGACACGTAGACCATGGAAAAACCACACTACTAGACAAGATTAGAGGCACGGCTGTACAAGCAAAAGAAGCAGGCGGAATCACACAACAAATCGGAGCCACAGAAATACCAATCAACACAATCAAACAAATCTGCGGCAAAACAATCACAGGAAAAAACTTGACAATACCAGGATTACTATTCATAGACACGCCAGGGCACGAAGCGTTCACAACCCTACGTGAAAGAGGAGGAAGCATTGCGGACATGGCAGTGCTAGTAATAGACGTGAACGCTGGAGTGCAACCGCAAACGCGAGAAAGCATTAGAATACTTAAAACATTCAAAGTACCATTCATAATTGCACTAAACAAAATAGACAACATCAACGCGTGGAGAAAACAAGAAACACTATCCTACGCTGAAAGCGAAAAAAAACAATCGAACAACGCTAAAGAAAACCTGCAAATGCGCGTATACGAAATAATGGAACAACTCGCAGACAGAGGATTTGACGCGGACATGTACACGCAAATTGAGGACTACACGAAAACAATCGCTCTTGTCCCAACCAGTGGAATAAGCGGAGAAGGAATAAGCGAAATTCTCATGCTATTAAGTGGACTATCACAAAAATATTTAACAAACAAACTTGAAATAAACACTAACTCGGAAGGAAAAGGAAGCATTCTCGAAATAAAAGAAGAAAAAGGACTAGGACTAACAATTGACGTAATACTATACGACGGCACATTAAGCGTTGGCGACACACTAATCATAGCCGGAGAAAAAAAAGCCACGAAAACAAAAATTAAAGCACTGCTCAAACCCGCACCGCTAACAGAACTAAGGCAAACAAAAAAATACGAACACGCGCAAAGCGTAAGCGCGGCAGCGGGAATAAAAATCATGGCACCGAACCTTGACAACATAATCTCAGGAATGCCATTCATATCCGGTGCTGAAAACGAAGAAAAAGCAATAAAAGAATTAGAACAAGAAATACAAAACTTGCTCGTAGAAAAAGAAGAAAAAGGCATAATACTACGCGCAGAATCAATAGGTAGTTTAGAAGCACTTGTCAAACTCTTAAAAGAAAACAAAATACCCGTAAAAAAAGCGGGAGTTGGAACAGTAAACAAAACAGACGTGATACTCGCAGCAGGTGTTAAAGAAAAAGATAACGCGTTAGGAGTTGTGTTCGCGTTCAACGAAACAGCAAATTACCATGCCAAAGAATTAAGCGAAAAACTAGGCGTGAAAATATTCCAAGCAAACATAATATACCACTTAATAGAAGAATACGAACTTTGGAAAACTCGAAAATTGAATGAAGAGAAAACAGCAGTGTTCAGCAAAATAACGCGACCAGCGCGAATAAAAATAGTGAGCGGATGCATATTCAGACAATGCAACCCCTGCATAGTGGGCGTTGAAATAATGGAAGGAATATTGAAAAATAATTCTGAAATCATAAACGAAGAAGGAAAAATTTTGGGAAATGTGAAAGGAATGCAAAACGAAGGAGAAAAAATAGTTGAAGCAAAAGCCGGGGAAGAAATTGCAATCTCACTCACACGCGCAAAAGCGGGAAAAGACGTATGCGAAGAAGAAATACTGTACACGAACATAAACGAAAACGAATACAAAATTTTAATGAAAAACAAACAACACTTAAGAGGAGATGAACTAAACGTTCTCGAAAAAATCAAAGAAATAAAACAAAAAACCAACAGAATATGGGGACTATAAAAACCTTTAAAAAACCCTCGTCTTTAATACTCAAGAGATGAAACTAAATATTAGCGAAAAAACTGGAAAAACATATGTTAAAGAATTAGATAAATCAGAACAAAAATTTTTGACAAACAAAAGAATAGGAGAAACAATTAAACTTGACACAATAGGACTCGCAGGATACGAAGCGCAAATAATGGGTGGAAGCGACTCTCAAGGATTCCCAATGCGCAAAAGCATTCTTGGCACGAAAAGAAAAAAAACACTGCTAATCAAAGGAGTTGGTTACAAAAAACCTCAAAACGGTCAGAAAAAAAGAAAAAGCGTTAGAGGAAACCAACTAGACACTGACATAAAACAAGTAAACATGAAAATAATCAAAAACGGTAAAACCAAACTCGAAGAAATATTCAAGAAAGAAGATAAAACAGAAGAAAAACCAGCAGAACAATAACCATTACCTTTTTAAAACCAATTTTTATAACACATTAACATGAGTCAGCCAGAAATCAACATAGGTACTGCAGGACACGTAGACCATGGAAAAACCACGTTACTATCACGACTTACTGGAAAGTGGGCTGATGACCACTCCGAAGAAATTAGGAGAGGTATTACAATAAAACTTGGCTACGCAAACGCGGTAATAAGTAAATGCGAAAAATGCGGAAAACTAACAACCCAAAAAAAATGTGATTGCGGTGAAAAAACAAAACCATTACGAAAAATCAGTTTTGTAGACGCGCCAGGACACGAAACGTTAATGGCAACAATGCTATCAGGCGCTGCAACAATGGACGGTGCAATACTCTTAATCGCGGCAAATGAAGGAATACGCGAACAAACAAAAGAACACTTAGCAGCTCTTGAAATTCTAAAAGTAAAACATGTAGTAATCGTGCAAAACAAAATAGACTTAGTAACAAAAGAAGAAGCAATAAAAAATTATGAAGCAATAAAAAAATTTGTAAAAGGAACATTAGCAGAAAACGCGCCGATAATTCCAATAAGCGCAGAACACAACGTGAACATAGACAAACTATTAGAAGTAATACAGGAAAGCATACCAACACCTCAACGCAACCTGAAAGAAAAACCAATAATGATAATTGCACGAAGCTTTGACACTAACAAACCTGGAAAAAAAATAGAACAATTAGTAGGCGGAGTCATAGGCGGAGTAATAATTAAAGGCGAAATAAACGAAGGCGATGAAATAGAAATCAAACCAGGAATAAAACAAAACGAGAAATACACTCCAATAACCACCACTGTAAAAAACATAAACTCTGGCGGGGAAAAACTCAAAAAAGCAGGACCTGGCGGAAGCGTAGGAATAAGCTTAGGCGTAGACATGTACGTAACGCGCTCAGATAAACTCTCTGGAAACGTCGTTGGAAAAAAAGGAGAACTGCCACCAGTCCATGAAGAACTAAAACTTGATGTTAAACTATTAGAACAAACAGAAATAAAAATGAACGAACCATTAATGATAACAGCTTGGACAGCTAAAACAATTGGAATAGTTCGACAAACAACAAAAAATATTGTTAAAACCCAACTAAAACTACCAGTTTGCATAGACTTCAATGAAAGAGTAGCCCTCTCACAACGAAGAAATCACAGGTGGAACCTAATAGGTTATGGAAAAATAACAAAATGAAAATATTACTTGACACAAACTTCTGCTTACTAATAATAAAAAAAGGATGGATATTAGAACAACTAAAAGGAAACGAACTAATAATCACTGATTTCATAAAAAAAGAAGTAAAAAAAGTAAGCTCAAAAAACGAAATCATACTCAAAACCCTTGAAGAACAAGAAGTTAAAACACTAAAAACAACTCATGAAAAAGGAGATAATGACAATGCACTAATAAGAACAGCTCAAAAAATAAAAGCTGCAATAGCAACAAATGATTCGGAACTAAGGCAGAAAGCGAAAAAGAAAGGAGTGCAAACATACTGCTTAAAACAAGAACAAATAATACGAAAAGGTTAAGTTTAAAAAGGATTTAATATTGCTTAATTAAAGGTGACAAAAAAAAACATGTACACTAATGTGACATTACGTGATAAAATAAGAGTTCCACCAAGATTATTCGCTAATGACTTGAAAAAAGCAATTGAAGAAGTCATAATCAACGAATATGAAGGCTCACTCGCAAAAAACGCAGGAGTTCTCGTAATATTAAACGAAGTAAAAGAAATCGGCGATGGAATAATCATACCTGAAGACGGCGCAGTATATTACGACACTGTTTTCGAAATGCTCGCTTGGGAACCAAGAACGCATGAAGTAATAGAAGGACACGTAACAGAAGTCAGAGAATTCGGAATATTTATGAGAATAGGTCCAATTGATGGATTAGTACACATGAGTCAAGTAATGGACGATTACGTTAATTATGGAAAAGGCGGTTTAACAGGAAAACAGTCAAGCAGAACAATCAAACTCGGCGACTCGGCAAGAGCAAGAATAATCGCTATAAGTCTTAAAAGTAAAGAAAGCGCTAAAATTGGTTTAACAATGAGACAAATAGGAATGGGAAAACTCGAGTGGTTAGAAAAAGAATTTGAAGAAAAAAACGAAGGTAAAAAATAAAAAATGGGAAAAGCATGCAAAAAATGTTTACTAATTGTTGAAAAAGGAACACGATGCCCTATTTGCAAAAGCAAAGATTTAAGCCAAAAATACAAAGGTGAAATAATCATATTCGACCCTAATAATTCTAAAATAGCAAAAGAAATAGATGCGAAAAGCCCAGGCAAGTACGCTATAAGAGTAAAATGATAACTGTAAAAGAAGAAGTTGATAATAAAGCAATAGGAAGAAAAGAAATAGTTTTCTTAGCAAAGCATGAAGGAAAACCACAACCAAACAGGAACGAACTTGAAAAAATACTGAAAACGAAAATAAAAGAAAAACACTTCATAATCAAAAAAATTAAATCACAATTCGGAAAAACAGAATCTCAAATCATTGTTCACGCGTACAAAGATGAAAAAACAATGAAATACTACGAACCAGAATACTTATTCAAAAGAACAAAACAACCTGAAACGCCGAAAACAGAAGAAACAAAAACTCCAGAACCTGAAAAGAAAGAAAAAGAGGTTGAAAAATAAATGGCAAGCGGACCAAAAGTTAGATCAAAAGGAAAAAGGAAACCTACGAAAAGACCTCACAGTAAAAAAAGCGACGCGTTCAGAATAGAAGATAACAAAATAATACGCCAAAAAAAGATTTGCCCAAAATGCGGAGCAGGAGTTTACTTAGCTCAACACGTAAATAGGGAAAGCTGCGGGAAATGCGGTTACACACAATTCAAAAAAGCTTAAAAAAACACGCTGAATTCTCAAATAATAATGATTTGCTTAGGAATAGAAAGCACAGCTCACACGTTTGGAATAGGAATAGTCCAAAACAAAACAGTGATAGCAAATGAAAAAAAATCTTACCAACCTGAAAAAGGTGGTTTACACCCTCGAAAAACCGCCGAACACCACGCCGAAGTGTGCGGTGAAGTGCTTGAAAAAGCAATAAATAAATCAGGAATAAGAATTGAAGAAATAGACTTAATAGCGTTCAGTCAAGGACCCGGTTTACCTCCATGTCTAAAAATTGGCGCGGTATTTGCAAGAACACTAGCGAAAAAACTGGGTAAACCACTAATAGGCGTCAACCATTGTGTAGCGCATTTGGAAATAGGAAAATTATTCACTAACGCGAAAGACCCTGTATTATTATATGCTTCAGGCGCTAACACGCAAGTAATCGCTTTAGAAAGCGGAAAATACAGAGTGTTCGGTGAAACCATTGACGTTGGAGTTGGAAATATGCTAGACACTTTTGGCAGGAACAAAGGACTTTCATTTCCAGCAGGGCCGGAAATAGAACGCTTAGCGAAAAAAGGCGAAAAATATGTTGAACTACCTTACACTGTTAAAGGAATGGACTTAGCGTTTGGAGGAATATTAACTCAAGCTGAACGAGTTAAAGAAAAAATGGAAAATGTATGCCACTCATTGCAAGAAACGGTTTTCGCAATGTTGATTGAAGTATCAGAACGAGCAATGTCTCACACGCAAAAAAAAGAACTAATCCTTGGTGGAGGCGTAGCAGCAAATAAGCGATTAAATGACATGTGCAAAATAATGTGCGAAGAGAGAGGTGCAAAATTTTACACGGTTCCGAAACAATACTGTGTTGATAATGCTGCAATGATAGCGTGGACGGGATTAAAAATGCATAAATCAGGAGTGAAAACACCTGATACGCGAATAATACGAAACTATCGAACAGACATGGTGAAAATAACATGGAAATAGGACGCGGCGCGGAAGCAATACTAATTCTAAATAATAATTTGTTAATCAAAAACAGAGTTGAAAAATGCTATAGATTGAAAGAAATTGATGAAAAACTAAGAAAAGAACGCACTAAAAAAGAAGCTAAACTATTAAGCGACGCTAAACGTGCAGGCGTGAAAACGCCAACAGTGTTTAACACAACTAAAACAAGTATTGAAATGGAATTCGTAGAAGGAAAACTTTTACGCGACCATATTAACAAAGCAAGAAATTGGGAAATGATTTGCAAAAAAATAGGGGAAAACATTGCAAAACTACACGAAAATAACATAATTCACGGAGACCTCACAACATCAAATATGATATTAAAAAACGAAGATGTTTACTTTATTGATTTCGGATTAGGATACGAATCAAAAAGAATAGAGGATAAAGCAATAGACTTACGAGTATTAGAAAAAACGTTAAAAGCCAAACACTGTAAGAGAAGTGATGAATTTTTTAAAAAAATAATCAAATCCTACACTACCTACGAAAAAAGTAATGAAGTAATTAATAGACTGGAAAAGATTCAGGTTAGAGGGCGATACCTTTAAAAATACTTGAAAAATTTACTTACGTACTATGGCAAGAATGCACGCTAGAAAAAAAGGAAAAAGTAGTTCAACAAAACCTCTTAGACCTGATTCTAGTTGGGTTAAATACAAGAAAAAAGACGTTGAGCAAATAATAATAAAATACGCAAAAAAAGACCAGAGCCCCGCTCAAATAGGTTTAACATTAAGAGATGAATACGGCGTGCCGAATGTTAAAGACATAATCGGCAAAACAATAAACCAAATTCTTGAAGAAAACAAAATAATAAAAAAAGTACCTTACGATATGCTTGCACTAATGAAAAGAGCAGTTAAACTAAGAGAACACTTAACAAACAACAAAAAAGACTTGCACTCCAAACGCGGATTAAACCTAATAGAATCCAAAATAAAAAGATTAACCAAATACTACATAAAAACGGAAAAAATCGCGAGAGATTGGAGATACAACCCTGAAGAAGCAAAACTCTTAATAGAATAAAAACAATACTTCACTATTCATGCAAGATTTCAAACTAAGCCCTTCAAAAATAGTTCTACACGAAAAATGCGAAAGAAAATTTTACTACTCGTACATAGAGAACATTAAAGAACCGAACACAGCAAGCACTATACGAGGAACCATTTTTCACAAAATAATTGAAGAATTATACAAAGTAATTGATTTCAAAAAATTTTACGGAAAACACTGGAAAAACACTTACGAATCATTAACTCAAATAATGAACACATTCCTTGAACTCGAATGGAAAAAAATAGGCTCTGAATATGATAACGTTTTCGAAAACGAAAAAGAATCAAATGAGTACTTAGAAGAAACAAAAGACTTTGTTGAATTCTACTGCTTAAAAGAAGCTTACAGATTGTACAACTTCTTCAAAAAAAACAATCCTGAAAACAAATGGTTTAACACAAACCTAAAAAAAGAATTTTTACCAAAAAGCAGTGAAGAATACATAAACGTAAACAACTTGCACGGGTACATAGATAAAACCATAAACGTGTTCGGAAAAGGAGTTGGCATAGTGGATTATAAAACCAGCAGAACACCCATACCACACGCGCTTGATGAAAGCCATTTATTACAACTAAAAATTTACGCATACATGTACTACAAAAAAACAGGAGAACTACCACTTCACGCAAGCATTTATTACTCGCGAACAGGAGAATCAGTCTTCAGTAAAATAGAAAAAACAACAATTGCAGAAGTTGAAAAAATAATAAAAAAAATACGGCAAAAACATAAAGAAAAAAAAGAATACCCTCAACACGTGACAAAACTATGCGACTACTGTTATTATAACAACATTTGCAAACCCGCACAGTAAGGTTTAAAAAGACTTTTCATATTATTTGGATAAGCAATGGTTAAAGGAGTAGGCTCAAAAATTAAATGGAAAAGAAAAAAATGGTTTAACATTCTAGCACCATCATTTCTTGGCGAAACACAAGTAGGCCAGACTCCTGCAATTGAAAGTTCTCAAATTAAAGGAAGAAAAGTAAAAGTTAATGTTTCAGAAATAATTAACGACCCTAGAAAACAAGACAAAATTTTAACATTAAAAATTAACAAGATTTCAGGTAATAATGCAAACACTTACGTAAAATCTTTCTCAACAAACAAATCACTTATCAGAAGAATTGTTAGAAAAGGAGGTTCAAGAATAGATATTAACGATTCGTACGAGACAAAAGATAAAAATAAAGTGAACATAAAAACACTACTTTTCACAAGCACTAAATGCCCAGCCAGCAAGAAAAAAGACATACGTGTCTCAGCTAATGAACACTTAACAAAAATAGTTAACACACAATCATATGACGATTTTGTTCTAAACACGTTACACTCAAAAAACCAAATTCAAATAAAAAAACAACTCAAACAAATACAACCAATAAGAACAATAGAAATCATAGGTTTCACAAACTTAACAGAATAAAAAAACAAAAAAAATATTAAAAAAAAATCTATCGCCTTCTTCTAACAACTTTCTTTTTAACAGCTTTTCTTTTAACAGGCGCTCGCTTAGCTGGTTTTCTACTAACTTTCCTCTTAATGTTTGTAAAAACCCTCTTAGCAGGACTTGTTAAACCTTCCAAAGAAACATTAAACTGAATTGGAACTTGCTTACTCGTTACTTTAAGAGCGCTTTGCAAAGATTTTTTTGTAACATTAATACTGCTCCTTATCTGCGAATCAATTGATGATAATAACGCCTTATTCTTCTTAACTGAAACGTTGTAAGCTCTTTTCGAAATCCGCCCATCAGCAAACCTGCCATGTTGTTTTTCATACTCATCAAGAACAGCCTGCTTCTCCTCCTGCTTAGTTCTAATATGCTCTATGTTAAAAATAGATTTCTTAATGTATTCCTCAAATTTATTTATAGGAGTCTTCTTAACTTTTGACATGAATATACACCTCTTAATAAGATATATATTAAAGAACATATATAAATCTTTATCTCACAATTTCTCAGCAACAAAATTTATTTGAATAGGCCTCTGAAGATTCACATAATTTTTAATAGCGTTAACTGAAAAAGTACTAACACGAATTTGCTCTAAAATATTATTATCAACAATTTTTAACTCATTATTTAATTGCTTAACAGAATCTTCAAAAACTCCAAAACCAAGACTGCCATTAGCGTACTCATTTTTAATACGGTAATAAGATTCTATTATAGAATTCTTCTCAACTTGCAAACGATTAATCCCTTCAAGAACGACAAGAGACTTGTTAACAAAATCTTCAGATTTCTCAATGCCCATTTTAAGAAGCTTCATAATTAAAATAATAAGAACAATAACAACTTATAAACAATTTTATTCAATAAGAATTAAATACAAAAACAGTGCATAAATAATTTGTATGGGGACTTACTCAATGCTTAACAAAATAACAGAACTAAATGATGAACTATTAGACTTAAAACATGACATACTAAAAAACCATCAGGAAACATTAAACAACCAAACAAAAAATTTCAAAAAACTTGATAAAATATACGCTAACAAAACAGAACTAAACGAATTTGAAAGATACGCCGAAAAATCCGATAAAAAAGTTGAACACGTAATAAAACAACTTGATAAAACAATTAGTAACGCAAAAAAACTAAAAGAAAACGTGGAAAAACTTTTGAAAGAACAGGAAACAACATTCAAAAAATTAATGAATGAAGCAAGTCAAGCAGAAATTAAAAGAAAAAAAACGTTCAAACAAGAAACAGTAAAACACTTCAAAAAATTAGATGAAAAAATTCAAAAATTCAACATTGATAACACTGATTTCGAAAAAGAAATGCAACTCACTCAAAAAAAGAATGAAGAAATAACAAAAGAATCAATAAAAAAAATAAGAAAAATAAACAGGGAATTCGGCTCAGATATTGTTCGAAAAATAGGCAACATAGACGCGTTCACAGTTGAAAAACTATCTGAATTCTATAAAGCATACCAAACATACGAAAAAGCAATGCAACAACAAGTCCTACAAGCAGATGAACACTTACAAAAAAGATTCGCGCAAGAAAAAATGATTATAGACGAAAAACTGCAACGAATCGTGCAAGTAGTAAACCAATTCTACGAAATGTACTACCAAAAAGTCAGCAAAGACGAACTCAGAGTATACCAACGCACAATAGACGAACTTGAAAAAAGAATAGAACAACTCGAAAAAGGAGTTTACGCAAGAGAATAACAAGGTTTAAAAAACCAATTTTACTAACAAAAAATACTAGCACTGGTAGTCTAGTGGTTAGGATCCAGGATTGCCAATTCTGGGACCCGGGTTCAAGTCCCGGCCGGTGCACTACAACCTTTTTCTAATTGATTTTGGACGAAGCTTGAACAAAAAAGAACCTTAAAATCAATAACTTATTTTTTTCTTAAAAAATGAATTTAGAAATAACATCATTTTTTTAGGCGTAAATCTTTATTTTTTCTTTTTCTTACCTAAAATTTCTAAAACTTCTTCCTTACCTTCCTCTAATTCTTCAGCCTGCTCCTTATCACGTTGAAGTAATAAATATTGAAACGCGCCAACATGCTCTTTCTCATCTTCCGCAACTTCAGCTAACACTGCTTTCAAAACAGGGTCAGTTGTCATAGCAGATAATTGCTCGTATAAATTAATCGCGTCAAGTTCAGCTATTAAACCGATTCGAAGAATTTGCTTGTCAATATCTTTAGGTTTCACTTTTTTTAAATCAATAGGCATTCCCGATAACATAACACAAAAAAAGAGAATTAAAATTATTAAAGGTAACGTTCAAAACAGTATCGAAACCTTTAAAAAACAAAGTAAAATCCATTTTCTTATGCATGTGAATGTAGTGGAAAACAATGGTGAAATAAGCTTAGATGAAATTACTGAAGAGTTTAAAAAAAATAAGCATAACAATAAAGTAGCAATAATTTTACACTCCGCTGAGGCTTTAACAAAAAGAAAAGAAAGCGACTGGGAAAACCAAAAAGTTCCATGGCCTTACAAGGAAGAAAGCAAATCTGGAAAATGTAAGAATAGAAGTATGACTGAAGAATTCTGGAATTACAGATTACCTGTTGCAATTAACAGATATGATGAACTAACAAGAAAAGGTTTAGATGTAACATTAATAGTTAGTTGTGGCCCATCACTGGAACGCGTAATAGGAGAAAATGGAAGTGTTAAAATACAATATATACAAGGACCAACAGTTGATGAAAATGGAAAATTTCAACAGGGAGATAGACCATACGATGCGGATATTGTTGCAAAAAGATTAAACGATATGGGTTTTACTGGAAAAGTATTCAAACAATTATTATCACTTGACAGTGTTGGAGAAATATTCTTCCCATTAACGTATATCCTAGCAAATGACATAAAATGGGTTGAAGGCGTGTCAAGCGCGTACCACATAGAGGGAAGGCTGAATGTTAATTATGATAAAATATTCAATAATAACTACCAAATATTATTACATGCGGTTCCAACCGAAAACAATGATAATATTGAATTCTTGAAAAATAATGAAAAAACTTTGAAAACATTTTTAGAACAGTTCAAAGATGTTCCAAAAGGTAATCTTGAAAGGTTCATTGAAAATTTTTACGAAAAACATACCCTACACAAAAAAAATGGAAAATTTAAAGAAGGATATCCAGCAATCCAATTAGAATTCTGAAGGTAACGTTTAAAAACCGCACTTAAATAAGAAAACACAGACGGGCTCGTAGTCTAGTGGTTATGACGCCGCCCTTACAAGGCGGAGATCGGCGGTTCAATTCCGCCCGAGCCCACTCAAACCTTTTTTCTTTCAAAAAGAAAAAAGCTTTACAAAAAAAGAAACAAAAACTAAGAAAAAGCTTGAAAAGAGAAAAACACGAAAAAAAGATTAAGTTAAAAAAGAAACGACCAGCCCATAATCTTTTAAAACAAATATAACTACTAACATTATAATCATGACAAGAATCATACTAATAGCATCAGGAAAAGGCGGCGTGGGAAAAACAACCATGGCAGCCAACCTCGCAACAGCACTCACACGACTCGGAACAAACGTAGTGGTCGTGGACTCAAACTTTTCAACAGGAAACTTAGGACACCACTTCGGACTAGAACAAGCAACAACAACACTGCACGACGTGCTAAACGGAAAAGCACGAATAGATGATGCAGTGTACTACCACCCTTCAGGCGTAAAATTCGTGCCAATGGGAGCACGCATAGAAGACATTGAAAGAATAGCGAAAAAAGACTTCTCAAAAGCAATCATAGACTTAGTAGGAAGAGTTGACATAATAATACTTGACGGCGCGGCAGGAATAAGTGAAGAACTTGAAAAAAGTATGCGAATAGCAAATGAAATGCTCATAGTAACAAACCCCGAAATACCAGCACTAATTGAAGCATTGAAAACGCGCAAAATATCTGAAAAATACGGTTTAAAAACATTAGGCGTACTCGTAAACAAAACACGAAGAAAAAAATACGAAACCACGCCAAGCAACATAATGGACTTTACTGAAATGCCTGTAATAGGTATAATACCCGAAGACGAAAAATTTAGCCAAGCACTAAGCGAAAAAATTCCATTCATAATATCACACGCTAACACAAAAAGCGCTCAAGAAATAAATAAAGTCGCAGCGAAAATAATTGGAAAAAACTACTTGTATAAAGAACAAACATTAGGATACAAAATCAAAAAATTCTTAGGACTATGAACCCGCCCGAATTCAAAGAAAAATTTAAAAAAAAATATTCAAAACTCTTAGGAGATGAATTAGAAACATTTCTAGAATGGTCATTAAAACCCTTACAAAAAACGATTCGCGTCAACACCAACAAAATAACGCGAAAAAAATTGATAACACTATTAGAAAAAAAAGGATGGACTGTAAAACCACTAAAATACTACGAAAATGGACTAAAAATTTCGAACAATAACACAGCATTAGGAAACACTCTTGAACATTTTCTTGGATATTACTACGTTCAAGAAAGCGCAAGCATGCTACCACCCATCATACTCAACCCAGAAAAAAACGAATCAATACTTGACTCATGCGCCGCGCCAGGAAGTAAAACAACACAGTTAAGCATGATGATGGAAAATAAAGGAATAATAGTTGCAAACGATGTTAGCATCGGACGCGTAAAAATTCTAAGCTCGAACCTTCAAAGAACAGGCTGTGAAAATGTGATAATAACTCGAAACACTGCAACAAGCTTTCACGTAAGACAAAACGAGTTTGATAAAATACTTGTAGATGCGCCGTGCAGTGCGACAGGCGCTATAAGAAAAAAATATGACATAATAAGACAATGGAATGAAAACACTCCAATAAAAATGTGCGGACTTCAAAAACAAATACTTTACTCATGTTTACAAGCACTGAAAAAAGGCGGAGAACTAGTCTACTCAACTTGCACGTTAGAACCTGAAGAGAACGAAAACGTTGTAAACCACGCGATAAAAAAGTTCGGAGTGAAACTGCTACCAGCAAAAATTAAAGGATTCAAAACACGACCTGGAATAACAAATTGGGATGAAGAAAAATACGACCCAACAATAAAAAAATGCGCAAGAATCTACCCTCAAGACAATAACACAGAAGGATTCTTCATAGCAAAAATGAAAAAATGAAATTTTACAATAACAAAAAAAAAAAAGAACTGGAAACACGCGTAGAGCAAACGTGGGGCGCGAAAATAAAAGTGAACGAAATAATTGAAGGTGGAAAAAACAAACTATGGCACGTAAGCGAAGACGTGAAAAAAATACGAACACGTAATCTAAGAATAGAAACAATGGGAACATACTTCGCACGATACGACAAACGAGGAGAACTGCGCTTAAGCATTGAAGGAAGCATGAAAGTCGGCCCGTACGCGACCAAATACATTGTTAGAATAACGGAAAAAGAGATGAACGAGTGGATTCGAGGCATAAACCTTGATAAAAAAACGGAAAATAAAGGTTATGTAATACTAAAATACGAAAACAATTACGTAGGCTGTGGGAAATCGTACTCGGAAGGAATTCTCAACCACGTGCCAAAGAATAGGCGAATCAAAAACCTATAACTCAAATTCTACAAAAACATATAT
>JAAOXS010000001.1 GCA_018220985.1 Nanobdellota archaeon
ACCTTATCCAACAATATATTTAATAATTAAACATTAATTAATATCAACATAGGACTTAAACTTGGATTCTTATTCTCTCCCCCCTACAAAAAAATTCTTTAAAAGAGTTTCATAATCTAAAAACAAAACTAAATCCCTAAATATGTCGTCTTATCTTATATAATTACAATGAATACTATAAGCATCTATAATACAGACAAGATAGTAGACATCTTATCAGAATTATCTAATGATTTCGTATTTTTAATAGAATCATATGTCATTAAAGATAGTTTAGAAATTTCGGGGAAACCTATTGTAAAACTCGTTAATATTAATGAAATTGAAAAGGTTATAATGTCTTATGAAGCAATTCTAAACTGTCACATCTTCATAACAAAAAACGTTGATTTTGTAAAACGATTAATAAAAAACAAAGAATTATATGACAACAAACTAATTGGGCTTAACTGTAATAAATACAAGAAAAAATACAAAACAAAAATATTATGCGTATATGACGAAGAGCTAAGTTTTTAAAATCAAATCAAATCTAAATCCTTAAAAAAGATAAGCTATTATCATAGTAGGATAAGTAACAGAACTGAACCAAAATTCTTATTCTCTCCCCCTGCATGAGAATTCTAGTTTACTTCCGGGTATTGTCTATATACAAGAAATATCTGGAATAAAACTCGAAAAATAAAAACTATCTTCGCCTATTACGACCATGCTCTCTACGAGAACTACCACGCCTATGACCACCACGCTTGTGAGAAGACCTGCCCGAACCCTCTTGCGCTGGAATCTTTGTACGAACCTTACTCACAGGAGGTGTTTCCAAACGAACAATTTCAACATCATTATCCTTCAACACACGAGAAAAATTCTCATGATCCCGCTGAGCAAGAATGTTAACAGCCATACCATCTTTACCCGCACGAGCAGTCCTGCCAATCCTATGCACGTACTGCTTACTTTCACGAGGCAAATCATAATTGTACACGTGAGACACGCCCTTAATATCCAAACCACGAGCAGCCACGTCAGTACACACTAAAACCCAAGCCTTACCTGAATTAAACTTTCTTAAAGAACTCTCCCTACGTGCTTGAGTGAAACCACCATGAATAGCAATCGCGTCAACCTTATTACCACGCAAATTTTTAACAACGAAATCTACATTACGACGAGAACTGCAAAAAATCATCACCAAACCCGAATTCTTATCATCCTTCAACAAGTGAACAAGCAAAGAAAACTTCAAACTATCAGGAACATCATAATACACTTGCTTTAACTTTTTAGGATCAACCATTGACTCAGCAGAAACTAGAACAGGATCAACCATATACCTTTTAGAAAGGCGCTTTACTTCAGGAATAATAGTAGCTGAAAATAACAAAGTCTGCCTATCACTAGGACACTGCTTAATAATTTTTTCAACATCCTCTAAAAAACCCATGTCCAACATTCTATCAGCCTCATCCAAAACGAGAACCTTAACTTTGCGCAAATCAATAGTACGCCTACCCACATGATCAAGAACACGACCAGGAGTACCAACAACAACATCAGCGATTTTCAACTCATTAATTTGAGGATTAATAGACACGCCACCATAGACTGCAAGAATCTCTAAAGGATTATACTGCGAAAACTTTGCAAGAGCATCCCTTACCTGAATAGCCAACTCACGAGTAGGAGTTAAAACTAAACTTTGAATACCTTTACCCTGCGTGCAATCCTGAATAATACGAGAACCAAACACAAGAGTCTTACCAGAACCCGTAGCGGAACCGCCAATAACATCCTTACCCTTAAGTACGAGAGGAATAGCTTTAATTTGAATTTCACTCGGCTCTTCAAAATTTTCTTTCTCAATAACTTTAAGTATTTGCGAACTAATACCTAACTTTTCAAACTTATTCATTTTATTTTTTTTACAAAGAAAGACGGTTTCTAATAATCTTTCCATCTAAACAAAACCAAAATAACCCTTTATAAACTTTTTCAATTTACAAACCGTCCAAAGCAGCGTTAACTAACCTATCAGCTAAAACAATTCCCTTATTGGAACGAGGCACATGATTGTAAACAACACTCTTAAAACTTTTTTCCAAAACCTTAACCTTAGCAAACAAAGGCTTTAACTCATCCTTTTTAACTTTGTAAACACCATTAAGTTGACGTACAACCAACTGACTGTCAGAAAAAACATTAACAACGCCAGAATCATCCAATAATTCAAGCGCCTTAATAACAGCTTTATACTCAGCCTGATTATTCGTACCCTTACCAATACGTTCTTTATAATTAGTTAAGAAATTACCATTATCATCAAAAATTACGACACCAATAGCTGCTTGACCCGGATTACCCCTACTACCACCATCAGTGTAAACAATCATTCAAACAATAATAAAAAACTTAATTACTTAAATTTATATATTCAAATATACACTATTAACTTTTATGGCTAAACAAAAAAATAAATGGATTGGAACTTTGCTAAAAGCACTTGGAAAAGAAGGAAACACTAAAGAAGCATTATACGAAATAGCTGACAATGGTGGCTATTTAACACTTGGAATTGGACTTGCACTACTATCAAAACTAGAATATTACTGGGCAACAACCATTCTATGCATCAGCGCAATAATGTTCGTATACAAATGGCACGTGCACAACAAAATCTACCCAATAAAAAAGAAAAAATAAACACTTAATTTTTATTTTTTTAAAAAAACACTTAATTCATAATTTTCTTAAAAACACTAAAAAACCAGTATGAGCAATCATTTTAGACTTAGGACGAGAAATATTATTAACTTTCCAATCACGCTTAATGATTTCACACACTTCCTCAACCACGAAACCATCAATTCTTTTAACTTTCTCAACCTGCTGAATAGTAGGACAATAAGCCACGAGAAAACCACCAACCCTCAAACCATGAGTTGGAACAAGCCAAGGCTCTAATAAATCAAGAGTTAACACATCAAAATCCCGCTCATCAAAATCCGAATAAGCATCCTTATTCTTAATAACAACATTACTCAAACTCATCAAATCAACATTTTTCTTAATAATACTAACAAACTCTTTTCTTAACTCATACGTTACAACTTTGCCAGCGTGCAAACCAAGAAAACAAGCAAGAAAACCACTACCACCTCCCGCGTCAACAACAAAACTATCCTTACTCACGCCAGACCTTGCAAGAATGTAACCCGCATCCTTCAAAGTAATAACTTGCGGACCCCTCTTAAAAAAATCGAACAAATCAGAAACAGAACCTTTCAACACTGTAAAAACCGCGCCAGAAGAAGACGTAACCTTACCACTCACCAAATTTTCCCTCAAAATTTGACCTTCACTAGTGTGTAACTCATCCTTCTCAAACAAATATTTTTTACCACTCGGACTAATCGCGATTTGCATATTAATAAAAACATTAATAAGTTTGTTTTTAAGGTTTTGGATTAGATGAAAACAATATATTTGCCTGCAAGAAAAAAAATAAAACTAGACTTAAAACAACTCGACAGGCTAAAAGGAAAAATTGGACTAGTATGCACGGTTCAATACTGCCACTTACTAGAACAAGTTAAAAAACACGTTAAAGCAACCACTTCAAAAAAACAATTTGTTGAAGGTCAAATCCTAGGATGCGACGCGCGAGCAGCTGAACTGGACTGCAATATAATTCTCTTATTAAGTGATGGGGAATTCCACGCAATAGAAATAGCAAGAAAAACTGGAAAACCAGTATACATTTTTAATGAAACAGGACTAAAAAAATTAGACGAAAAAAAAGTAAGACTAATCGAAAAAAAAAAGTGGGCGCGAATAAGCAAAGCAAAAAAAGCAAAAACATTCGGATTCATAGTATCACTAAAACCTGGACAGAACAGGATGAAACAAGTACAAAACATTATTGGCAACAACTACTTATTCGTATGTGATAGTATTAATTATTTTGAACTGCTTAATTTCCCATTCATTGACTGCTGGGTTAACACAGCCTGCCCGCGAATCACTGAAGACGAAACCGGCGCGCTAATAATTGGATTAGAAGATTTTAAAGAAATCTAACTCTGAAACAAGAAAAACTTAAAACTTACAGATTATTAAATATTTAATGATATGTTGGGGAAGGTAAATGAAGAATTCTTAGTAACAAACTTGGAGAGAAAAGACTATTTTAAAGAACTGTGCTTAAACGCGGAATCAATTGAAGAATTAAAAGAATACTCCAAAAACGTAATGCAAAACTTGGGATACTTCATAGCAGGAATAGACACGCAAACACTTGACGGAAAAGGAATAGAACACATAATGAATAATAACAACAACACACCTGCAAAATTATTAATTAAAGGAGTTAAAAAAGTTAAATTAGGAAGCAAATACCCAAAAACGTGGAAACTCGGTGCAGGAATGACTGCACTAACATTCATTTATTACTTATTCTTCTCAACAATAACAATGCAAACACCACTACTCGCACTATTTCTCGGAGGAACAGCACTAACAGCTGGAGCTGCAATGACCAAAAATAACGTGAACATATCACTATGGATAAAAGCCATAGGCATCACGAATAATAAAGAACAAGACCGCTTTAAAATGTTCATTGCAGGAAACTCATCAAAAAAGAACTCGATATCATCAGACCATTTATCAGAAAACTTCGCGGAAATAATGGATTACTATAATAGATACTTCATAAAACACGAATCAATCAAAAACATTACAAACACCAATGTGAGCGGAATAATTGAAACAATGAACCAAATACAAAAAATCACTAAAGAATTAGAAAAAAAATTTGAAAAAGACGAAATAAGCGAAAAAGACTATGAAAAAATGTACAAGGATTATGAGAAACAAAAAGCTAACAATTTATTAATAATAGAATTATTAACAAATAATAAATGAGTAAAGGTCAAGCCCAAATTTTTACGGAATTCTTAGGATTTGCAATCGGGCTTGCAGTCATGATGTCTATCGCATTCATATTCTCAAACTATTTTGCTCCAACACTAATAAACGAAGCTTTAGAACACCATATGGATAATATGGTAAAACAAGTTGAAACAGCCTCATCACAATTACTGTATTATTCAGATTATTTTGGGAACAAAAAATTAACTCTTAAACTTAACTTGCCAACTAAAATAGCGAAAAACGCTTACACAATTAATAGTTTAGATGAGAAATTATGCGTAACAATAGCGTCAACTCAAAGCTTCAAATGCTTCCCAAACATTTACGGAATACAAGGAAGCTTTGTTTCAGGAACGAGACTGCTGATAACACTGGATAGAACACTTAAAACGCCTGAAATCTCTATAAGCGCAGATTAAATAAGCATTACCAAAAATATACCTATCAAAATTAGGATTAACCACTTAATTATTGTTTCAATAAAACGAGCAGCGAGCATTAAAGCAATTAAAAAAACAACTCCAGTAAGAATCATTGTTTGAGTGTCAGAAATTCCTAAAGACTCTGTTATCGAAATTTGTTGCTCGGAAATAAATGATGTAACATTACTAACAGTGCCCATTATTTGATCAATAGTTGATAACGTACTAGCGGTTTCATTTAAAGAAACAGCGCCGGTAATGCTAACACCACCAAAAATGAAGAAAACAGTTAAGGGAAGAATTAACAAAAAATACTTACTTTTCTTAAATCTTTTTTTAACAACATTTTGCAAAGCAGGCAATGAAAGAATTGAAACAACAAGAACGCCAACGCTTACAAGTCCGTAAACTTTTTGCGAAAAATCAGAAGCGTTAATAACACCCTTAAGAGCCATAGCGCTTTGCACAATCATAAAAATCATAAAACCCATTAAAACCAAAAATAAAACTCTAATAAACTTCCACAAAAAATCTTTTCCAAATTTTTTCTCAGCAGCTCTTTCAAATAAGAACACTAAAGCGAGGGAGTAAGATATCACGCCAATTAAAATGATAATGCTCGCAACACTCCACGCGTTTAGAAGCATGATAAAACTAATTCCTGAAAGCAAACAAATAAGAATTATTAAACTCGTCACATCCACTTTGATTTGTTTCAAATCACTTGTTTCAAGATTTAAAGACAATTTATTGTAAGGCATTTGCATACATAATACAAACGTCTAAAATTAAAAGTTTTACCATTTGTTACCGCAATTATTTAAATAACAGCCTTATTTCTCGCAAAAACTTTAAAAATAGAACGTTTTATTATTTTTAATAGGTGAAAAATTAATGAAAATTGTTCAAAGTAAAATAAGAGCAGCAGTTAAAGGAATGAGAGTATCACCAGACTTTTTCGTAGGATTAGACGCTAAAGTTGATACATTATTAACATCAGCTGTTGCAAGAGCAAAAGCAAACAAGAGAAAAACTCTAAGAGACTACGATTTATAAAAAAAGTCTCTTAACCTTATTTTTTTTTATTTTTTTTTTTTTATTTCTTTCTTTACAACTTAATTTATAAAACCCAACTTATTAAAAAAAAAGTATGGAGCCAATTATAGATTTTACTAAAATAGCGGATGAAAAAAAAACAGAAATAACAATACCAAAAAAACCATTACTAATCTATAAACCAACAGCGTTCAACCCCTCGCAAATAAAAGATAATTCTGTTTTCAACATTCAAATAAAAAAAAGATGGATTCTATATTTGTTTGTAATAATAATCCTTTTTGGAATAGGGCTCGTAGGATTCATAATCGGAAAATTTTTGTAAAACAATGGAAAATTACAAAATGCTTATTGAACCGGAACCTGTATCAGTTTTTCCAAAGAAAAACTTAACATATATACTTGAACAAGGAAGAGATTTAAACTTTTCCATAAATAAGATTCAAGAGAGAACAGAAGTATTATCAAATGGGTGGAACAAAGCAATTGAAGACCAGTTAAACAAAGTGAATCTAGATGAACTTAACAGCTATGAAATTAATAAAGAAACTTTTAATAAATTCATAACTGAAAACTATGATCTTAGAATATTTGGAACAATGCTTAGATTAGATAAAGTATCTTATCTTGAAAAAGAAGTTAGACAAACGCGTAGTCAAAAAGGAATTCTAAAAATACAGGGAGGATTAACTGATTACATACAATTAAACGCGACATGCGTACGAGCGCATAAAGACCCAGCTTTTGGAGAATGGTTAAGAAAATTAGGACGCGAAGATGAAAACGATTCAGGACATTATTTCTCAAAAAACACAGCAGTAACAACTAACATTGAAACATCAGACAATTATTTTTTAACAAAGTTCAGAGGAAAAAAAGTAGTAATACACCAAAACGTTTACGAACTCGGCGCGGCAGGATGGATAAAAATAAACAAAGGAACTGACTTTTATCATGATCAGGCGTTAAGAGAAGCAACAGGCGAGACTGGAATAACAATAAAAGATGTTGAACATGCAGAATTTCTAGGTGTTATGATTGATCCTTTAACACAAATACCTGAACTACTTTATAATACTAAACTTAACATAAATAAATTGGAATTGAAAAAGAAATTAGAAAAAGCAAAGGATAGCTGGGAATACGATAATGTTGATTTCTATCACAAAAATAAAATAAAAGAATTCAAAAAATACACGCTGGGAAAACTAATACCTCCCTCAAACGCTGCGATAAATATTTATGAAAAAAAATATTAATTGCGTAACATTTTTTAATTATAAAATGTTAAAATAGGATTATGGGAAAAAGGGTGTTTTAGTACAATTAAGTGCTATAATGCTTGTTGGAATTTTAATAGTAAGTATTGCAACTGCAATACCAACAAAAGAAGAATGTAGAGACAAATTGGACAATGATGGAGACGGATACATAGACTTGTTGGATGGCGGTTGTGATAACAAATTTGACAATGACGAAACGGACTGCGGGGATGGCGTATGTGAAGGCGGTGAAACCAGTATTTCATGCTCTCAGGACTGCGGTCAACCAGACTCGTGCACAGACACTGATGGAGGATTTAACATACTTCTTCGAGGAACAGCATATGGTGTGGAAAATGGAATTGACTATTACTACACGGACTCTTGTTTAAGTGACACAACATTATTAGAATACTATTGTAACGGTGTTGATTGCGTAAATAACGTTGTAAACTGTTATGACTACAATCTAACACTATGTTTCAACGGGACTTGCGGATAAAAATTTTTTTTAACTTTTTTATTTTTTTTAAAGAATTAATAGTTTCTAACAACATTCCAGCACTCCAAGCAAAATCTTTTTCAGAAGAGTGAAAAGAAAAATAACCCTTCAAAGGATTACCCTCAGCATCATAAACCTCAATTAAACCATGCTTCTCAATCACTGACTGAATCTTCAACAACTCATCACGTGCTTTATTTTTCCAACCAACTTTGATAAGACACATAACATACAACGCGCCTAACCATGACCAAACAGCAGTATTATGATAATCAGAAGTGCCTAAAAGATTATTCAAAAAATTAATTCTATAAAATGGTAACTTCTTATTCCTAACTTTTAACCCGAACGGAACATTCATCCTAAAATTTTCAACATTAACCAAAATTTTTTTAGCATCATTTTTATTCACTATTCCAAAACGTATTGCTAACAAATTCGCAGAAGCATTAAGAACATCATCACCTTTTCCAACAAAATCTTTAAAATAACCATTATCGTGCCAGAACACCTCAAAAACACGTTTTCTTAATTCTTCACTTAACTTAGAATACTCATTAAATGTTTTAACATCGCCCTTTATTTTAGCAAGGTTAATTATTGAATTATACGCGATAATTGCGAGAATATTATGATAAGAACTATTACCTAACTTCCCTTGAGTTTTATTAATGGAATCCTCCCAACCAGCAAAAGATTTCTCATCTAACAAACCATTACCATTCAAATCCTGCGATTGCACCCACTTCCCAGCCTTCAATATTTTAGAATAATTCCTAACACTTTTTCCTAGAAATTTAGAATAATAAATTATGAACAATAACGTAGCATCCAAAACTGTATTGCCATTATAATGCTGATACCAGGGTTGGAGCTTGAACAAATCCTTTTTACGAACATCCCACAACTTAAATGAAAGTAATAAACCTAACTTATTATTGGGCGCTTGAGTTAATAAATTAGGAAATTCACCAGTAATCGCTTGATTTTTTAATAATAACTTAAAACAATTACGCGCGATTTTGGGATTATGACTTAATATTCCTTGACTCGCATAACAAAAATCACGAGTCCATAAATCGTAAAAAATTGATGTCCCTGCAACAACATAACCTTGCAATGTGTATGTATTACTCAAAGCTTTTTCGCACGACTCTTTCAAAAAATTAAACATCACCACACAACTCATTATTCATTATTTAAAAATATTTATTTTAATAACAATATAAAATTTTTAATGAAAACTAATAATATCCTTATCTTTTAATAAGTGATTTTTATTAACTCTTTGACCGTCGTGCTTAACACTTTCACCCCAAACCTTAGAATAACTCGCAACAATTCTTAAACTTTTTAAAACAAGTGCAGGAGTAACAGGCTTCTTAATAATTAAAGGTTCATCATCAACAGGTTTTCCAGGCTTCTTAGTGTAAATCCTAATCAAACCAAGCTTATCCCAAATCAACTCTTTTAAATCATTTAATCCTTTACCAGTTTTACCACTAATACCTAAAAAATTTTTAACAACAAAATCCTCGCTTTTGTTTATAACAATAATTGAAGGACAATAATGTCTATTCCCTAAAACTGAATCAATTAACTCACCTTCACTGATTTTGTTAGGAATAACGATTTCAGCATTAACAACGCCCAAACCCTTCAAAACAGATTTCAACTTATTCTTGCTTAAACTTTTAGGGCATTCAATTTTTATTCCACCAATAATCCTTTTTTTAATAATCACATTAGGCTTTTTCTTATCCAACCTAATACCCACTCCATGCAATTCTTTCCTAATGATTTCCAATTTTTTCTCTTTACCCACTTCCAGTACTAAAATTATTAAATTAGCATTACGAGCAGCGCTTAAAACTTCCCTACCTCTACCTTTACCTTTACTCGCATCATCAATTATTCCAGGCAAATCCACAATTTGAATTTTAGCATCATTATAATCTAACATACCAGGAACTGCGTTTAAAGTAGTGAAATCGTAAGCTCCAACTTGAGAATCAGCATTAGTTAACTGATTAATAATAGTGCTCTTACCAACACTTGGAAAACCAACAAGAATAACAGTAGCATCACCCTCTTTTTTAAGAGAATAACCCGAACCCTTTTGTTTAGTGCTTTTCTTAACTAAGTCTTCTCTTAACTTGGCAAGCTTACCTCTAAGAGTGCCAATATGATGCTCACTTGCTTTATGAAGAGGCGTACGCCTAATCTCATCTTCAATTTCAATAATTTTTTCTTCAACACTCATTGAATAATAATTTTCAGAAAGATTATTTAAATAATACTAAAACCAGAAAAACGTTTTGTAATTTTACTTTGCTCAATTACTGAAACAACTTTACTCCCTGGAAAACTATGCTTTAAAGATCTAACCATTAATTTAACTTTTTCAACAGGACCTTGAACAACAACTTCCACACAACCACCAACGTCATTCTTCACCCAACCACTTAACCCTAACTCATCAGCTTTTCTTTTAGTGTTCAACCTGAAAAACACGCCCTGAACCTGACCTTTAACCAAATAATGCTTAGTAATCATATTGTTTCACTAACAAACGCTATTGAAGAAATACAATCACCTAAACCAACAGTGCTCTTAACTTTCTTAGCCATAATATTAGGCGTGATAATAATAGAAAAATTATTCATCCTAATTATTCCACTCTCATTCTCAATAGCCCTCAAATACTCCAAACCCTTCCTTGACACGCTAGCCTTAACTTTTAACAAATCCCTCTTACTTTTAATAACGCCCAAACTTGCTTTAGCAGACGCGACAAGAGAACCCATCATTACACAATCCTTTTCCTTTTCAGGAGTCACATCATAAGAATTACTTATCAAACAAAAATTGTTATGAGG
>JAAOXS010000024.1 GCA_018220985.1 Nanobdellota archaeon
AGCCCCGTAGTGTAGTGGCCAAGCATAATCGGCTCTGAACCGGTTGACCCAGGTTCGAACCCTGGCGGGGCTACTTTCAACCTTTTTCTTTTTTTAAAAAGAAAAATTTTGAGCAAAAAAGAACTTTAATGTTTTGATACAAACTTTTTTAAAAAATTTGTGTGGGAATCTTGACAGGGCCACTTTACACATTATTTATTTTTTTAAATGTTTGAAAACTAGTTTTGAATTCAACTCGTTTTGTGATAGGAAGTATTTAATCTTGTAAGTGGTATAATTGCAGAAAGAAGTGGTTGGTTTAGGATTTGATTTGGTGGGAGTGAATAATTCGTATTTATCAGGGCCGTTTTTTACTATTTTTTTTCCGTGAAAAACGTTAATCGCGTATTTTTCAAAACAGTTTTTTTCTCCGTTTCCGTATCCTATTATTATGTCAGGTTTCTTGTTTAGTATTAGTTCGTAAAAATTTTCTAAATCTTGTTTTATTTTTCCAAAAACGAAATCTGCTTTTATTGGGCACGTTCGAAAAGTGTAAGCGAGTTTTTTCATATTCTAACTTGTGGCTAAGCTCAGTATTTGTTTTAATTCTCTTACATTAGTGTTATGATCTCCGCCACTGCCAACTTTTACGTATTTGCAGCCAACTATGATTGTTGGGTAACTTTTTGTTGGGTTGAAATTTTTGAAAAGGACATCTCTATCTGCTGGAACGTTACTTGTCCATTGTTCGAAAAATATTTTTTTAGAATAGTCTTTAACTGATTCCATAATGATGCGTAAGGCTTCATCAGTCCACACGTTCCCTGCTTTACCGAAAAGCATTAAGATGGTTTTACCATTATCTTCGCAAATTTCTTGATTGCTCTCAACGTATCCGTTAATGCCTGTTGGAGTGTATCTTACTGGCTGTTTTATGTCTATTTCCACGTGTTCAAAACTGCTGTTAAAATTAGTGCTTGTGCACCCTAAAACCAAAATTATTAATGCTACTCCTCCCCAGTACTTCATTAAACCTTTTTTACAAAAACGTGAATTCAAGTCTGTTAATGTTCATTAATACTAATAGTGTTATTAGTAATAGTACAAAGACTAGCCAGCGTTTCTTTTTAGCCAATCTTTCTTTTGCACTTACAGCTTTCGTTTTTATTTTTTTACTTGCGCTCTTAACTTTGTTCTTAGCACGTTTTATTTTTGTCATATTAATACTAATTCGTTTTTGATAAAATATAAAACTTATTGAACAAGAACTGTTTTGTTTTTCGAGTTTAACCCTTTCACTATTTTTGCTGTTGAGTACTTTTTTAGTAGTAATTTTAGTAATTCTCTGTTGGCTTTACCGTTTTCGGGTGTGGATTTTAAGTAAGCAGTTATTTTTTCTTTTTCAGTGTGTATTTCACTTTTTCCGCTGTTTGGTTTCACTTTTATTTTTAATAACATTTGATAATTCACTTCCAATAATGGCTCCGCAAAATAAAGATGTTAGTATTAATGATTGTTCTACTGAAATGTTTTTAACAAAGTTTAATGCAAATATGGCGATGAAACCGAGAATGATTGGTGTAATCCCTAATACAATTTTTTTCTTGAAGACTGAGCCTTTAATCATGAAATAGATTATGAACAATGTAATGATTGTAAGATTGTTCGGGTAAGTTAGTATTGTGATTGTTGCAAAAAATAGTGTTGCTAAGTGGTCATTTTTTTTCCTGAACAAAAATGAGATTAGTATTCCAATAAGTCCTAATTGTAATGAGTTAGAATAATTAAAAATTGTTATTAACAAAACAGTTATTGAGAGAATTAATGGTGTTGCGTTAATCAATTTTTTCCATTGTTCAATTTCTTTTGACGTTTTTGTTTTGATTAACTTACCAGTAAGGAATGCGGTTATAATAGTTATTGTTTCCAATATCATTTATTTCCATTCGTCAAGAAGTTTTCCAACAGCGTTTTTCGTTGCTTTTCTGTCAATTATCACGCAAGCTCGTTTCAAGTTACGGCTTATAAGGAATATGTCATCTAAAATAGAGTCTAAAGTCATTGACATACTGTTTTCACGTATTACGTACCTGTCTCTTGAGCGTCTTGCAATTCCTGTTTGCATGAATTTATCAAGCAGGTTTTGTGATTCTTTAACTTTTATGCCACATTTATCTGCAATTTCTTCGGGAATAACTCCTTTTCCGTATTTGGATTCTACGAATATTGTGATAAACGCTTTTATTTCAACTTCTTTTTTTAGGCCAATGCTTTGACAAAAAAAAGTGACTATTTCTTTTAATTCCATTAATTGTGGGAATTCTAAACTGTTAATTATGAGGTTGTTAATCATAGTATTATATACTATGGTGTGTCTTTTATAAAAACATTCTTACAGAAGAGTGTTTAATAAAATGTTTATAAGTGTTAGTTAACTCAAAATAAGTGTGAGACTTGATGTTTGGGAGGGTTTAGTGTACGAGCCGAGGGAGGATTCTGAGTTATTGTTAAAGCATGTTCGAGAAAATTGTAAGGGTAAAGTTTTGGATATGGGTTGCGGTTCTGGAATTCTCGGTATTGGAGCTGCCCTTGTTGGTTGTGATGTGACTTGCGCTGATGTTAATCCGCTGGCTCTTAATCTTACTAAGCGTAATTGTAAGATTAATAATGTTAAGACTAAACTTGTTTTTTCTGATTTGTTTAAGAATGTGCATGAGCGTTTTGATTTCGTGGTTTTCAATCCGCCTTACTTACCTGACGCGGATTACCCTGCTCGTGATTTAACTGGTGGCGTTAATGGTAATGAGTTAACAATCAATTTTTTGGAGGAGGCAAAGCATTTTTTGAGGGATGGCGGTCAAGTGTTTTTGAATGTGTGTTCTCTTTCAAGTCCTGATGAGACTTTTAAGAGGATTGGGGAGTTAGGTTATTCTTTTCAAGTTTTGGAGGAATTGAAAATGCCTTGGGAAAAATTGTACGTTGTTAAATTACTTGTTCAGTGAGTGTACTGAACTGTTTTACCGCAAGCTTTACAGCCTTTTTTATCATAAACTTTTTCGTAACATACTCCTAATTGTACGCCTTTTGCTAGTCTTTGCTTGGAAATTTCTGGAAAAACAGGTTCTAAAACTTGTTTTATTTTTTGAATTCTTTGATAAACACCTTCACGTACTTTAACACAATCCCTTTTTTCAAAAAGATTGAATAAACTATTATAATCAATTGTTTCTATTTTTATAGCTTCAAAATTATGCGGCAATAATTGAAAAAGTTCTTTTACGGGTATTTTTCCATTTAAATCTTGAATTAATTGGTCAGTAGATCTGTTTAAACTTTTTACATCTGCTTTATAGTCTTTTAATTCTGTTGGTTCCGCTAAGGTATAACCCTTTTTTAATGCGTGCGTGAAAGGTTGAAACACTTTTTTTATTGTCATGTGCCTATTCTCATCTATTCCTGATGCTAAATTATTTTTTGAAGCGATTACAACAAATGAATTGGGTAAAGCTGCTAGTAGTGCAGGATTCCGATTTATTTTTCCTTCAAGTATGTTATCAAGTGTTAAATTGAAAGGATTATAATTGTGAAGTAGTACTGCGTTTGCGCCTTGTTTTTTTAGTTCATTTATTTCTCCGGAATTCCAAATTTTTTCAAAATACATGTTTTCTGGAATATGCATTGTGTGGTCAGCGTAAAACTGTGAAGGGTCTTCATCAATTCTTAAACCATTTATTACATCTTCCAAACCCATTTCATGCATGGTTTTAGTATTACTGAACTTTGACACATTTGTTAATTTCTCATCAATTAATTGCCCGAATTTTTTCATTTCAAAAGGTAAATGTTTTAGTTTTCTCCATCTAGAATATTCTCTTAAAGTCCTGTACGTGATTGGTCCTTCAAAACTGCTTTCAATACATAAGGGTAATTGTTGCATTGATCCTTGGATTAATTTATTAAATGAACCTTGTTTTTCTTCACGTGTTATTTCATTGTAAAATTGGAATTTGCTGTTGAAATCTTCTTTAACTCCATCAGTGTTTAGCAGTTCTTCTTTGCAAATGATGTTGTTAATTTTTACACCACGCCGAGTTGTTTGTTGCATGTTATAAAAATATCCTTCTGTGAATGCTGTTACAACAAATGAAGGTAAGTATGATTCAATAAAGAAACTGCCAACTTGCCCTGCACCTTCATGATTGCACCCTATAGAATTATTTTGCACGCCCTTCCAAAATTGTTCTTGACCTGGTTTTTTTGCTTTTTCCAAATATATCTCTGAGGGGAATTGATTTTTTATAGTGTGATTTATTGATGCTCCAAACCATAAATCATGATTAACCTCATTGTTTGTTATTCCTTGAGGAATTGCAGGATAAATATTTAATAATTGTTCTTTTACGCCAAATTTCATAAAAATATTTAATTTATTTGTTTATATAAATAAATTCTCTTAATTGAGACTATGTAATTATTTCTGGCTGACTATCTCTATGACGTCGCGGTGTTTGAGTTTGTGAGTTTTTCCTAATAACCTTTTGGTTCGCACGTCTATTGCTTTTATGAATTTGTCACCTAAATCTTGGTGAATTTTGTAAGCGAAATCAAGAGCTGTGCTGTTTGGAGGTAGTAAAAAACAGTCAGGTAGTACGTTTCCATGTTTGTCAGCGAAACCTTTCACGCCGCCTGGAAAAATTGCAATAACATTTAATAATTCAAAAATTGCTTTATCCAAAACTTCCTGCACGCCAGTGCTTCCATACTTATCTAAAACGTTTTTTTGAATGAATTCAAGTGCGCTAACCTGTTTTTCTGACAGTTCTTTTTCTTTCACTATTTCAAAAGTGTTGCTTCCTGGAACGTAGTTAATTAATCCTTTTTTATCAGCTTCCCGTAAAGCTATTTCACTTTCAGAACTGCAGGGAATAATTGTGTAATCTGGGAATTCTTTTTTCATTTTATCCACGTTCTTGTCAGCGCCAGGAATGTCAGACTTATTAGCTGCTATGAGTAATGGTTTGGTTTTTTTCCTAAAATAAATTGCTATACTTTTTAGTTCTTCATCATCCCAATTTCTTAATGGTTTTTTAGGTATTGGAGCGTTTTTAGCCATTGGTTCTGTTGCCCCAAGTCCTGAGAACTGTTTGTACAACGCTTTCGGCGCGTCTTCAATCGTTTTCGTTTTGCTTATTCCAGACCATGCTCGTTTTAGTATGTTATAATACCACATGTCAATTTCTTCTTCTAAGAATTTCACGTCTTTACAGGGGTTGTGTGTTCCGTTTTTTATTCTTTCTCCTTTCTCATTTGTTCCACCGCTCGCGTCCACCACGTGCACTAAGCAGTCGCCTTTTCTTAAGTCGTCAAGAAATTGGTTTCCCATTCCTTTACCTTCATGAGCTCCTGGAACGAGTCCTGCTACGTCTAATAATTCGATTGGCACAAATCGTGTTCCGCTTTTGCAGAATCCTTTTTGAGGGTTGCATTTAATTTTGAACTCGTTTTCAACGCATTTTACTCTTACGTGAGCTACTGCGTGGTTTGGTTTAATTGTTGTGAAAGGGTAGTCTGCTATGTCTACGTTTACGAGCGTGCTTGATTTAAAAAAAGTGCTTTTTCCCGCGCTGGGTTTTCCTACTACACCTATGAGCATGCCATTCATAACTTAGTAAAACATTTTAAACTATTCTGTTTATAGTATTAGTTTATGCGTTGGTTGTTTTTATTGTTATTATTGCCGAGTTTAGTTTTCGCGTGGGAGGATTGTCCTTTTGGTTTGGTTAATGACACGTATCCGGGTGAGTGCGGCAGATACGTTGACACAAATGATGATAGTATTTGTGACCATTCGCAAGTAGAGCCATTAATTCAAAATGATGCACTGTTAATTCAAGGTAGTGCGGTTAATGTTTTTTCAATTAATGAAAAGTATCCTTTTATTATAATAACTGTATTATTATCTATTGCTTACTTTATTTCTCTTAAAATTAAGATGGTGAGTTTGCCAGTTAAAAGAAAGTTTTGGAATGTTCTTTTATTAGTTACTTTTCTGGTTTCAGCTGGTTTGGGTGTTTTGTTGGTTTTGAATATTAATTTTGGGTGGGGTTGGTATGTTGGGGATTTGTTGTTTTGGCATGTTAATTTTGGTATTGCGATGACGATTATTTCAATATTTCACGTGTTGTGGCATAGGAATTATTATTTTCAAATGATTAAATCAATTCTTTAAAACTCGTTAATGTTTTGTACTTGTTTGAAGGTGTTTGTGTTGGATTAAAATAGTAGAATTTTACTCCTGCGTTATCAGCTGTTTTCTGGTCTTCAACGCCGTTGCCAATCATGAGAATTTCATGTTTTTCTAAACCCCAAATGTTTATGATATGATTTAATCCTTGAGGGTTTGGTTTTCTTTCAAACCCGTACTCTGGTCGCGCGATAATTATTGGATCAAAATTTAAATCCAATTTTTTTTGGAAGTAATTCCATTCTTGTTCAAAAACGTTTGCAGGCGCGTCAGTTAATATTCCAATTTTCGAATTTAATTTTTTTAAGTAATTAACTGATTCTAAAATAATAGTATTCTCTTCCCTGTTATTAGTGTATGTTCTGAATTTGTTCCAAAAATTTTCTTGCTCGTTACTGGTTAGTTCTAAACTGTTTGAAAGTATGTTATCTCTTTCTCTGCTAACCCAAATGTTTTTCGCAGTTTTCTCATCGCACGTTTTCCCAAATTGTTCTAGAGCTTTTATTATGTTTGTTTCATTATACCCTGGTGTGCTGTCAACAAGGGTTTTATTCCAGTCAAAAACTATTCCTTTAATCATACTTTTTTTTAAGTATTTGTTTTTTTAAATCCTTTTTCTTAATGGTTCCTTATTTGATGTTAACAAAACCTTTTAAAAAGATTTGAGGTGATAATTAATTATTTATGAGAATAGCTGTTATTGATAAGGATAAGTGTAATAGGAATAAGTGTAGTTTTGAGTGTAACACTTTTTGCCCTCCTGTTCGTTCAGGTAAGGAGGATACTGTTGTTCTTGACGAGTCTAACAAATCTGTTATTGATGAAGTTTTGTGCATTGGTTGCGGTATTTGCGTTAAAAGATGCCCTTTCAAAGCTATTGAAGTTGTTAACTTACCTGAAATGAAAGGCTCTCCTATTCACAAGTATGGTAGTAATGGTTTTCGAGTTTTTAATTTTCCAACGCCTAGTAAGGGTAAAGTTGTTGGTTTGATTGGTCCTAATGGAATTGGTAAAACCACTATTCTAAAAATTTTAACAAACCAGATTAAGCCAAACTTGGGAGGTGAAAACGCAAGTGATAAGGAAATAATTAATGGCTTTAAAGGAACTGAAACCCAAAAATATTTCACAGAGTTGTATTCCAGTATTTTAAAAATTTCGTTTAAGCCACAATACGTTGATGATATTCCAAAAGTTTTCAAAGGAAAAGTTAGAGCTTTACTAAAAAAAGCAGGTGATGAATGCAGGTTAAGTGATGTTTGTGAGAAATTAGGTATTAGTAATGTTTTGAATAGTGATGTTTCCGAATTGTCTGGCGGTGAGTTGCAGAAAGTTGCTATTGCAGCTACTCTTGTTAAGAATGCGGATTATTATTTTTTTGACGAGCCAATGTCTTATTTGGACGTGAATGAGCGTTTGAAAGTTTCTAACATTATTAAAGAACTTTCAGAAAATGGTAAGGGTGTTGTTGTTATAGAACATGACTTAATTTCTTTAGATTATTTAATTGATTCTTTGCACATTTTGTACGGGAAAAAAAGTGTTTACGGTATTGTTTCTAAACAAATAAAGGCTAAAAATGGGATTAATAGTTATTTAAAGGGTTTTTTACGCGAGGAGAATGTGCGTTTCAGAAATTCTGAAATCAAGTTTGCCCAGCGTAAGGCTTTGAAAAAACAATTTGGTAATAGTGTGATTGAGTGGGGTGAGTTGGAGAAGAATTATTCTAAATTTAAGTTATTAATTAATCCTGGCAAGATTAGGGCTGAGGAAGTTATTGGTGTTGTCGGTCCGAATGCTACGGGTAAAACAACTTTCATGAACATTCTCGCTGGAAAAATTAAAGCGTCAAAAAATGGTTTGAATTCTAAGCTCAAAATCAGTTATAAACCGCAATACTTAACGCAATCTGAAGAAACAGTTTTTGATTTTTTGAAAAAAAATTGTGATACTGCGAGTGATGAATTTTTAACCGCGCGTAGGAAACTTGGTTTTGACAGTATTATGGAAAAAAAGGTTAGTGAATTATCTGGAGGTGAATTGCAAATAATTAATATTACTGCATGTATTGCAAGGGAAGAGGATATTTATTTGCTTGACGAGCCTTCAGCTTATTTGGATGTTGAGCAGAGAGTTAATATTAGTCGTTTGGTTCAGAGTGTTTTGAAACTTAATGGTAAGACTGTTGTAATTATTGATCATGATTTATTATTTATTACTTACGTGAGCGATAGCATAATCGTTTTTTCAGGTGAGCCAAGTGTTGGTGGCGTGTCTAACGGTCCTTTCAGCGTGGATGATGGTATGAACAATTTTTTGAAGGGTTTGAAAATCACTTTCAGAAAAGACCCTGAAACTAATCGTCCTCGTGCTAATAAGTTAGGAAGTGTTAAGGATAAGGAGCAGAAACGGAAAGGGGATTATTTCGTGTTATAATCTAGTTTTGTATACGTTTTATATATTATTGTTTAGTAAATTGTATTTATGAGGTGGATTGTTTTTTTATTGTTTTTCTTGTTTAGTGGTGCTTTCGCTTTTGAATCATGCGAGATTGACGATGTTGAATTGCTTGTTGAAAACTTGAAAGCGGAATTGTTGAATTGGAATGAGTCTTTTGTTTTTCACAATTTTTTTAACGTTTCCAATTTGCACTGTTGGTTTGATGAAAATGAAGAGTTTGTTAATGGTAGTTTTCTCACTAAATTAAATGAATCTTATCCTGTTGGCATTTCTTTTTTTTTTAAAGCGAATAGTTCTTCAACAACTTTTTTTGAAGGTTATGATTATTATGATTTTAATAATTATTTCGTGTCTAATGAATCAAGTGTTCTTAGTGATTTTTTGCTTGCAAAAATTATTGATTTTGAATTGAACAATTCTAATGATGTTTTGTTATGGATTTTCGTTGAGTATTCTGGTGTTAATTGTTTTTCAAGTTTCTTACTTTTAGACTCTTTCACTGGTGAAAAACTTTTTTGGAATGATTCCTCAACTTGTAAGGTTTATTTAAAACCTAAAATTTCTGTTTTAAGAAATGTTTCCAAAAATTTTTTGGGTAAAGCTGAATATTTTGGTGAGGAATTGTTTGTTAATTATGAGGGTTCTGCAAGTATTGGTTTGAACGTGAACGAAATTTTTCGTTTAATAACTTGTTCTGAAAATAATTGTTCTTTTTTAGGTGAAAATGTTATTTTTGCTAATTTTTCAAAAGAGATGATTGATTATAATTTTTCAATGTTAGTAATTGGCAGTCAAAATGTTTTATTAGTTAATTCAAGTATTTCGTGTGTTAATAAGTCTCCTGCTTCTCACATTGTTGACGCGCAAATTTTTGCTAATTCATTTTTCAAAAATTTTTTTGACGCGAAGGTTTCTTTAGATTTTAACATTAATCAAGCTTTTTCTAATACAATAAATTCAAGCACGCAAGTTATTGGTTTGAAGTTGAATAATTCAAAATTGTTTTTGATGGAGTCGAACGTTTCTGAAAAGTACGTTTTATATTATGATAATGATTCTCAAATTCTTGTTGGTAAGCCTTACTTGTTTATTTTGAATAATAATAGTTCGATTAAAATTTTTGATGATGGTGTTATTGTTAACATTACTTTAAATTCTTTTAACGATTCTTTTGTGAGAAGTGAATTGTCAAAACTTGTTCACAGTCTTGTTGAAGTACCTGAACACTTATGGTTTGTTAGGAACGTTTTCGTTAGTGGCGACGTTGTTTACAACAATTTTTTTGAAACAATTTTTTTTGAAATCCCCTTCCTAATTGAAAAACGTGAAGTCGTTTATTCTTCTACAATGGTTCTTGTTGGTTTAATCCTTACACTATTTTTGTTGATTTATTTTAAAAAATTTTAAACGAGCATTGTAAGTCTTAACGTGTCTCTTAGGCCTGGTGCGAATCCTAAAACAATAACTGCAAACTTCAATATTTTTTTCATGTTTTCATCTTTCACGTCTTTATCTATGTAATAGAGAACAGCGATTACTATTAGTTTTAAAAGATAAAACCATAAGAACGTTCCACCTGCAGTCCCTATTAATCTGGGTATTGGGTGTTGCTCCCAGTACCCTAAGTGTGAGAATAAGTCAAGTGTGACAAAAGTTGCCGTTGCGTCAAACATGTGCCCTGCCACGCCTAAAAAATTAAGGTTATTCCTGAAAAACGAAGTTTTACTTCTTAGTATTCCCATTGTTAAGAGTATTGCAAGGAAGATTGTTGAAATAATCATTAATCCTTCCCAATTATTGATTTTTAA
>JAAOXS010000007.1 GCA_018220985.1 Nanobdellota archaeon
CTGCGGCTATGCACATTTGCTTGTACAATTGAGGGCTTTGCGCTAAGTAAGCTTTTTTTTCGAAATATTTGATTTCGTACAAGTCAGCGCCGCCTTCACTTGCTGAACTAATCACGCAAGGTGGTTGGATTTCTATAAACTCTTTTTTGAAGAAGTGCTCTCTAAAAGAGTTTGATATCACATTTTGAATTTTGAACACTGCCATGTTTTTTGGCATGCGTAAATCAAGGAAACGCCAGTTCAATCGTGAGCTTAAGTCGCTTTCAATTTTGCCGCTGATGTTTAGTGGGACTGGTTGAGCTGATTTACTTATTATTTCTATTTTTGAAGGTATTATTTCTTTTCCGCCTGGCGCTATTTTATTATTTTTTAAAACTCCTTCAACAAGTAAAACGGATTCTTTAGTTATTTCATCAACTTTGTTGAATAATTCTTCACTAATTTTTCCTTTAACAAGTGTGATTTGAATGTTTCCTGAAATGTCTCTAATTGATATGAATTTAATTTTACCTATTGAGCGAATATTTTCAGCCCAGCCTGCAATTCTAACTTTGCCTTTTTTGTTGATGGCATCAGCACAAAGCTCTGTTTTCATGAATATAATACTAAACGAAGCGGTTAATTAAAACTTTGCACACCAAAAATTTTAAATATGTTGGTGTTTTACACCAACAGTATGTTTGAGGAAAGTTTTGCTTTGCTTGAAGCGTTTACGCCTAAAAGAATAGAGTTATTTAGGGAGATTCATATTTCTGAACCTTCATCTATTCGTGATTTGGCAGAGTTATTAGAACGTGATGTTAAGAATGTTTGGAATGATTTACGTAAACTTTCTGAAATGGATTTAATCTGTTTTGAATGTGTTGGTAGAGTTAAGAAGCCAGTTATCAAAAAACAAATTATTATAACAACTGTTACGGTGAGAAGAAATGAGTAAAATTGATGAAATTAAACTAAAAGTCGCTGAAGCGCATCAGGATGATGTTGATAGGGGTATTGTACGAATTGATTCACAAGCTCTTAAGGAATTAAATGTTAATCCTGGTGACTTTGTTGAAATTGAAGGTCATGATAAAAAAACTGTGGCAATATGTGCCAGAGCTTACCCTCGTGATGTTGGTATTAACATTATTCGAATGGATGGTTTAGCAAGGCATAATGCTGGAACTTCTTTAGGTGAGCTTGTAAAACTCCACATTTCAAATCCGAAAGAAGCGAAAAGAGTGATTATAGCACCAATACAGCAGGGCGTTAAAATTATGGGTCCTTCTGACTCTCTTAATCGTGCTCTTATTGGCAGACCACTTTCTAAAGGTGATGTCACTACTTTACGTGGTGGCTATAAGCGTAGAAGTCAAATGACTATGAGAAACCCTATTGAAGAAGTTTTCAGAATGTTGAATGATGACATGCAGGGTATGGGTATGGGTTTGGGTGCGTTAGCTAATATTAAATTTGTTGTTGTTTCAACAATGCCTAAAGAAACTGTTATTGTAACTGAAAACACAAAGCTCATTGTTAAATCTGAAGCAGTTGAAATTGACGAGGATAGTATTCCCGGAATAACTTATGAGGATATTGGCGGAATCAGAAAAGAAATAACAAAAGTCAGGGAGATGGTGGAAATACCTTTAAAACATCCTGAACTATTTGCACGACTTGGTATTTCAGCTCCAACTGGCGTTTTATTATACGGTCCTCCTGGTACTGGTAAAACATTACTGGCTAAGGCTGTTGCTAATGAAAGTGAAGCTCATTTCATTAACATTAACGGTCCTGAAGTTATGAGTAAGTGGGTCGGTGAGGCTGAGAAAAAGTTAAGAAACGTTTTCAAAGACGCTGCTGAAAACGCGCCTTCAATTATTTTCATTGACGAAATTGACAGTATAGCTCCTAAGCGTTCAGAAGCGACTGGTGAAGTTGAAAGACGTGTTGTTGCTCAATTACTTGCTTCAATGGATGGTTTGGAGAGCAGGGGTAAAGTTATTGTTATTGCTGCAACTAATCGTGAGAACGCTATTGACCCTGCGTTAAGGCGTCCTGGCAGGTTTGATCGTGAAATAGAAATTGGCGTTCCTGATAGGATTGGTCGTTTAGAAATTTTTAAGATTCATACACGAAGTATGCCTTTAGCAAATGATGTTGATATAAAACAACTTTCTAAAATAACGCACGGATTCGTCGGTGCTGATATAGAAGCTGTTTGTAAGGAAGCTGCAATGCTTGCATTAAGACGTTACCTACCTGAAATAAAGCAAGCGGAAAGTGATGGGGATGAGGAGATTTCCAATGAAATCCTTATGAAAATTCAAGTTACAGATACCGATTTTAAAGGTGCTTTGAAAGTTGTGCAACCCTCAGCTATGCGTGAAGTTATGATTGAAATCCCTAACATTAAATGGGATGATGTTGGCGGTCTTGAAGAGATTAAATCAGACTTAAAAGAGAGTGTTGAATGGCCTCTTAAATATCCAAATAGTTTTAAGAAAATAGGTATTAAACCTCCTAAAGGAATACTTCTTTACGGTCCGCCTGGTTGCGGTAAGACTTTGCTCGCTAAGGCGGTTGCTAATGAAAGTGAAGCGAATTTTATTAGTGTTAAAGGACCTGAACTTATTAGCAAGTGGGTAGGTGAGAGCGAAAAAGCTATTAGAGAGATTTTCAGAAAAGCTCGTCAAGTCGCGCCTTCAATCATTTTCTTTGATGAAATTGATGCGATAGCCAGTAGGCGTGGTATGGAAACAGGTCCTAAAGTTGCGGAAAGAGTTGTTAACCAAATATTAACTGAAATGGATGGTTTAGAAGAATTAAGTGAAGTCATAGTCATTGCTGCAACTAACAGGCCGGACATGATTGATGAAGGTTTACTTAGGCCTGGCAGATTTGATAAATTGATTTTAGTAACTCCGCCAGACATTGTTGCTCGTAAAAAAATTTTTGAAGTTCATACTAAGAAAATGCCTTTGAAGAATATGACTTTCAATAAATTCGCTGAAAAAACAGAGGGGTATAGTGGTGCTGATGTTGAAGCAATTGTAAGGGAAGCTGGTATGACTGCGCTTAGGAAGAATAAGAAAGCTGTTGCAGTTACTAAAGAGCATTTCGAAAACGCTTTCAAACAAGTAAGACCTTCAATTTCTAAGAATAGTTTGGAGTTTTACAAGGATTTTGAAAAGCGTTTCAAACAATCGTACACTGCGGAAGACGTGAAATCTTACTTTGGTTAAGGGGATAATTTTATCTTATCTTCTTGTTTTATTTTTTTTGGGAATGGATAAGATTTACTCTTTAATAATGGATGATAAGCTTACTTGGGAGCATATGATAATTGATGTTGTTCGCGAGGAAGGTATTAATCCTTGGAATATTAATGTTTCAAAACTCACTTCAGGTTACATTTCTCGCATTAGGGAAATGAAGAATTTGAATTTTCGTTTTTCGGGTAAGGTGTTATTAATAGCGTCTATTCTTTTACGTCTTAAGAGTAGCGAGTTCGTTTTTGTTGAAGATAAAGAGGAAGAAATTATTGAGAGAACTGCTTTATTAGACGGGGTTGAAATTGATTACAGCGAGCTTGACATTAATGTTCCTTTACCTAAAACTCGTAAAGTTACTTTGCAGGAGTTAATGTCTGCTTTGGACGCTGCTTTAGTTGTTAAGGACCGTAAGGAGCATAGACGTCAAAAATTGAAAGAGCTTAAGAAGAGAGAGGAGTTTAAATTAAAATTTAAGGATATTAATATTGGTGATAAAATTTCTTCTCTTTTTTTAAAGATTAAACAGTCTCTTTCCCAGTTAAAAATTAAGAAGATTCTTTTTTCAAAACTTATTCCTTCAAAATCTCGTGAGGATATTGTTTGGACTTTTCTTCCTTTACTTCATTTAAGTAATAAGAGTAAGGTTTCTTTAACTCAGGAAGAAGTTTTTGGGGATATAAGTGTTGAACTTTTGGAGGGTGATTTGAATTGAATGGTGTTTCATCTAAGAAATTAAAGTTTTTGGAAGCTTTACTATTCGCAAGTGAGGGTGTTGTTTCAAGACAGCGGTTGCAGAGGGCTTTTAGTTTTAATGAGCGGCAGCTTGACATTCTTGTTGATGAGTTAAAAAAGTATTTTGAGGAGAAAGATTCAGCTCTTAAAATTAGGAGAACTGGTACGCATGTTTCGTTAAGCGTGAAAGATGAGTATATTAGTTTTATTAAAAATTTTATTGAGGCTGAATTTTCAAGTCCTGTGTTAAAAACTTTGGCTATGATTGCGTATAAGAGTCCTGTTAAGCAGTCAACAATAATTCAGGCAAGAGGTAATAAGAGTTATTCGCACATAACTGAGCTTTTAGAAAATAAACTTGTTGAAACAGAGCAGTTTGGGAATACTAAGATGATTCGTTTAACTCCAAAATTTTTTAAGTATTTTAACATTTTAAAACGTGATTTTGAAAGCAAGTTTAAAGAAGAGAAAAATTAATTAATAAAACAATGTTTTCTATTCTATTATGATTCAAACAAAAGTTATTAGTGAGATGTGGAATGTCCAAGTATACACTGATTCAGGTGATTATTTCGGGCAAATTGATGACGCAATTCTTGAAAAGAATAAGGTTACGGGTTGGAAAATAATTGCAACAGAGCAAAGCCCTATTTTCAAAGTTCTTAGGGGTGCGAGAGGAGTTATAGTTCCACATCAGCAGGTTAGGGCAGTTGGTAATATAATGATAATTTCAAGTGCTGTTATTCCAAGTGTTGGAGAGAGAACAGCTATTGAAATGGAAAGAGTTGAAGAATAAACTTTTATTTAACTACTGACCATGCTAGTTTTATGAATTATAAAACGAATGCTATTTTGTTAGTTATAATTGATGCTTTAATTTTAGCTAATTTTGCGGCTTCAACTCTTATAGTGTTTCTTAAAGATAATGGTATTAGTATTTCTCAAATACTTCTTCTTCAAGGTATTGGTTCAATTATAATAATTTTACTTGAAATACCTACGGGGATTTTCGCTGACGTTTATGGTAGGAAATCGTCAATAATTTTCGGTTCTTTAATGTACATTTTTGCAGGTGTTTTAATGATTTTCGCATCGTCGTTTGTTAGTTTTTTTTTAGCGCTTTCAGTTAGCGCTTTCGCAATTGTTTTTTTTAGTGGTGCTCTTACTGCTATAATTTATGATTCGTTAAATCAGGCGGGTGTGAAGAATCTTCCAAAGTTTTTTTCGTACGCGAACATTTTTAAAGCAGTTGCTTTAGGTGTTGCAACAATTCTTGGAGGAATTATAGCACAATTTAGTTATAGGTATAATTTTGTTATAATGGTGTTTTTAGGGTTTGTAGCTTTATTCATTTCATTTATTATTAAGGAACCTGCTTACAAGCAGAAAAAAACAACTATTATAAAGGAAAGTCATAATTTGAGAAAAACAATAAAATATGTTCTGAATCGTGATCCTTTGTTACTTATCATGGGTATGACTGCTGTTCTTGGAAATTTGATGATTATAATTCTTGTTTACATGCAGCCTTTGATGAGGGATGTTGGTTTTGGTATTGCACAGTTCGGTTTTATTTTCGCAATTTTAGCAATCTTCCAAGCGTTGGGTGGTAGAGTTGGGTGTTCTTTGGAAAAAAGGTTTAAAGCTAAAAATTTTGCTTTCATAGTGATTTATGGAATAGCTTTTTCTTATGCTATTCTTGCAATTTCTTTCACGCCTTTGCTTTTCTTATTATCTTCTATAATTCTAGCTTTTTTTGCTGGCATGTTTGTTCCAGTTTGGTTGGTTTATCAGAACAAGTTTATTCCATCTCAAAAACGGGCTACCATAAATTCTCTCGGCTCACTTATTAATAGTGGTGTTTTCATTTTTTTCGCGCCAATTTTTGGTTTATTCACGGAAGTTGTGTCAATGCGTTTCTCAATTCTTTTAGCAAGTATTTTTTCGCTATTGGTAGTTCCAATTCTTGCGCGTAAAATTAGTAATAAACTTTCTTCCTAAAACTATTTTAACCCTTAACCCTTTTACATTTAAATAATGCCTAAAAAGTCTTTTAAAACAACTGAAGAAATTATTGTTAACAAGAACTTGATAAACCAAGTTATTGGTCAGGAAGAGGCTGTTGAAATAATTAAGAAAGCAGCTAAGCAAAGGCGTAATATTTTATTAATTGGCAAGCCAGGTACTGGTAAATCAATGCTTGGTCAAGCTCTTGCACAGTCAATTCCTAAAGAATCTTTAGTTGACACGCTTAGCGTGCATAATCCTCGTGATGAGGATAAGCCTTTAATTAAAACAGTTCCAGCAGGTCAAGGTAATAAAATTCGTTCAAGGGATAAGATAAAAGAATTAGCTGGTGGTGGTGATAAGACTTTTCTTTTTTTCATAGGCTTTATTGTTTTAATTAACCTTGTCAGTTTAGCTTTTGATTTTTTGAGTAGTAATGAGGCTGATGTTCTTGTTGCTGCGAATAGGATTACGGGCACTCTTGTTACTTTAGCAATGTTAATAATGTTTGTAGTTTACATTGTTTCTTATAATTTGAAAAAGCAGCGGGTTAAAGTTTTAGCACCGAAAGTGATTGTTGATAATTCTGATAAGAAACACGCTCCTTTCATTGATGCTACTAGTAGTCATGAAGGTGCGTTACTGGGAGATGTTAAACACGACCCTTTTCAAAGTGGTGGTTTAGGAACTCCCGCTCACGAGTTGGTTGTTTCAGGTGCTATTCATAAAGCTCACAAAGGTGTTTTATTTGTTGATGAAGTTGCAACTCTCAAGCCCGCTATGCAGATTGATTTGCTTACTTCTATGCAGGAGAAGAAAATGGCAATAACTGGTCGTAGTGAACGTTCTTCTGGTGCAATGGTTCAGACGGAACCTGTGCCAAGTGATTTCTTGCTTGTTGCAGCGGGTAATATTGAAACAATTCGTAAGATGAATCCTGCTTTACGTTCAAGAATTAGAGGTTACGGTTATGAGATTTACATGAATGATAAAATCTCTGACACGTCCGAAAATCGTTTTGAAATTGCTTTATTCGTTGCTCAGGAAGTTTTTAAGGATAAGAAAATTCCTCATTTCACTAAACCTGCTGTTGATGAAATAATACGTGAAGCAAAACTTAGGGCGGGTAGAAAGGGTTTTTTAACTCTTAAACTTCGTGATTTAGGTGGTTTGGTTAGGGTTGCTGGCGATATCGCTAATGAGCAGAATCATAAATTCGTTAAGCGTGAGGATGTTCTTAACGCGAAGCATTATGCAAGAACTCTTGAACAGCAAATAACTTCGCGAATTACTGATGATAAAAAAGAGTATCAAATCATTCTTAATAAAGGTGAGGCTATTGGAAAAGTTAATGGTTTAGCTGTTATGGGTGGTGAGGATAGTCATTCTGGTATTGTCTTACCTATTGAAGCAGTGTTCGCACCTGCACTTTCCAAGGGTGAAACTAAAATAATCGCTACAGGTAAGCTTGGTAAAATTGCGAAAGAAGCTGTTAAGAATGTCAGTGCAATTATCAAGAATTATTCTTCTAAGAATTTGGAAAATTATGATATTCACATCCAGTTTTTGCAAACTTATGAGGGTGTGGAAGGTGACAGCGCTTCTATCACTATTGCAACTGCTTTGATTAGTGCTTTGGAGAAAGTGCCTGTTAAGCAGGATGTTGCAATGACTGGCAGTTTATCAATTTCAGGTGACGTGCTACCTGTTGGAGGCATTAATAGTAAGATTGAAGCAGCTGTTGATGCTGGTTATAAAACAGTTTTAATTCCTAAAATCAATTTGAAAGATGTTGTTTTAGATGGCAAGCTTCTTAAAAAAATTAAGATTATTCCAGTTAAGCGAATTGAAGAGGTTGTTGAAAACGCACTTGTTGATGGTAAGCGTATTGCAAAAAAAATGAAATGAACATACCTGTTTTAGCTGATAATTTTGATTATTGGGATTTAAGAGTTCTTAAAAATAAGGTTGAAATAGTGAGTGTTGATGATGAAACAGTGAACGCGCTTAATGTTAGTGATGCGTTTTCAGTTGGTTTAAGAGTTGTTAAAAATGGTTCGTGGGCTTTTGTTTCTTCTAACAAGCTTGATTTGAATAATTTGTTCAAGCAAGCTTTGAAGATTTCAAAAATTAAAGGTGTTAAAATTGGTTCGCTTCCAAAAATTTTTGATAGCGCGAAATTTAAATCAAGTTTTAAGATAAATCCTTTTAATGAGAGTATTGAAAAAAAGATTAGTATTCTTAAAGAGTTGAATTCTGAAATAAAAAATTATTCGAAAGAGATTAGCACTGCTCAAACATACATTGCTTATAACAAAAATGATTTAGAAATTGTTAATAGTTCAGGCGCTCAAATTAATGGCGAATCATTGTTTACGCGTTATTTTACTAAAGGAATAGCTGTTAAGAATGGTTGTTTACAGCAAGCTTTTGAAAGGAATTACGTGACTGGTGGTTTAGAAGTGTTGTACGATGAAGATTTATTAAAGCTCGCTTCAAAAGTGGGTGAGAGAGTTATAAGATTATTGCATGCTAAACACGCTCCGCCAAAAAGGTTGCCTGTGGTTTGTGATGCGAACATGACTGGTCTTTTCTTTCATGAAGCTGTTGGTCATGCTTGTGAGGCTGATGAGGTTTTAATGAATGCTTCAGTTCTTAAAGGTAAAGTAGGTGAAAAAGTTGCTTCTGATTTAATCACGTTTTCGGATTATTCAGGTCCTAAGAATTCTTTCGGAAGAGTTGTTTTTGATGATGAGGGTGTGAAGAAGAAAGAGGCTGTTTTAATTGATAAGGGTGTTTTAAAAGGTTATTTGCATTCGTTGCACACTGCTTCGATTATGAATGTTGAGCCGACGGGTAATGGTCGTGCAATGTCTGCTTCGAACTTTCCAATTCCTAGAATGACAACGCTGAAAGTTAAGAGTGGTAGTTTTAATGAAAGTGAGTTGTTTAGTGGTGTTAAGCGTGGTGTTCTTGTTAAAGGATTTAAGGGCGGTGAGGTTAACCCTACTGAAGGTAAGTTTATTTTCGCAGCTTCAGAGGCGTTCATGATTGAGAATGGTGAAATAACAACTCCTTTGCGTGATGTTACTATTTCTGGTAATATTGAAAAAACAATGCACTGTATTAGTGGTGTTTCAAAAAAGGTAGAATTAACTGATGGTGGTGTTTGCGGTAAAGCAGGTCAGCACGTTCCAGTTAGTGAAGTTATGCCTTGGACAAGAATTGATGAGGTGTTGGTTGGTGGAAGAGATTCTTAGAAAAGTGGTTAATCAATCAAAGAACGTTTTCGTAGAAGCAGAAATATCATGCTCTTCAGGTGAGGCTCTTGTTTTTGAGAAAAAAAAATTGTTATACCCTCAAATTTTTGATGGTGATTCCCTTACTGTTAGAGTTACTTTTCCAGATGGGCGTGCGGGTGTAAGTTCAACATCTCACATTAATCATGCTATTAATTGTTTAAATGAAGCGAAAAAATTTGCTAAAGTGTCTGTTCCAGACAAACAATTTCAATGCTTGCCTATAATAAAGAAGTCAAATAAACTTGTTAAATTATTTGATAATAATGTAAAAGATTACACTGCTGAAGATTTGTGGAATGATGCTAATGCAATGATTTCTTTCAGTGAAGAAAAAGGTGTTAATGTTCAAATGTTAAGTTCTTCAAAAAGCGTTGGTAAAACTTTTTTCATGAATTCTGAAGGTTGCGCGTTTAATGAGGAGATTCACATTGTTTCTGGTGGGATTAGCGTTGTTAAAAATAAGTTTTCAGGTGATGAGGCTCAAGTTTTTACGAGAAAGCCTGATTTCTTGAGCATTGCTGAAAATGCGGTTAGTAATTGTTTATCCAGTCAGAATCCTGTTAAAATTAAAAGCGGTTCGACTCCTATGATTTTGTGTTATGATGCTTTTAATTCCCTTTCAGAGAGTGTTTTGTTTAACGCTGTTAATGGTTATTCTGTTTTCAAGAAAAAATCTTTTCTCGCAGGTAAATTAGGCGAACACGTTTTTAGTGATAAATTAACAATAATTGATAATCCTGTTTTGGATTATGGTTTAGGTTCAAGAATTTACGATTCTGAAGGCGCATTGTCAGTTAAGAAAACGTTGATTTCTAAAGGTGTTGTAACTGATTTTCTTCAGGATAATTATACGAATTTGGTTAGGGGTGAAGGAACTAATGGGAATTGCAGTTCAATTAATTCAAGACCAAGTATTTCACCTTCAAATCTTGTTGTGAAAAAGGGTTCAATTAGTTATGAGGACATGTTAAGTCAGGCGGAAGGCGCTTTGCTTGTTAAAGAGATTGGTGGCGCGCACATGATTAATGCTATTTCAGGAGATTTTAGTAATGAGGCTACAAAAGCGTTTATCGTAAAAAATGGTGATTTAGTTCCTGTTAAGAATGTTATGATTGCAGGTAATTTTTTTGAATTATTAAATGATTTAGAATTGGTTGGTAATGATTATAAGCAAAAAAGTGCGATAATGGCTCCAACTCTTTTATTTTCTAAGGTTCAGGCTGTAGCTTAGAAAAAGGTTTAAATTTGAATAACAATTATTTTTTTGTTATGGAACCAATAACGGTTTTAATAATTGGAGTAGTTGTTTTTTTCGCATTAGTTGGGTTTGTTATTTGGGCTTACAATTCTTTTGTCGTTTTGGATAATAGGATTAAGAATTCTTTAGGGCAAATTAATGTGCAATTAAAAAGAAGAATTGATTTGATACCAAATCTTGTTGAAACAGTTAAGGGTTATGCTAAGCATGAAAAGTCTGTTTTTGAGAATGTTACAAAAGCTCGTACGAGTATGATTAGTTCGGATGGTGTTGCTGGAAAAATGAAAGCGAATAATGCTTTAACCGGCGCGCTTAAAACTCTTTTCGCAGTTGCTGAGAATTACCCTAAACTTCAAGCGAATGAGAATTTTGTGAATTTGCAAAATGAATTATCTGAAACAGAGGATAAAATAGCGTACGCAAGACAGTTTTATAATGATACTGTTTTATCGTACAATAATAAAGTGCAAATGTTTCCAACAAACGTTTTTGCAAGATTATTCGGTTTCAGAGCAAAGGATTCTTTTACCATTAATGCAGAGGAAGCGAAAAAACCTGAAGTCCATTTTTAGAATAAAAAAATGATAAGATGAAACGTTTAGGATTATTTTTTTTTGTTTTTTTTGTTTTTTTTAGTTCGGCTTTTTCAAAAAATTATGAGATTACAAATGTTAATGTTGATTTATTAATTGAAGAAAATGGTTTGGTACGCGTTTACGAGCAGTTAACTTATTCTTTTGAAGGTTGTTATTCAGAAATGTATAGGTATATTCCTCTTTATCAGAGTGAATCAATTGTTTTTTTTGATAAAGCATCACAATCAGAGTCCGTGTTAAGAACTGGTTATGATAGTAATAACGTTTTTCAGGCGAGAGTTATTTTTTCAGAACCTTTATGTGATAGGGAGGAAATTGTTACTTATAATTATTCTTTATCTAATGTTGTTAGAAAGTATGATGACGCTTCTGAAATAAATTTTCGGTTTTGGGGTGATGGTTGGAAAAGTGTTAATTCTCTTACTGCTCGCATAACTTTTCCTGAAAATAAGATTCCAGAAAATTTTTGGTTGAAACCGTTTTACGGTGTTAGTTTTTCAATTGTTGATTTTAAAAATTCTAAAGTAATAACTTTAAGAAATATTCCTGAAAACCAGTGGTTGGAATTCAGAGCTTTATTTCCTATTTATGAGGGAGAATATTATTTGGCGCGTGAAGGTGAAATAGTTGATTTAACAATTTCTGAAATGAGTAATCAACAAAACTTGAATTTACTTTTTTTTCTGATTTCAAAAATGTATTTCATTTTTTTGATTATTCCAATTTTTATAGCAATTCTTGTTTACTTCAAATACGGTGTGGAGCCTAAAGTTAGTTATTTTAAAACGTACGAGAACGAGCCTCCTACAAAGGATTCTCCTGCAATTGTTAATGCACTTATGAAAATGGGCCATGGTGGTGTTCCAAATGAGAATGGTTTTATTGCAACAATATTTGACCTTATTAGAAAGGGTTATGCTAAAATTAATACTATCAAACGTGTTGAAAAAAAGTTTTTAGGCTCAACAGTTAAAGAGGATTTCGTTTTCTATTTTAAAAATTCGAAACAAAAATTGTCTTCACAGGAGAAAAAAATTTTGGAATATTTGAAATCATTAAGCACTAATAATAAACTTGCTTGGAGTGTTTTTTTAAACCACGTGAAATCATCAAGCGGTGCTTTGGAGTTAAGCAAAATTTTTGAGGTTTGGAAATCTCGTGTGATGACTGAAGCAAGTGTTGATGATTATTACGTAAAAAAGGGTAATATTATTTTATTTGTTGCAATGATTGTTTGCGCACTTGTTTCAGCTGGCGTATTCTTATTTTTTGAGAAATCAGTTTATTCTTATCCTGCTATTAATGTTTCACCTTTATTTTTTTTAGTGGTGGGTATTTGCGGTTTTCTTCTTTTATTGAATTTAAGCATTGGTCCCGTAATTTTTGGTAAGCGTACTAAGAAAGGAACTTTGTTTTACAAGCAATGGTCTGCTTTCAAAAAATTTATAGGTGATTATAGTATGATTAAAAAATATCCTCCTGAATCAATTAAATTATGGGATTATTATTTGGTTTACGCTATTGCTTTAGGTGAGGCTAAAACTGTTTTGAAAGCTATGAAGTTAATGAATATTAGAACAGATTTTGACCCTATTGTTGCACATCCTTCGTTTTATTTCGCATTTCATTTAGCTTGGGCTTCTGGAATGCGCAGTTCTTCAAGTAGTGGTTTTAGTGGTGGTTTTGGTGGCGGAGGTTTTGGTGGTGGAAGTGGTGGTGGCGGTGGCGGTGCTCGTTAAATTTGGTTTATAATCATTCTTGAATTACAATAACATTTATTACTCGTTTTTTTTTGGTAATAATTTGTTTTGAAAAAAGTTGTGATTGTTGGGGCAGGTCCTGCAGGGTTATTTGCTGCTTACGAATTAAGTAAGCATGACGATTTGAAAGTTTTCGTAATTGATAAGGGTAAAAGCGTTCTTTCAAGAAAGCGTTCTGATGTCATGTGTGGTGTTGGCGGAGCTGGATTGTTTAGTGATGGAAAACTAAATTTCACTCCGTCGCTTTCTTTAGCAACGCTTTACGATTTTTTAAGTCATGAGCAAGTTGATGAATTATTAGTTAATGTTGAAAAAATTTTTTTAAAAATGGGAATGAATAATGATGTTTACCCTAAAGATAATAATAAAGTTGATTTGCTGAAAAAGAAGTGTAATGAACATGGTGTGGAGTTAAAAGTTAAAAAAATCAGGCATATTGGTAGTGATATTTTACCAAGGTTAATAAGCGATTTTGAAAAAAAACTTGTTGGTAATGGTGTTAATTTTTTGCTTGAAGAAAGTGTTGAAGAAGTTCTTGTTAAAAATAAAAAAGTATTAGGTGTTAGAACTGATAAGAGAGTTATTGATGCTGATTTCGTTATTGTTTGCGCTGGAAGGTTCGGTTTCAATTTTTTCAGCAAGCTTATTAAAAATTTTGGTTTAGATAAGTCTTATCAACCTATTTGGGTGGGTGTTAGAGTTGAGTTTCCTTCAAGTATTCTTAAGTCAGTGAGTGACATTTTATGGGAGCCTTTTTTTTATGTTACAACTTCCAAAACTGATGACGTGGTTAGAACCTATTGCACTTGTCCGTATGGTTATGTTTCTATTGAGGATTACGAAAATTTTGTTTGCGTTAATGGTCATAGCACGAGCGATGTGCCTAGTGAGAATTCCAATTTTGCTTTAGTTTACAAAGTGGCTTTAACAGAGCCTGTTGAGAACACGATTAGTTATGGTAAAAGTATTGCTATGCTGACAACCAATATTGGTGGTGGTAAACCTATTATTCAGAGATTGGGTGATTTAAGAAAGGGTAGGCGTAGTACGTGGAGTAGGATTAGTAAGAGTTATGTTATTCCAACTTTGAGGCAGGTTACGCCTGGTGATATTTCTATGGCTCTTCCTTCCCGTGCTGTGAGTAATTTGTTAGAGGCGCTTGATAAGTTGGATAAGGTTATTCCTGGTGTGGCAAGTGATTCAACCTTGTTATACGCTCCGGAGGTTAAGCTCACAAGTGCGAAAATTAAGACTGATAAATTTCTTGAAACAAGTGTTGGTTGTTTGTTCGTTGCAGGTGATGGCGCTGGTGTTAGCGGTAATATTGTAGGTGCTGCTTGCACGGGTATTATTGCAGCTCGCGGAATAGTGAATAAAAACCTTTAAAAACCAATTTCTCATCTTTTTAGTTACAGCGGGGTAGAGCAGCCTGGAGTGCTCGTCGGGCTCATAACCCGAAGGTCGGAAGTTCAAATCTTTCCCCCGCTATTAGAGCTCATGTCTATCATAAACATCTTTAAATCAACGTTTGAAAATATTAAAGATTATTTAATTTACATAGCATCATCAAATTCTTCTGGAAATACTAATGTTCCTTCAATGTTTTTTAGAGAATTTTTTTCAAGTTTTAAAATCATGAATGCATTAGGATTATCAATCTTGTTTTCGTATTTTTTAGGCATTTTAACTTTATAATTTGTAGCACGTTTAAAGCCGAATTTAGGGTAATATTTGGGATGTCCAATTACTACTATTGATTTGAAACCGTGTTTTATTGCTTTTTCAATTCCTTCTTTCACTAATGATTTTCCCACTCCTTGCTTTTGGTATTCTGGAAGTACAGCAATGGGTCCAAGAGAAAGTGTTTTAATTCTTGAACTATTTGTTTCTATGAAAATTGGAAAGAGTAGTAAGTGTCCGACTATTTTATTTTTTTTTATTGCGACAAGTGATAGTTCTGATTTATATTCCCTTCTTTTTCTTAATTCGTTTATTAGAATTCCTTCTTCCTTTCTTTCAAAAGCTTTGTTATTAACTTGTGTTATTGTTTCATAATCTTCTTTTTTTTCAGTTCGAGTTTTCATAGAATTATAATTTTACTTTTACAAATTTTAAATTTTCTCCTAATTCTTTATTCAAGAATTCTTTAGCTTTTTTAGATAAGTTGCCGTCACTAATGTATATTAGCGGCATTTTTTTGTTTCTGAATTCAAACCATGCCATTCCCAAGTCTTTTTCGCTGATAGTTTTTTTCTTCAACGCTTTAACAAAATATTTTTGCGGCATTAAATCACTTTGAACTTCTACAACAAAATTAGCTTCCCTACCTGAACGAATCACGTTTTTCTCAAGTATTCTGATTTTCTTATTTATGAAAAAATCTTTTACGCGTGATGTGAAATCATCATCTGCTTTATCAAGTTTAACAGGTTTAATCGTGAGCGTTTTCTGTTCTTTTACGGGTTCAATTATTGTTTGGCGTATAATTTGAGGCGTGTTTACGATTTGGTTTTGGTGATTGAAATATTTTAAGAAATATTCGTTTTTTTCTTCAACGCGTTCTACAAAATCTTTCAAATCTTTTGCGAAGAAGCGTTCTGCAGGGGTTAACTCGTTTTCTTTAATAATTCCTACTTGTTTTATTTTTTCAAGTAATTGTTTTTCCCTATCATTCAGTTTTGGGTAAACTCGTTCTCTAACAATGTTTTCTTGCCCGTTCACGTAGTAAAGTGATGAGTTGCCAATTTTTCTACTGCTTGTTTTAACTAATCTTTGTGATTGTAATCCCGCAAGTATTGCTGATGCGAAAAGAACGTTTTCGTTTGTTGCTTTACTTACTTCAACTGGAAGGCTGGGCCCGTTCTTTTTTACGTATTCTAGTATTATTAAATTCCTGTCCATTAAATAAGATTTAATAAGTCATGCTTTTTCTTGTTTTCTATATGAGAAAACCAACATTAAAGCAAGCAAGACAATTAGTGAAACTTGCAAGAGCAGTTATTGAAAATGGTGTTTTGGTTGAAACAAGTTTTAAGGAGGATGCTGGTGTTTTCGTAACTCTTGAAAAAAAGGGTGAATTGCGTGGTTGTGTTGGCATTATTCAGTCTAGTAATGTTAATGATTTAATTATTCGTACAGCACGCAGTGCTGCTTTTGAAGATTCTCGTTTTCCGCCTGTTCAAGAAACTGAATTTGGTGAAATAATTGTTGAAATTTCTTTATTATCCAAACCTGTTAAGTGCGATTTAAGCATTATTAATTGCGGTGATGGTGTTATTTTAAAACAGGGGTTGAATCATGCTTTATTCTTGCCTCAAGTTTGGAAGCAATTACCTGATAAGAATGATTTTTTAAATCAGCTCGCGCTCAAAGCTGGTTTAACAAGTTATGAGCATGCTGTTTTTGAAAAGTTTTCAGTAATTTCTTTCAAAGAGGAGAAACCTTATGGCGATGTTTTTTTTGAGAGTTAAGCCAATAACTCCATAATAATAATATGATTATTATTAATCCTTCTCTCCATAGAAATGTGTGAACAAAATTGAAAACATTGTCGCCGAACAATATTCCTAAAAGTATTGTTGTATACAAACGCAAGTAGTTTATTATTATCATTACTGGTAAGAATTTTATGATTGCTTTAACTTTTTTTGAAAACTTAATTTTTGGAACTGAAAACGTTAATGCAAATAATGCGAGTATTGAACGATAACCTGTGCAAGCACGTCCTATACCAACTTGTTTTTCAAGTCCTTCAATTTCGAGTACGGGCATTTTCAAGCCATTATTTTCGTAACCAATTGTTTCATTCACGTTAATGCCTTGAATTATTAGTGTTGTGCTTACACTTGTTGAGAACAATTTTTCAAACCAGAATAGTGAGAAATTTGATTCCATTATTAAATAAAGCGGTGTTGCTAACAAGATTAGTGTTGTGAGAAATATTATGGCGTTCCATTTTTTAACGTACTTTTTTTGAATAGTATTCCTGTAATTCTCGTATGACTTTTTTGTGTTTTCTAAGTTTTTCAAAATTCGTGTCATCGATTTTGTCATTGTCTATTATAGTGTTTATGCGTTCTTCAAGTTTTTCCAAGTTTTTTCTTAGTTTTACAAGTTGTTCTTTTCCCATTTTTATTCGTATTTTTTGTTTATTATATTTTGGAAGCGTTCGCTCATGATTTTTCCAACGCCTTCAACATTTATCAATTCTTCTGGGCTGGAGTTAATAATTTTCTTAACTGTTTTGAAGTGGTTAAGCAAGTTTTGCGCTGTTTTCCTTCCAACATGGGGTAGTGATGTTATTATGAATTCCATTAGTTCTTTGTCAGTTAATGGTTTTCTTTCACCTCTTAAGCTTACAAGTTGTTTTTGTTTTCTTTCTCTTTTTAGTATTGTTTCAAACATGCTGGCTGTGTCGTGATGGTTTTTCGTGAAGATTATTGGTATTTTCATGTCAAGGGTTATGCTTAGCATAGCACCTCTTATTGCGTTAGGGTGAATGTTTCTAACTGCGTAAATGTTTTCACTTCCTTCAATTATTATGAATGGTTTTTCATAATTTTGCAGTAAGTTATGGGCTTGTTTGAAAAGCCTGTTGTCAAGTATGCTGTTCACAAAGTCGTTGACGCTTTTTCGCTCACAGCAAATCTTGTCTGTTAGTATGTAATCACCTACTTCTAATTGTTCAGGTATTATTCTGAAATCTTTTTCGAATAAGGTTTTTACCACTCCGCTTTTCAATTCACGGTTATCAACTATGATTTGGAATTGCTCTTCCATGTTTATTAAAAATAATGTATGTTATCATAATTGAAGTTTATGCTTTTTTTTCAGAATTCGTTTTTTCTAGTTTGTTATTTTTGCAAGAACTTTTCGAATTATGTTTTTCTTCCCGTAATATTTCTCTTCCGTGATTTTTTCAAGTATTTTTTCGTAATCCTCACTTGCTTTAGAGTACGGGAATGAATGTATTATTGGAACTCTTTTCTTTATGCTTTCAATTATTTTTTCATCAGCTCTTACAACGCCAAGTATTGGTATTCCCAAATTTTTGCTAATATCATTTAATAAGTCTATATTATCAGGATTAGTTTTCGTAAGTATTAGTCCTAACAATTTTTTCTTTTTCTTTTTACAGTACTCAATTGTTCTTTTAGCTTCAAGTAATGCGGGCCATTCACTGTTTGATACTACAATTATTTCATTACTCGCGTCTATACCTGAACCGCTTTCATCACCTAGTGTTGGTGCGCAATCGAGTAATATGTAATCAACATGTTCTTTTAATTCGTTAACAATTTTTTTAACGCCTTTAGGGTCAACGTCTATGCTTGAAATATTGGTTGTTGCAGGTATGAATCTTGCACCGCTAGGGTGAGAGTACATTGCTTGCGATACGTGAGCTTTTCCTTTTAGGACATCATTTAAGCTTATGTTGTAAGAGTATTTTCCTAAATGAACGCTTAATCCTGCTGAAGTGGTGTTGGCATCTATCATTATAACATCTTCATGATAGTTGTATGCTAATCCTGTTCCAAGGTTGGTGGTCGTAGTTGTTTTTCCCACTCCTCCTTTTCCGCTTACTATTCCAATAATTCTTGCGCCAAAAGTGTTTGTTGAAACATTAATCATAAATTTTTTCACCTTCTGCCCATTTGATTAGTTTTGCTTTATCAAATGATTCTTCAATGTCAGATTTCTTTTTTGTTATTCTAACTGTTTTTTTCGTTATTGTTTTCATCTCATTCCATGGTAGTTTTTCAGTTGTTTCTCGTGTTTCTTCACTTTCTTCTTCGGTTGTTTTAATAAGTTTGTATAAAACAAATAATGCAACTAACACGATTATTCCATATCCAACTTTTATCCATACGGGGTCTAACATTTACTTTTAATCAAATAACTTTCCTCTTTTAAATTTTTATTGCTTGGCAGGATATAGTATTCTGGTTAGGCTTGTTTGTTTTTCAGTTTCTGACATTTCACTTAGTGTTTTTTTCATTTTTTTTTCATTTTGTTTTCCAGCCCAGTAATATTTTTCGTCCAAACATCCTTTTGTTATTAGAACGTATATTTTTCCAATTCGTGTTCTTCCAATTCGTCCTTTTCTTTGTATTGTTTGAATTGCTGAAGGTGATGGTTCAAAAAATATTCCTACATCAGCGTCGCTTACGTGTAGTCCTTCATTTATGACTTGTGTTGCTACGAGAACATTTATTTTCCCGTCTTTAAATTTTTGCAGTGTTTCAAGTTGTTTTTTTTGTGTTATTCCATCTTTCTGCCCTAAAAATTCTTCTGATTTAACATTTTTTATTTTGTTTAGTTTTTTTGAAATATTTTTTGAATTATCTCTTAGTTTTGTGAAAATGATTATTTTATTTTTTTTCAAAACTTGTTTTTTTACGAGGTTGGTTAAAACATTGATTTTAGGGTGTTCTTCACTTGTTTCAAGTGCTTTTCTGTACGCGTCGTAGAAGTTTGGATTATTGAATAATAAAGCGCTGGATTTAGTTTTGTTTTTTTCTTTTTCAATTTTTTTCATGTAATTAACTAGTGGTTGAACTCCTTTTGTTTCAATTAGTTCAAGTGCGTGAAGTGTTTTGAACGCGGCGCTAACTTCTTTTATACTTGAATAAGTGGTGTAGTCAGCGTTACCTGTTGAGGATATGTTTCTTAATTCTTTTTGCAGGTCAAGTAATTTTTTTTTGCTGACGTAACTTTTGTTCGTGATTAATCCTTTATTTTTTAGTGTGTTAAGTGTTAGCGTTTTGACTTGTTCAAGGTCGTGTTTGATTTTTTTCATTTCAGTTGGCAGTTCAACAAATAATGGTATAACTTTTTTTTCTTTTACGTAGGGTTTGACAGTTAAGCTGTCAACACTTTTAACATGAATTTTTTTCAAGTTTAAGTTTTCACAAACAATTTTTACACGTTCTTTATCTTTTCCTGGTGATGCTGTCATTGCAAGAATATGTCCTTCAGGGTTTAATCGTGAGTATTGTTTTGCAAGAAAAACATAAGCGTAATCCCCTATTGCTCTGTGCGCTTCATCGAAAATCATTAGTGCAACGTTTTTCAAATTAATTCTTCCACTTATAACATCGTTTTCAATGGTTTGAGGTGTGCAAAAAATTGTGTTAGCGTTTTCGTAAACTTTTTTTCTTTCTTTTGGGGGTATTAATCCTGTTACTATAACGCTTTTGAAATTTGCGTATTCATCAAATAATTTTTTATGCTGTTCAACAAGAGGTCTTGTCGGTGCCATGAAAACGATTTTTCCAATTTCGCGTTTTATAATGCTTAATCCAAGTGCAATGAATGTTTTTCCAAGCCCTGTTGGCACAACTATTAGTGAATTATTTTTTAAGGCTTTGTCAAGAAGTTCTTCTTGGTATAGTCTAAGTTCAAGTTTTTTTTTAAGCATTATATTATAAGAATTCGCGTTTTTTATTTATTTTTTCCGGTTTATGAATTCTACTAATCTGTTTGCGCCTTCAAGTTCGGGCATCACAATGTAGTCTGCTCCTGCTTGTTTCATTTTTTTCATAGTTGTCACACTGCTCGCGCGAGTTCCGATTAACGTTTTTTCGTTTAATTGTTTGATTGAAAGAATTATGAATAATGCATCTCCACTATCGCTTAAAGATATTATTGCGCCTTTGGCTTTTGTGACTCCTGCTTTTTTTAGTATTTCATCACTTAAGCAGTCACCTTCTATTACGAAAAACCCTTTTCTCCTTAATAATCTGGTTGTTGTAGGGTCATTTTCTATTATTACAAATTTTTTTCCTTCTTCATGAAGTTCTTGAGCTGCGTGCGCGCCTACTGAACCGCCGCCACAAATTATTACGTGTTTTCGCATATTGGAGATTTTTATCATTCCTAACACTTCTTTGAAATTAGATCTTAATAATAAGTTGATTATGTTTTCACTAATATAATATATTATTCCAATGCTTAAAAATGCGATTATTAAGTAGAATATTCCTAAAAATAAATTACCTTCTTCCGCATGAGCTGTTTTAGGGTAAAAAACTTTTATAGCTGCTTCTTGCAGTGCTTCGCTAAAACTCACGCCTTGCCATATGCTTAGGATTGTTCCGCCAATCACCACTAGTATGATAAGTGCTACAAAACCTATTAGTATGTGTCTTATATCTTCAACAAATTTTTTAATACCTTTTAATTCTCCAATGAATTTGTCAACTTTTTTTTTCATTTACTAATTATATACTGCAATCCTAATTATTAAAAACTTATATTACTGAATAAGCTTTAAATATTATCATTTTTTATTAAACTAGTAGGGGTGTGATAATATTATGGGTTTAATGGGTTTGTTTGTAAAAAAGAAAAAAGAAGCGCCTAAGCCATTTAATCTTCCTAAACTATCGGGAAGTGAGAGTTTTGGTTTGAAACCATTGCAGGGTTCTAAACAATTCATGAGTGAGGCTCCTAAAAAAGAGCTTTCCTCAATTAAGGAAATGGCTTTTCCTAAACTACCTGAACCACGTGCTTTTGGAAAATCTATTCCTGCACCTAAACCGTTGGAGCTTCCAAGTGTTAGTGTGGAAAAAATGCCTGAACCTCATTTGTTTGTTAAAGTTGATAAATATAGGCAAGTGCGGGAGAGTAGTAAAAAGCTTGCTGAGAAGCTTAAGGATTTAACAGGGACTCTTGAAAAGTTGGAAGATTTGAAAAAGGAAGAGGAACAAAAATTAGGTGATCTTAGGGGAACTTTGAAAAACATGAGTGATGCCGCGTCCGAACTTGATAAGACTTTCAGGTCTGCGCGAGAAGAATATGAATAATGATGTTTACATTGGCATAAAAAACCAGTCAGTAATCACTAGTGTTATTGCTCATTATTATGATAGTGTTCAAGAGTTTGAGGAAAGATTGGATGGTTTGATGAAGTTACGTCATGAATTTAGCATTACCAAAGTTGGTTTTTTGGATGATTTGATGGATTTTGTTCAAGAGTACGCTAATCTTAAACAGCAAATTCCAATTGTTAAATTTAAGGCTTTGAATTATAAGAAGATTAAGAAGAAATTGAAGAAGAAAGTTAAAGCGAAAAAGGTTGAGATTGAATTTAAAAAAGCGAAGAAAGTTGCTGAAGTTTTGAAGAAGGAAAGCCAACCAAAGCCTGTTAGGGAATCTAATGATTTGATAAGGATTAAGAATTTCAGAAAAGAGTTGGAAAGTCTTAACAAGCAAATTTCAAATTTAACCTAATTTTTTTTGTTAGGGATAGGTTTAAAAATTGTTTTTTTCTTATTATTTTTTGTTTTATTGCGGGGATAGCCAAGCGGTCAAAGGCGTTAGGCTCAAGAACAACTCTTTCTTTTTAAAAAGAAAGAATTGGGAGAAGAAAAATTCCATTAATAATCTTGAGCGCTGAAACTTTCGGGTTGATGACTTTGAGAAACCTAATCTCTCAGTGAGTTCGCAGGTTCGAATCCTGCTCCCCGCACTATTTTTTTTCTCTCCCCACAAAAGAAATTAATAAATTCACGAGATTGTTATGATTACGTGTGAAAGAAGCATTATTTTATTCTAAAGAATTGGATTATTTGAAGTGCGAGTTATGCGCGCATAATTGTATTATAAAAGAAGGCAAGACTGGTTTGTGCGGTGTTAGGAAGAATGTTGATGGAAAACTGTTTAGCATTTCATATGGTAGGATTATTTCTCCGCAAATGGATGCTATTGAAAAAAAGCCTTTATACCATTTTTTTCCAGGGTCAAAAACTTTTTCATTTGGCACTTATGGGTGTAATTTTAAATGCGTTTTCTGTCAGAATCATCATTTAAGTTATAATGTTCCTGAAAATTATGAGAATTATGATTACACTACTGCTCAGGAGGTTGTTAGTTTAGCTAAAAAATTTGGCGCTCACAGTATTGCTTACACGTATAATGAGCCAACTGTTTTCGCAGAATTCATTTTAGAAACTGCACGATTAGCGAAAAATTCTGGTTTAAAAAATGTGATGGTAACAAATGGTTACACTAATCCCGCGCCAATTAAGGAATTGTGCCTGGTGATTGACGCTGTTAATATTGATTTAAAATCTTTTTCAAACACGTTTTATTCTAAGAACTGCAGTGCAAAATTAAGTCCCGTGAAGCAAGCAATTGAACAATATCATAAAAATGGTGTTTGGGTTGAAATAACTAATCTTGTTATTCCAGGAGAGAATGATTTGAAAAAAGATTTTGAACACGTTGCGCGCTGGATTGCGAGTGTTAATAATTCAATTCCTTTACATCTAACAAGGTTTTATCCTTTTCATAAAATGGTTGATAAACTTCCAACGCCGATTAAGACTTTGGAGTATGCTAAAGAAATATGCAGTGAATTTTTAGATTATGTTTATGTTGGGAATGTTAGCGGAGAACATAATACTTTTTGCAGTAATTGTGGTAAAAATCTTATTAAACGTTCTGATTTTTCTGTTAAAACTTTTATGAGAAGAGGTGAGTGCAGTTGCGGGGCAAAATTGCAGGGTTGTTTTTAGTATTTTTAATAACTTCTGTTTTTGGCATTACTAAAACGTACAATGAATTATTAGTGATAACCGAATTCCCTGAAATAGTGGTTGATAATGAGTTTTCTTTCCCTGTTAACATAACTAATTTAATTAATAAAACGCGTTTTCTTGAAGTTTATTCTTATGTTTATGAAGGGAGTAATTGTGTTTCAGGTTCTTGGACAAGTAATTTGCAAATACTTGAATTCGCCCCTTACGAGTTAAAAGAGTTAAATTTAACAAACTTTCTTGAACCAGTTAATGGTTTGTACGCTGTAAAACTTAGGATAAGAGAAAACACTAAGGATTTGGATTTGAAATCGTATTTAACTATTAACCAAACCCTTAAAAAACCAAACAGCATTACTGGTTATTCAATGATTGCGAAAACAGTTGCTTACGCAGGATTATCATTGGCGGGTTTAGTTGCTCTTTATGTGGTGATGAAAAAATTATGACTTTTAAAATTCGTGCAATGCTTGAAGGCGCTGCAAAACACAGTGACCCTGAAAAAGCTAAAGAGGCTTTATCTAATTACTTGAAAGAACTTGTTAATGTAATGAATCAACGAGAAAGCATAACCGTTCTCGCGGATAAATTAGAAAAACCTAAACTTACTGGTGATAACATTTTCACAAATTTTGTTGAAGTGACTGTTGAAATCAAAAATTTTTCAGGTATGTTAGGTTTCATAATTGATTTCGGACCAATTAACATTGAAATTTTGGAACCTGAAGGTGTTGTAAAAATAGATTCAGGTGAGCTTGAAGGAGTGACTAATGATTTTATAGCAAAAATTCACGAGTATGACAAACGGCTTAAAGCAATTACAGCTGCCTTCTTGAAACTTCAGAAAACCACGCAGAACAAGAAATAAAAACGTTCAAGCCTTCAAATCATATTTACGTTTCGAAACATATATAAATTTGCTGATAGTGATTATTAAATAGAAGTATTCCACGAAAGAGGGGTTCAGGTGCGTTATTTAAGACACTTGAAACGAAATAGGATGCTTTCACATTCATAGTCAATTTTTTAACTCAAACCCCTCCGGAGAGGTAGGTGAATAAAAAATGCAAGAAGAATTTAAATTAAAAATAAAAAGAACGGCTAAAAAGTTAGCAGCAGTTGGTACAGGCGCCCTCGTGGCGGGTATGACACTAACTGGAGCTGCTTTCGCAGCGGACTTAAGTGGCCTACCAGCACCAATTGTGTCAAGCGGAGCGTTTGATGCATATGTGGTGGTCGGAACAAACGCAGCAACAATTGATGTTGCTGGAGCAATTGAATTATCAACTGCTTTCGGGCAGTTGGCAACAACTACAACAGGAGCAGAAGGTCAAGCAACATTGGAAGTTGAAGTTTTCACAGGTGAGACTTTAGCAGCAATGAACGTGGATAACACTGTTGCTGAACCTTTGTATCACAGTGACGCAAATTGGGAAGGAACAACGTACACAGCAGCAAATTCTAATTTGAATATTTTGAATGACGTGGTTTTTTCAGGAACAGATAATGAAGCATACAATGCAACAATTTCGTTAAAAGTAGATGATGACTTTGTTGAGATTACAAAAGAGAATTTAGCATTAAGAATTAATGCATCAACAGATAGTGATAATGTTATTGAAATTACATTAACCACTAATAGAACAACAACTGCTAAATTCTTGGAAGGAGATAGTATTAATTGGTTTGGAACACTATTTGAAATAGTTGACCTTACTACTGATGGAAACGTTACATTAGGTAATACTGAAACAGTAACTGCGTATAAGGATGAGTCTTTCACAATTGGAGGACAAACATTTACATTGAAACAAGTTGCAGATGCAACAGTTGTTATTCTTGATGCGAATAGTGACATTCAATACATTAACTCAACTTACTCAACAATTGGTACAATACAACTAAAAACTACAGGTATTCAGAATGTTCCAGGTTATGAAAAAGTAACTTTTGAAACAATTGAGAGCAGTTTCACTTTTGCTGTAGGAGATGTTTTTCCAGTAAATAGTGGTGCTGACGGATTCATTGTTGATTCAATGACTGTTAACATAACAGATCCTAACATTGATTCAGCAATTGTTTTAAGAAACAATGAATCATATACATTAACTAGCAAAACTGATAAAGCAAGTATTATTGCAGGATTAGAGTTTTCTTACACTGATAACACTGGAAACGCGAACACTCTTAAAACAACCCTTGCAGATGGTGGTACGGGTCAAATTAACATATCAGAAACAAATGGGGTTACAATAACTTTTGACCCTATTGATGATCCAATCAACACAGAATTGGATATTGTTGGTGATATAGCCTCATTACCAGGAGCTTTGTTTAAAACATATAATGCAGGAACTGAGCAATTAACAACAGTAACTGATTTGACAAATACAATGTCAGTCAATATAACAAGTTCAAGTGATGCACTATATATTGTGGATGGGGGAACAAGCTATTTTGAAATGAAAATGCTTGGTGTCGGTAACGAGTCAATAACCTGGTATTATCCAGATGTTAATACTAGTATAAGTAGACCAACATCTTGGGTTCAGTTAGGATATAACATTAACTGGACAACACCTTCAGGTGTCGTTGTAGATACAGCTTTAAACACAACAAGAGTTGCAGCAGTGAGAATTGATATAGACGCTAGTACATATTATGGAAGAAATGATGTATCATGGGCAGCAGCTAAGTTCTCTGATTACGGAGCAAAAATTAGTTGGAGTGGTAGTTCAGTTACGGTTACAGAACCAAATGGAAACAGTTTAACAGCATTAATTGGTTTTAAAACTAATGATGACGCATATTTCAATGAGAAAGCTTCTCTTAAATATAACAGTGTAACACTAACTGCAACAGGAAATACGACTAGTGGAACTTACAAATACCAAACAACGGATTATGATTCATTGATTGGTTTTTGGAGTAATCTAGGAAGTGTAGCGGGACGATATACAATTAACGGAACTTTCATTGACCAAACAATTGCAATGGTGATTTCACAGAAGGAGTTATCAGTAGGTATTGGTGCAGTAGCTCCTCAAACAAAAACATTAGACACGGACGAAACAACTAGCACATATGCAAACAGTCATGTATTTGGTAATACAACAGTTACACTTGTTAGTGGTGCTGGTTCATCAGTTACTGTTAATAAAGTAACACCAGGATTCGCTAAATTGGACGCTGACATAACTACAACTACATTAGCTAAACCAGTTGTTCTAGTTGGAGGTTCATCAGTTAACACATTAGTCAAGAACTTAATTGACAATGGTTTGATGAGCTTTACAGACTTGATTGCTCAAGGTGAAGGACACGCGCAAATCGACTTAGTTGAAAACGCGTTCAACAGCCAAACCGCACTTGTCATCGCTGGTTACACTGGAACAGATACATTAATGGCTGCAAGAGCAGTTACAGGCGCAATGCTAAATGGACAACCATTTGGATTCACAACACACAACGTAACATCTTTGTTATTAAACACTGGAGTTACAGCAGTTAATGACGTAGCAGTAGTTAGTTAAAGACGAAAAAACAATAGCCGTAAAAAAAATATAATGGAAAGGTTTGATACCTTTTCCCTTTTTTCTTTTTTTTTTCTTTTTTTCTTTGGTACAGCTTTCTTTTGAAGAAAGGTGTGTAGCGATACGTATAAAAAACAAGGATTTCTCAACTTAAAATAATAATGATTAAAAACTTTTTTAATTCAGTTGAATTCAAAGCAGTTATTACTCTTGGAGTGTTAATAATTTTTTTAGGCGTTTTGTTTATTGATTTTAATATGGGGCGGAAGGAACAATTATTAGAAGAGTACAATAATTCTTGTATAGAATTATCTGCTGATATGGATCAGTATTTTAATGAAAGCGTTGATTTATCATGTTCTTGCTATTATGAATCTGTTAACACTGGTATTGGAGAGCTTGACGCGAGCACGGTTCCAATGTGTTCTTGTGATTGTTTGCGTAATGGTGTTTTATTTAAAGTTGCAATAAGATCTGTATGATAATTAACGATTTGGGAATTCTTGAGTATTATACTAAATCTAAAGGTATTAGTGGCGAAATCAAATCTTTTCCTAAGGATTTTGTTGTTGAGGAAATAACTCCTCAAGGCTTGGTGTGCAGTGTGAATTATTCTTTAAAACAACGGTTTAATGATTTTTTTTTCAAGTTTAGAACTAGAAAAAAGTTTGTTCGCGCTACTCTTGTTAAAAAAGATTTAACAACTTTGAAGTGTGTTAGACTTTTAGAAAAACGTTTTGGAAGAGTGGGTTATGCAGGTATTAAGGATAGGAAAGCTGTTACCTCGCAGAGAGTTAGTTTTTTTTCAAAAAATTTTGAGTCTTTTAATGGTAGTGATTTTTGCTTAAAAAATTTTGAGTATAATCATAATAGGATAGCTCCTGGAAATTTGAGGGGTAATGTTTTTTCGTTAAGAGTTCGTAATAATTTAAATGGCGTGCAAAGTTTTGTTGATGAATTAATTGGTAATAACATGTTTTTACCTAATTTTTTTGGAGTGCAAAGGTTTGGAATTGAGAAAAATACTCATAAAATAGGTTTGTTATTAGTTAAGAGAGAGTTTGAGAAAGCAGGTGAAGTGCTTGTTCGTTCTAATGGTTTTTTTGAAAAAAAATTCAAAGAGAATTCAAGTGATTCTGTTAAAGCATTCCGTTTGTTAGGTAATCGAATTTTAACTTTTTACGTTCACGCTTTACAGTCATACATTTTTAATAATGCTTTATCTAAAATGATTATTTCAGGTGATCAAAAAAAACATCTTTCACTTCCCGGTTTGCATTCTAAACCTTGCAAATTTGTTAAACAACAATTAAATATTTTGAAAATTTCAACTCGTGATTTTAACATTCCGGAATTACGTGTTAAAGTTGCTGGTTTTGAAAGAAAGTCTTTTATGAGAGTTCATGATTTAAGAGTAAGTGAGAAAGAGGACTTGGCATTGAATTTTCGTTTGGATAAGGGGTGTTATGCATCAATAATTTTAAATGAGTTATGCAAATAATTTATTGAATAATGCTTAAAGAATTATTAATATTGGTTGGAGTTGTTTCTTTATTTGTTAATCTTTATTGGTTAATGTTGTATTTTACTTTTAAAAATCATCTTAAAAAAGATAAGCGTTGTAAGGGGGATAAGTTGGTTTCCATTCTTGTTCCAGCATTTAATGAAGAGAAATCCATTAAAAAATGTTTGACAAGTCTTGTTTCATTGGATTATTCTAAGAAATTGCTTGAAATAATTGTTATTGATGATGCGAGTACTGATAATACTTTTAGTATTGCTTCAGCGTTTGTAAAAAAGTATTCTTTTGTTAAATTGATTAGAAGTAAGAAGAACACTGGGAAAAAAGGAGGTGCTTTAAATCTTGGTTTGAAAAAAATTAAGGATGAATCAAGGATTATTGTAGTGCTTGACGCGGACTCTTTTATTCATAAGAACACTTTAAAAAAAATGCTTCACTTTTTTGATGAAGGTTATGATGCTGTTTCAATGCGTTATATGCCTTGGAATAGGAAGTCAATTCTTGCTAAAATGCAAGTTTTTGAGTACATGTATTCAATTCTTTGGAGAAAACTATTATCAGTTATGGATTCCATGTACGTTACTCCTGGCGTTTTTTCAGCTTATTCTTTTAAAGCTTTGAAAGATGTTGGTTTTTTCAGTGAGGATTGTTTTACTGAGGATATGGAGTTAGCACTTAAATTGCAGAAAAAAAAGTATAGGATTGCTTATTCTTTTTCAACAACTGCTTACACTACTGTTCCAGTAAAATTACGACCTTATGTTAAGCAGAGAGAGCGCTGGTATCGTGGTTATATTGATTCTTTAAGAAGGCATAAGGATATTTTTTTTAACAGGGGTTTAGGTTCTTTTGGTAATGTTTTAATGCCTCTTAACTTGTTTTCCACTGTTCTTGTAATTTTTATTTCTTCTTTGTTTTTCATAACTTTTTTGAATACTGTTTTTAATTTTTTGAATTGGGCGTACAAATTTTATTTGATTAATTTTGATTTACAAACTTATTTTGTAGGAGTATTTGACACTTCATTAAGCGTGATTTTTCAAGATTTTGTTAAAAACTTTTTTTTGAATTTGGATTTATTGAGTTTTATAACTGTTTTCTCAATTTTTTTTGCAGGTGTGATGTTGTTTATAGTTAAAAGAACAACTAAAGAAGCTCAAGGTAAGGATTTATTGCTTTTCCCAATATTTCTTGTTTTTTACTTACCTTTAAATAGTGTTTTATGGTTGTATTCTTTAACACTTGAGTGTTTGGGTATTAGAAGAAAATGGTGAGTGCTACGCAGAATAATCTTGTAAAATTATTATTCTTGAATTGTATAATTGTTTCATTTATTTTTGTAACTGCAAGTGCTTTATCAGGTTATACAATGAATGTTAGGGAGCAATCCCTTCTTTCAAGATTAACGGTTTTGGAAGAGGATATTTACGAATTTGAAACAATTGATTTAGAATCCGAAAATGTTACTTTTGAAGTGTATTCAATTATTCCTTTGATAAGCGGGGTTAATCATGATTTGAAAAATTATGCGCGTCAGAACATGATTAGACAAAGTTTTTATGAGAAACAAGATGAAAAATTAGTAAGTTTATCTGTTCTTTACATGAAAACTATTAAGCAAGTTTTGAAGGATAGGCTATTAATACAACTTTTTTGCACTTATGATAGTGCTTCTTGTGATTATGAGAATTTTGTGTTGTCATATTTGATGAAAAAGTATTCTGATAAATTAATAGTTTTATATTTTGATGGTGATTCAACGCATCCTCTTATTAGAATGATAAAAGATAAGTACGTTGTTGAAAATTTTCCTTTTATGATTATAGATGACGAATTAGTTTATGGTTTTCTAAATGCTCAAGAATTGGAAAAGGTAATATTACAATATGTTAGTGAAAGTGCTTAGGTTAGGTCATAGGGTTGGACGCGACAAAAGGGCAACAACACATTTGTTCTTAGCTGCGCGCGCTTTCGGAGCTGTTGAAGGATTTCTTAGTGGCGAAACTGATTCAAACCTGACTAACAGTGTTAATTCTTTATCAAATTCTTGGGGTGGTGATTTTAAAGTTTCATATGTTAAGAATTGGCGGAAATTAGTAAGAGAATTTAATGGAAAAATTGTTCACCTAACAATGTATGGAATTCCTGTTCAGAATTGCGTGAAAAAAATTGGTGCAGGTTCGGATTTATTAGTTATTGTTGGCGGCGCAAAAGTTCCAAGCGATGTTTACGAATTAGCTGATTATAATGTTTCAATAACCACACAACCACATAGTGAGATAGCCGCGCTTAGCGTTTTTTTGGATAAATTGTTTGATGGTAAAGAATTATTGTTAAAATTCCCTAATGCTCAGAAAAAAATTGTTCCAAAAAAGAATGGAAAAAAAGTATTGAAGTATTCTGAGAAATAAAACTATTTAATAGCCACTTTCTTTTTGTTTGGTTAATGAGTAAGAGATTGGTTTACATTGACTGGATTCGTGCAGTTGCTATTGTTTTAATGGTGTTCTGGCAGGTTTTCGATTTTTTCTCAGAGTATAATGTTTATTCAGATTCGCCTTTTTTTTTTAGTTCAATTAATGCGCCAATTCATTTGTTTGTGTTAGTTCTTTTTTCTGGGATGGCAGGTGCGGGTTTGTATTTGTATTTGAGTAAGGTTAAGAAAAAGCAAGGTTTCAAAAAAACTTTTTTTAGAGTTTTAAAAAAGTATTCTTGGCTTATTGTAATAAGTTTTTTCTTCACTTTTTTGGTGTGGGATTTCTGCACGTTTTACACGTGGAGTGAAGCAATTCAAGGAGTTGGTTTAGTTGGTATTTTTGCTTTTATAATTCTGTATTTGGAATTTCCCACGATTTTTGTCGTTTCTTTATCTTTAGCAGTTGGAATTTTTCAGCAATTAATAAAACCATTACTGATGAGTGCTGTTTCAACTCTGCCATTTTGCGTGACGAATCTGTCTTTTGAAATGTTTTTTTCGCTTCCAGTGAATTTTTTGTTCAGAGGCTTTTTTTCAGTTATTAATTTACTGCCTTTAATGTTGTGGGGTGCGAGTATGGTTAAGTATTTGAATGAAAAAAGTTGGCGTACAATATTTTTTCTTGGATGTGCTTTAATCTTTTTCGGAGTTATTTTGCATAATGTTATCCCAATTAATTTTTATGAACGTTCTCCAACTTCTTTTCTTGTTGAAATTGGTTTTCTAACAGTTCTAATGGCATTGGGTAGTTTTCTTTCAAAAACGCGTGCAAGTTCAAAAATTTCTTTGATATTATTGCCTTTTGGCATGGATGCTTTAATTGTTTACTTAGCTCATTTCTTGCTTGTTTACAAACCTTTATCCATGCTTGGTTTGGAGAACACTTTTGGAATTCCAATTTCATTAATTGGATCTTTCACTTTTCTTTTAATTTCTAATGTGGTGATTAATTTATGGAGAAAACAATACTCTTAACAATTATTGTAACAACACTTTTCTTTTTGCCTTTTCCAAGTAATACTTTTTTATTATTAACTTTTGACACAGAACTTGATTTACCGCCAATCCTAAATTCTTCCTTGGGCGTAAGTGAATTGAATGTTTTGCTTGATTTTTTGGAAGAGGAAAATGTGAAGGCAACGTTTTTCACGACTTCGCAGGTTAGTGAGTTGTTTCCTGAAATTGTTTCAAGAATTGTTAGTGATGGTCATGAGCTTGCAGCTCATTCTGTTAATCATTCTAATGTTTCAGCAAGGAATTATAGTGACTTGTTAAGCGAGTTGTCAAGTAATATTCTTACCCTTTCAAGTTTTAATACGAGTGTAACTTCTTTCAGACCGCCTTATAATCAAGGTAATCCTGAGTTATCACTTGTTTTTGAAAAGTTAGGTTTAACTGTTGATGGTTCTCATAAGGGAGATTTTCCTTTTTTTGAGGGTGATGTTTTATTCTTAACTTCTTCACCTTTGTTTTACCCGTCAAGTGTTTACCCTGTGAGTTGGGTTAGTGTTTTCAGAGAGTCTCTTAAAATTCAAAAAAGTAAGCGTGTTAAAGTTGTTGTTGTGGGTTTACATCCTTGGGAATTGGTGGATTTGCCTGTTGTTAAAGGTTTTGAGGAATATACTATTCCTGCGGGTAATTATTCTTGGAGTAATTTAAGAGATTTAGTGAGTTATGCTAAGAGTCTTGGCGTGAATTTTGTTACTGCCAGCGAGTTTTACAAATTATTTATTAATTCTTAATTTTAGTTTATGCTTATGCAAGAGTTGAGCATTATGAAAGAATTAGGAGTTTCCCCTTTAGATATTGTTAATTATGTTTTATTGTTGAACCGGAAAAGAAAAACAACATTTATTTCTATATTAAAAAACGAGAAAAACGAATTAAACCTTGAAAAACTTTTTAAAAAAGAAGGATTAGTTTTTTCTAAAAAATATAATAAACGTGGTACTATTCTTGCTGATTATGATGTATGTTATAATAAGAAGTTCTTAAAAATTAAGAATGATAATGATTGTGGAAAAATGTATGGTTATCCTGATTGTTGTGTTGAAGATTATGTTAAAAGCCATCCAGGAGAGTTGAATTTTGTTTATAACACGGGTTTATTCGTTCTTAAAAAAAATGGAAAGAGTATTGATGATTTCGCTTTTTCTTCTCACATTCCTTGTTGTAGAGATAAACTTCCAAAAATGTGTAATAGAACTGTTAAACTAGTTAAAGAATATAAAAATATTATTGAAAAAGAATGTCGTTGGGTAATTAATGATGTTATAAAACAGTTTTTGTCACTTGCACCATCAAATTTAGAACTTAGAAAAAAAAGAAATGATATTCTAGCAGATTTTGAAGTTATATATGAAAAACGCAAAATAACAATGTGTTTATCCATTCATAAATCTAGTAAACATATTGAGCGCGTTAAAAATTATTTAGCTTATTTGAATGATGATATTTTGAAAGAAAAGTTATTAAAATTATTTTAATTAATTAGTGATTTCCCATTTTTTTTCTCAACTTCGTAGTGCATATGCGCCGCGTTTCTTAATTCGTTTTCGTGTGTGACAATTATTATTTGTTTTATGCGTATTTTTTCAAGGGTTTCAGGTAGTATTTTTATGTCTTCACTGTCAAATCCTGTTGTTGGCTCGTCAAGAATTAATACTTCGCTTTGTGATATGTTTGCTATTTCAGCAGCGATGTTTGATAAAGCAATACGGTAAGCAAGAGCCACTCCTGTTTTTTCCCCCCCACTTAAAGAATTAATAAGAGTTTCATCACCGCTTATTGAGTAAGCTATTGGTTCATAATTGTTCAGCACGTCAACAGTGTATTCATCTTCAAACTTTCTGATTTCTTCAAACAGTTTTTGAAACTCTTCTCGGAATTGTTCTAAAAAATTATCTCGTACAACTTCACGTATGTTTCTAATATCTTCCCGTAAGCGAATTATTAAGCTTAATTGTTTTCGTGTTTTCAATAGTTTTTCCTCAAAAACTGTTATTATAAAAATTTTTTCTTGTTTTGTTTTAATTCTTCCAAATTCTTTTTCAATATTCTCTTCCAAATAATCTAATTCTATTTTTTTCGTTTCATAAATTGTTTTTATGTTTGCGTATTCTTCAAATATTTTTTCAAATTTCACCCTAACTGTTTTAAGTGATTCACTGTAATCTTGCACATTAATTTTTTGGACTTGAATTATTTCAGAACTTACTCGTTCCTTTTCTTTTTCAAATAAACTGATTTGCTCTAAAATTCGTTTTTTAACATTTTCAATTCTTATATTACTAGTGAGTTCTTTTTCTATTGTTTCTAATTCAACTATTTCTTTTTCTTTTTTCTTTTTTTCTTTTTCCAATTCGTTTCCCCGTTTTATTAAGTGTTGCTTATCCACTTTTTGTTTGCAAGTTGGACAAATTCCTTCATTCACGTCTAATAATTCTTTAGAATCATTTTTGTTTAATGTAAGTAATGTTTTTGCAGAGTATTTTTTTTCAAGAATTATTTGAATTTTTTTGTTTAAGTTTTCAAAATTTTCTTTACTTTCAGGTATTGTTTTTGTTAATTCACTTATTCTTTTAAGGAGTTTTACTAATTGATTTTCTAAGAGTTCTTTCCTTTTTTGGGTTGTAATGTTTTGAGTGAATAATTCTTCTATTCCTTTTTTTTCTTTTAATGTTTGCAAGTATTTTTTTTCACTTATTTGAAAAACGTTTTTTTCAAGTTCTATTTCTTTTTTTAAGAGTTTTATTTTCTGGTTTTTGAATTCATATTCTTTTTTTAATGCGAATAATTCTTTTTCAATTTCTTGTTTAAAACCAATTTTTGCTTCAAAATCTATTATCTTGTTATTAAACAGAATTATCACTTCTTTTAAATTATTCCAAACAATTTTGTATTTGGATAATTCGAGTATTTCATCAATGAATTCTTGCCTAGCTTCATTTTTTAGTTCAATTAATTTTCTTATTTCATCCTGCTGAGTGTATGATATTACGTTGAAAAGGTTTGAATCATACCCTAATATTTGCCGTATTTTCTCATCGAAATCTTTCACTCTTGAAATTACTGGAATTATTTTATTATTAACGCTCAGTAGTAATTCATTTTTATCAAAACTTATTCCTACTTTTTTTTTGATTATACCTCGAGTTATGTTATAGTCTTTGTTTTCATGTTCGAAAACTAATTTTATACTGCCTTTCTCACATCCTCTTCTAAGTAGTGATGCGTAATTCATTCCAGTTTCGTTTCCGAATAATGCATAACTAATTGCCATAAGTATTGTTGATTTTCCACTACCTGTTCGCCCAGTTATTACGGTTATACCTTGTTCGAACTCAATATTCGCTTTTTTGTATGAGCGAATGTTCTCTAAAACCAATTTTTTTATTATCATTTTTCGAACTCTGCCATTATTTTTTGAGTTGCTTTTTCAAGACCGTCTTTTTTTAAGATTGTTCCAAGTGTTCCAATTATGATTTTTGCAAGTTCTATTTCTTTTTGAGAATAACCTTTTGTTTTCAAATAATCTAATTCAATATTTTTAGAATGCCTTAATAATCTTAGTTTTTTTTCTTGGGGGTTTAATAAATCTGTTAAGTACACTTTACAATGTAAATAATTGTTTTCTTTTGCTTTTTCTCGTATTAATTGTCTGTCAACCATGTTTTTACTGCCTTCTTTTAATCTTCCAAATGGTCTAAAAATGATTAGTGCGTAAGGTTTGTTTTTTATGAGTGATAAGCATTTTTGAGTTACTTGTTTTGGAATCATGTTTTCACAATCAAATTTTTCAATTATTATTTCACGTGTTTTAATAAACATGGGCGTTATTGTTTTTGTCATTGTGTTAATGAGTAATGCTTGTTTTTTTTGAGGTATTTCCATATCTGTTATGTCAGTGTACTCTGTTGAACCTGAGTATTGTATTATTCCAGTGTCATATTTTGTTTTAAAATTTGTATGCCAGTGCCCTCCCGCGTAATAATCAAATCCTTTGGGTAATAGGTTTGTTGGAATGTCCATGAATTTAGTTGATATGTCTGAAATAGTATGGTGGAACATGAATATTTTATAATCCGCGTTCACGCTTTCAGGGTTGATTTCCACGTTTTCAAAAATTTCTTTAATATTTGCTTGTCTTCCAGCTATCCCGCATAAGAATACGTTTTTGTAAAATTTTCCTTTTAACAGTATTTTTTGATTTGTTTCATAATATTTTGGGTTGGATAAGTTAGTGACGAGTTCGATTTCTTCAAGTATGGATATTACTGTTTCATCAATGCTCATATCATGGCTTCCTGCAATAATGAACAAGGGTATGTTAGCGTTTTTGAGTTTTGAAAGTTGGCGGATACAATTTATTATTGATTTATGAGTTGGGTTGCCCTGGTCGAACAAGTCGCCTGTGTGTATTACGAAGTCAACTTTTTTTTCAATAGCTATGTTAACGCATTGCTCAAAAGCGTTGTAATAATCTTCCTCACGTTCTTTTAGTTTATAATTTGTTTTTCCAAGGTGTGTGTCGCTGAAATGTAAAAATATCATTCTTAATCTTTTAGATTAAGATTAGCACTGCTTTTATTTATTTCTTCCACGCAGTGTTTAGTAATTGTATTTATTAAACATGTCTTGTTCTCCTACAGCTCCGCTCCCTTTACGTGAGTATTTATATTTGTAAAAGACTATTCCTACAAAAGCAATTATCACCATTATTGCTATGAATCCTCCTCCGAAGAATCCGAAGAAGATCATATCATTCGAGTTGTTTTCTTCATTAAGAAAACCGGCTTTAGCTCCGAAGAAGTCAATTTCATTACTTATTTCTGTTAAGTTTATTTCAGCTGCTAATGCTGGTGCTATTGTAAGAAACACTGCAAGAACAAGTATTCCATTTTTCATTGATAAGTATAATATAGTTTCGTATTTTTAAATATTTCAATCAAATTTCTTTTAAAAAAAATTTGTTATATTAAATCATTGGTTTTAAATATTTTAATTCTCTTCTTATTAGTCAATGAATTTAACTAATAAAATCATTATTTTGAGTTTTTTCTTGTTTTTCTTGTTTAATGGTTTAACATTTTTGAATATTATTCCTGAAAAATTTGTGACTGATAACTTTTTTTACAGTCTTAGTAATGTTCTTGCAGGTAACGTTTACGTTATAATAACTGCTTTATTCATGCATGGTTCTTTCACGCATTTAATTTCTAATGCTATGATGCTTTACATTGTTGGAAACGCTCTTGAAGAAATTGGAGGTTCTAAAAAATTTGCAATAGTGTTTTTCTGTGGTGGCGCAGCTTCTTTCATTCTTAGCAGCCCTTCTTACGCTGTTAATGATTTGTTAGTTGGCAATTCTGGCGCAATTTTTACTGTTATGGCTGTTGTAGCATTGGTTAATCCTTTAAGTTATAAGAAGAGTAGAGTTTACAAAATCGTTTTCGGTTCAGGTAGTGAAATTGTTTCACAAGTTTCTAAGGAAGTGTTTGATAAAAAGAATTTTTTGCTTAACGTTTTCATTTTTATTATGATACAGTTCACTGCCATAATGCTTTATACAACAATTGTTTCAGATGAAAGTGTAGGTCATTTAGGCCATTTTGTTGGTTTCCTTATTGGCGTAGTTTTTGGTATTGCGTGGAGTGAGAAGCTTCAGGGAATAGTTCGCGGAACTGGAAAAAATGTTTTAATAATGTTTTTTCTCGTTTTATTTTTGGCTTATGGAAGTTATATTTTATTTCACATTGTTAACCCCACATCTAATAATTTTATTGATGATTTTCTTTCAAGTTTTAACATTAACCTATTTTCTTCTGAAACAGTTAAGTGTAATAATTATTGTTTAGATAACAATTATGATTATGGTGTTGTTGATGAGGGTATTTGTTCTTGCATGATTAATCAGTCTTTTGAAGAGAATTTAGGTTAATTATTACAGTTATATTTTTTAATAAAGTAATCATTTCTTTGTTATGTTTATGAAGACAGCTGATTTTGTAGAATTAAAAAAATCGCTTTTCAACCTTGAGGGTTTTAAGTCAAATTCTTATTTTATGGTGGAGGAAGAACGAATTGACGCTTATCCTTTTTCTCAGGGGAGTATTAAAGCAGAAGTTATTGAGGCACGCGGTAAGAATGTTTCAAACATTATTGCACCTAATTTTTCTAAAGTTTATTTTATTGACGGTGTTCAGCGAACAGTTTTATTAGGTGAAGTTGATGGTTTCCCCATTTTTCTGCATTTTTCAGGAGCTGCGTTGATTGGTAGAAATGGTAAGTTATTATCCCCTTTTGGAGAGCCGCCAACTAATATTTGTTTAATAACTCACCCCAGTGTTAAAATTAGTTCTAAAATTGGTGTTGAGTTTGTTGAGAAAGGTTTTGAGAACATGACTGATATGAGTCCTTTCACTCAACATTCATCATTATTGCGAAAGAGGTTGGAGCAGGATTTATTTAAGAAAGCTGTTAAATTCGTGGGCGATGGTGAAGTTCTGGTTTATGACGGGCCTCTTTTTTACACTGGTGATTTGCAGAGTTTGAATGTTGTTGGCGTTATTAAGCGTCATTCCGTTTTGTATTTGCCTGCTATTAAAGCAGTTTTATCTTTGGAAGTTGGTGATAGGAGTCCTGCTTTCGTGATTACTCGTGGTCAGGAGGGTGTGAGTATTAAAGTTGTATCTTTTTATTTACGTTTGTTTAAGAGGAAGAATCCTTATTATGGTGTTGTACGAGTTGAATTGCCCTTTTCTTTGGTGGATAAGATTGATGTGTTTGCGTCTTTCATTTTTTCAGAGCGTTTTCCTGTTAGTTTTAATGTTCACCAATCTGATAAGAAATTATACCCTATCGCTGTATGCGAGAAATACTTATCTTCTCGTATGCCTTCGATTGAGTTATTGTCAGCTTTTTTAAGTGATGTGATGTAACGTGTTAGATGAGAGTGTGGTTTTAGGCAGGTCTTTTTCAACAGCGCAAGCGCATTCCAGCACTGTTGATTCTTTTTCTTTTTGGGTTGATTCCAATACTGATTTTAAAATGCTTGAGCCTGGAACCGTTATAGCTGTTCAAGAGGAGGATGATGTTTGTTTTGCAAGCGTGTCAGAAGTTCGTGAAAACATGGATTATTCTTCTCCTTTGGAGGCTTTTGCTTCTCATAATTTTGGTGATGCTTGTTACGAATCTAAGACAAGTCGTTTTGTTTGCCAGGTTGTCGTTGCTAAAATTCTTAGGTGGAAGAGTGGTGCTGTTAAGCCTGTTTCAGGAGAGCGAGTTGTTCACCCTGCGGACGTGGATGGTGTTCGTTTTGCGTTTGGAATTGTTGATGGAGTGCCTGCTGGTTTTTCCACTACTCCTGCTGGTCGTATTAATAATCAATCTTGTTTAGTGCGTCTTCCTGACCAGTACTTGTTTGGCATGGAGGCGCAGGGAATAAATATTGGAGGTCAGACGGGTTATGCTAAGACTAATCTTGCTCTTAATATTGCTTTATGCGCTTTGAAAGAGTTTGATGATTTATGCGTTGTCGGCGTGAACGTTAAGGGTGAGGATTTGTTATGGTTGGATACTTTGAATCCTGACCTTACAAGTGATGATTTGATTTTGTGGAAGGGTTTTGGTTTTACTGGTTTGGATTGGCTTAATTTTGTGCTGTTCGCTCCTGCTGGTATTTCTTTAAGGAAGGATGGTTTTGCCCGTGATTTTAAGATTTCTTGGAGTGATGTTAAGTATGATTTGAATCTTATCTTTTCCGAATCGCGTGATGATGAGAACGCGCGTAATCTTGTGTCGCATTTAAGTTCTATTTCTTTTATCACTTCTTTTGAGGAGGCTGTTGTTAAATTGGAAGAGTGGGTTGTTCTTGCTGAGAATGGTGATAAAGTTCCGGGTAATCATCATTTGTCAACTATTCAAAAAGTTTTGAGGCGGTTGGGTAGTTTGAGTAATAAGCGTTTTGTTAATCGTAATTTTCGTAAGAGTAGTTTTCCTGATTTGCTTTCTATTATTAAGCCTAAAAGTTTTGTAGTGTTTGATTTGAATGATGCGTTGATGACGAGCACTGCTCAAAAAATTATTTTTCAAAAATTGTTACAGCAATTAAAGTGGGGTTTAGAGAGTAAGAATTTGCAGGAAAAAACGGGTGTTAAGCGGGTAGTTGTTTTCGTGGATGAGTTAAGCAAGTATGCTCATAGATCATTGGGTTCTGATTCTTTTCTTGCAGGTGTTAAGAGTGGTGTTAAGAATATTGCTGAGCGAGGTCGTTTTGCAGGGTTGTCACTTTTAGGAGTTGAGCAGTACCCTAGTCAAATTGATGATAGTATTTTGGAGAATATGAGCACTCGATTTTTTACAAGACTTAAGTCTAAAGAATTATCCAATGAGATTTACAAGTATTATGCTAAGGATTTTTTGAAGTCAGTGCCTCGTTTGGATAAGGGTGTGGCATTATTGGACCATGATACCTTCCCTGAATCATTATTCATTAAGTTTCCAAGAACTTTGTGCGCTACGAGTAAGCCTGTTAAGAAGAAGGATGTTAAGAATTTAGTTATTGGCGTTGGTTAAGTTTCAAAGCCTTTAGATTTTTCAACTAAATAATTATTTATTTTCCTAGCGTAATGATTTATGTATCTCGTTTTTTTGGGATTTAGAACATCTCGTAAATTTAAATCTTTAAATTCTAATTCATCTAATTTTTTTCCATTAATTGACATTTTACTAACTTGCAAATTTTCAGTAAGATCATTTACTAAATCCGAATGCAATTCTTCAGGATGATACAATATTTTTTTTACGCCATTTATTCCTTGCGTATTGTGAATATTATTTACTAATTTAAGTCCTATTCTATACATATTTACTCCCATAATCATAACAACATATGGCATTGGTAACATTTCATTTTTTACTCTAACTGGCTTATCCATGTAGGGTTTTAATTTTAACATTTGAGGATATCTTTGTGTTGCAAACCATGTTGCCCAACCTTCGTTTATTACACCGTTTAAGAATTCGTTTAATATTGTGCCATTTGTTTGAATTTTTGAAGCGCCTTTTTGAAAGTGGATATCATGTGCTATTTCATGAATAGACGTGCTGCCAGACATTTTTTTATATTTTTTTATGTAACTAGAACTAATACTTATTTCTCTTTTTTTTCGATTATACCATCCTAATGCCATTAAATAACGTAATCCACTAATTGAATCTTCTTTTTTGCACTTTTTAATTGCATATCTAAACTGTTCTGCACGTGTAATGATTTTAAGTGTTGGAGGATTAAGTTCATTAATTGTATCTTCAAAATTTTCTTTTATGAAATTAGCAGCCCACTTATTTTCATTACTATAAATAATGTCATATCTTTTTACTATTTTTTCCAAATTCATTCAAAAACTGATTTAAACTGGGTTTTTAAAGTTTACTAGAAGAAGTCGTTAATGTTTTTCTGAGTTTTCTTTTCATACACATCACTTACTGTTGCCCATGTTTTTCTAACAAATGGTAGTTGTGATAGTTTGCTCCAATATTTTTCCAAAAATTTTTGTGTTTCAGGGTCTGAAGGGTAGCCTGAACCAATTTTCAAGTTTAGTTTACGTTCAAGTTCCATTATTTCAGCGTCACGCACGACTTTTGCAAGAATGCTTGCAGCACTAACTACGGGGTATTTTATGTCTGCTTTGTGCTCGCATACTAGTTCGCACTCGTGAGTTAAGTGTGTTTTCAAGAATTTTTCAAAACTTTTAATGTTCACGCTTGGAGTGTCAATAATTGCTTTATCAGGTTTTAATTCATTAATTATTTCAGCCATTTTAACAGCTTCTAATTCGTTCAAGTTTAATCCGTTACTTTCCCTACCATCAATTTCTTCCGGGCTTACGCTTATCACGCAATGTTTTTTTGCGAGTTTTTGTATTTGCGGGAACAGTTCTTTTCTTTTTTCAGGTGATAGCATTTTCGAGTCTTTAACACCTATTTCCATTAGTTTTTTGATTTTTTCATCTTCAATTAGGACGCCGCAAATAGTCATGGGTCCAATAACTGGTCCTCTGCCTGCTTCTTCAAGTCCGAGAACTAATCCTCCCATAATCATGTGTGAATTAATTGTTTAGTTATAAGAATTACGTCACCACTTGAATGGGGTGTGCCCGAAATGTATCAGTAAGTCATAATCTTTACTTAAGAATAAGGGTATGTCGCACGCTCCGAAGTTTGTTCCTAAGTAAATGTGTGGCTGAACACTTGTTTTTTCTTTAATTTCATCAACTATTTTTTTTGCTTGGGGTTTTAATCCATCAGGCAGTTGTATAACTATTCTTTTGGCTTTCCTTTTTTTTATTTCTTCAACTGCTTTTTCAATTTCGAATTCGTAGTTCATTTTTTTAAAAACTCTTTTTTAAAAATTGGGAAATCTTCTTTTTTAAGTGTTAGCCCTGATGCTTTTTTATGCCCGCCGCCATCACATTCAATTTTTGTTTTTAATTCATCAATTATTTCAAGTAAGTTTTCTTTCTTTGCTCTGAGCGATATGTGAACGTAATCGCTTTTCCTGATTTCTGCAACGGCGAGTGTTTCAGAGTATTTTGTTGATAGTATTGTTACAAGAGTTGAACGAATGTTGTATTTTGGGTTTTTTAGAAGAAATAGTACTCTATTATCTTTTTTCGTGGATTTTTTTTCAAACCTTTCAAGTTCCAGTTCTAAAAACTCGTTTACTTTGTTGTATAGTCTGTGCAAATATTTTACGCGTGGTGTTTCACCTTTCAAGAATTCTTTTGGCCCTGAGCAAGTTATTAGTGCTTTTACAGCTACGTTTAATTTATTGGTTTCACCTGCCATTCTTATGCCATTAATTATGTTAGCTATCCTGCCTATTTGCGAGTCAAAATAAGGTGTTTCACCTGTGAATAGGCCGTATTTTTTATGCGTTTCTTTTACGAGTTTTTCGTGTTGCGGTCCTCCATAGTCTGATATTATTCCTGTTGTTGCTATCCAATCATATTTTTCGAAATTTTCCAAAATTTTTTTTCCCAGTTCGTAAACGAGAAGTGCTGTTGGAGTGTACGGTTTGACTTTTTTTATTACGATAATGTTGCTAGTGTTTTTTTTAAGTCCTGTTTCATGGTGGTCTATGTTTAGCACGTTTTTGTTTTCAAGTGCTTTAACATTTTTTTCACTCATGCTTATGTCAAGAACAATGATGTTTTCATATTTTTGCACTAGTTCCATTGCCGGATTTTTTTCAAGTGAGGGTCTTGGTGACGCTACGGTTTTCACAACTTTTTTTCCCATTTCTTCAAGTAAAAGGACCATTAGTGCGCAGGAGCAAATTCCATCACCATCGCTATCGTATAGTATTGCGAATTCTTCTTTTTTGTTAAGCCAGTTAATTGCTTTTTTCATTTTATTAGTAATATTTATTATTCTGCTTGTTTTAATAAAAGTTTATGGATTTAAATTCTATTCTTCCAGGAGTTCTTTCAGCTTTTGGTTTAGGCACGATTTTTTTTTGGATTGAGAAAATTTTTGCGCTAATCACTATTTGGTGGTTTGGAGGTAAGTTCTCAAGCAGGTTTGCGTCTAAATTGAATAAGTCCACCACTATTGTGTTAAGAGTTATTATTGGTATTGCAATTTATTTTTTAGGAATAATTGTAGGAACTCGTTTTTTATCTTTTCTTCCAAATAGTATTTCTGACATCGCGGGGGCGGGTCTTGTTTTCACTGTTTTTTACATTACAATTTCAATGCTTACAAGGAGTGTTGATTTTAAAATTGTAATGCGAGAGGAGTTTCAAGAGCTTGTTAACAAAGTTGATAAGTTAGAATCTCTTCTTAATCGTGTTTTCGAAGCTTCAACTGATAAAAAAATTCTTTCTGAAAAATTAAAGCCTAAAGATGCGGAGAGCGCTCTTAAACGTGTTATGCTTGAATTTAAAAAGATTAAGGATTATGTTGTTTTAAATTCGAAAACTGAGAAGGATAATATTTTTTTCGATGTTAAATGTAAATTAAGGTCTTTTCAAGTTGTTCTTGATGCTTACACGGGTAAGTTAGTTAAAATTTCTCATTTACGTGATACACCTAAAAATCTTGTTATTTCAGTAGGAAGTTATGTTTATGAAAATAAATCTGAAACTCTCGGCGCTTTTTTACTTATACTGTTTGTTAATTATGTTTTAGTGTTAAACACGCCTGCTGTTGAGCAGAGATTAATTAATCTTTTTTCGTTTTCACCTCCTGAAACTAATGATTCTTTTTCTTTTGAGGATTTAGCTGGAGAAATGGGTATGATACCTCAAGGTGTGAATATTAATCCTGATGATTTGCAGGATTTGTTATCTCAAATGCAGGTTGGACAATAATGAAGTGTGAAACGTGTAAGCGGGATGGTGAAGTTTTTGTTGAGTATACTCAAATTAGTTTTTGCAAGACGTGTTATGAACTTTTTTTGTTTAAGCGTTTGAAGAAATGGTTTAGGTCAAATAAAGTTATTGACAAAAGCAAAATTCATGTTTTATTGGATGATGATAGTGTGGGTTTTCTATTTTTGAAAAAGTTTTTTGAAAAATTCTTTTCTTACCCTGGATTGAAATGGGTTGTTAGAAAACGTATTACTTCAAGGATGAAAAATAAAGTAGTTATTATTCCAACAAGTTTAACTCAAGAAACTGATGCTTTTATTTATGCAGTATTTAATGATTTAAATTACGTTTTTGGAAAAAACGTTTTTATGCCTTTAACTTGTTTTCTCGAAACTGATTTATCAAAGTGGAAGCGTAAAAAAAGAACTAATCCAGTGTTTGAGGATGTTCATTTTTTTGTTGAAGAAATTGTTAAGAGAAGACCGATGGCGCGATTTTCAATACTTAAGCATTTACAAAAGTTTTAAGTGAGAAACAAACGAGTCAATAATTTCTTTTTTATCAGGTCCTATTCCTACTGCTGTGCACTCGCCTGGAGTGAGTTGAGTGAGTCCAGCGTCTTTTACGAGTGAGGTGTTTGTTTTTTTCTTAGCGAGTTCAAAGAGTTCTACTAATTCTTTTTTAGAGTTCACTTTAAGAACTATTTTTTTTTGACCTTCCACTTTCCATTTTTCCAGTTTCTTCACGTCCTTTTTTTGAGTTTTTAGTACTGCAATAACTGATGCGTGGCATGCTTGCGCTGCGATTTTTCCTTTACCCATTCCTAAATCATTTCGAAGAATTATTGCTTGTTTCATTTTAAATTATTAATATAGGTAACCTTTTTAAAGGATTGTTATCTTTTTTGAGCTTATGTCAGATAAGGTTCTGTGCGATTCATGTGATACTGATGTTTCAGTTGTTGATAATAATGTTATTTTTAAATGCCCTGGTTGTAACAAAGTAAATATTGTTCGTTGCGGTAATTGCCGTCAAAAAGCTGTTAAATATGTTTGTCCTAAGTGCTGTTTTGAGGGTCCTTAAATGGCTGAAATAATTGTTACTTTTAAAGTAATGCCTGAGGGTGTTGATGTTGATTATGATTTTGTTAAAAAAGAGAGTGATAAAATCATTTCTTTAAAAGGTCGTTTGGAAAAGGAAGAAATTAAGCCAATCGCGTTTGGTTTGAAATCTCTTGTTTTGTATGCTGTTTTCCCTGAAGTAATTGGTTCAGGTGTTGATGATTTGGCTGATAAGATAGGAATGCTTTCTGGTGTTGATAATTGTGAAGTTGTTGATGTTAGAAGAGCAATAGAACTTGATTAACATTTAAATTGTTCTAATTCCCTGTTTATTATTGAATGAGTTTTAGGGTTGGAGTGGATAAAATTCGTAGCGTTAAAGTTCAAGGCGCTACTAACGTGGCAATTTTTGGTTTAAAATTGTTTGTAAGCGAGGCTGAAAAACTTAAAACAAATAATGCTAATATTTTTTTGAATAAGTTAAGTAAAGTTAAAACAGTTCTTATTAATGCACGTGCCAATGAGCCTATGTTAAGAAATGTTTTGGAATTATTTTACAAATCAATTTATGATAAAGCACGTGTTAAAGATTTAAAACAAAGGTTGGTTTCAAGTCAGAAAACTTTTTTAGAGCAGTTAAAAAACGATTTTGAAAAAATCGCTTTTAACGGTGCTGATTTAATAAAGAATGGTGATGTTGTTTTCACACATTGTCATTCTTCATCTGTTATGCGCGTTTTCAAACAAGCAAGTAAGAAGACTGATTTTAGCGTTGTTTGCACTGAAACTCGCCCATTGTTTCAAGGTAGGAAAACTGCGAAGGAACTTGTTAGTATGGGTATTGAAACTAAAATGGTTGTGGATTCTCACGCGTTCAGTGAAATAAAGGATTGTAACAAAATTTTTTTAGGTGCTGATGTTTTAAGCGGTGAAGGTTTTGTTAATAAAGTCGGTTCTTATAATGTTGCTTACGCTGCTAAAGTTTTCAAAAAAATTTTGTACGTTTGTTCGCATACTTTGAAGTACTCTCCAAAAATTGCGAGTATTGAACAGCGTTCGCCAAGTGAAGTGTGGAAAAATCCTCCGAAGAGTTTGATTATTGAAAATCCTTCTTTTGAGATAATTCCATGGAAATTTGTTAAACGAGTTGTAAGTGAGAGGAGCGTTAAAAAGTATGGAGGATTATTATGACTTATTTTGATTTAAAGCACGTTCCAAAAAATGAGGTTGTAGCAACTTTCGAATTAACTCCTTGCAATAAGGGTGTTGCATCTAAAGTTGCTCTTGAATCAAGTGTTGGAACTTGGACTGGTGTGAAAGGAACTGTTGAAAAATTAAAAGCTAAAGTTTTTTACATGAAGAAAGGTTTTATAAAAATTGGTTATCCTGTTGAATTATTTGAGAAGGGTAATTTACCTCAATTGTTAAGTTCTGTTGCTGGCAACATTTTTGGCATGAAAGTTTTAAATTCTTTAAAACTTGTTAATTTAGATTTTCCTAAAGGATATGTTCAATTTTTTAAAGGCCCTGCTTTCGGGTTGCAAGGTGTTCTCGAGTATTATGGTATAAGTGAAAGGCCTGTTCTTGGTACGATTGTTAAACCAAAAATTGGTTTAAATGAGAGGAATCATGCTAAGCGCGCTTACGAGTCTTGGATTGGTGGAATGGATTTTGTTAAGGATGATGAGAATCTTACTTCTATGCGTTTTAACAATTTTGAGAAAAGGGTTGTAGAAGTTTTAAAGATTCAAAAAAAAGCTGAGAGAGAGACGGGTAGTAAAAAGTTGTACGCGTTTAATGTGACCGCATCTGTTAGTGAAATGATTGAACGTGCAAAATTTGTTAAGAAAAATGGTGGGCGTTGTGTTATGATTGATGTTTTGACTGCAGGGATTGGTGCTGTGCAAGAGTTAAGAAATGCTAATCTTGGTTTAATCATTCACGCGCATAGGGCTATGCACGCCGCAATTGGTAGGGGGAGTTTCGGAATCGATTTTTTGGTTTGGTGTAAGTTATTACGTCTTGCTGGTGTTGACCAGTTGCACGCGGGTACTGTTGTTGGAAAAATGAAGGGTGATAGGCAGGACGTGTTTGGTTGTTATAATTTTTTGAGAAAAAAGTGGTTAAGCATTAAACCTGTGATGCCGGTGGCTTCTGGTGGTTTGCATCCTGGTCACGTTCCTTTTCTTGTTGAAAATTTCGGGATTGAAGTTGTTTTCCAGTTCGGTGGTGGTGTTCACGGTCATCCTTTTGGAACGGTTAGTGGTTCGCGCGCAGTTGTTCAAGCTGTTCAAGCAAGTATTAATCGTGTTCGTTTGAAGAATTACGCTGAAAAGCATGAGGAGTTAAAACAAGCTTTGAAGAAATGGTCACGTTAAAAATGTTAAAATTGCTTTTTGCATAAGGAATATTGCTGCAAAAACGCTTATTGCAATGTTGTACGCGCCTAACGCGAGTGCGAACATGTAAAACGAGCATAATATGTCAAAGTAACTGGCAATATCTCCTCCTATTGCAAATAGTCCACCTTTGCTTAATAGCATTATTCCTAGCCAACTCATTACGTTTGCGGGGATGGAGTCATTAAATATTATTGAAATCCCGCATAAAAAATCTAAGGCGCCGAGTATTTTTAACATAGCATTTTCAATAGTTATTTAATTAATAACTGTTTTTAATATTTCGTATCATGTTTCCTCAACTAGTGGTTAAAAATCTTGATTTGGAAGCTGGCGGTGCTAAAATCGCTATTCTTAACAAGGGTTTTGCTGAAGACTTTGACATTCATACTGGTGATCGTGTTGAATTAATTAATGGTAAAAAACGCGTTATTGTTATGATTAACATAACTGAGTTCACAATTAATCATGGGGAAATAGGTTTGTTCAGGGAAGTTTGGGAGAGTGAGGGAATAACTTCTGGTGTTAAAATATTTTTTAAACCAATACCAAAACCTGATTCTTTGAATTACATTAAGAAAAAATTGGATGGTGATGAATTGTCCAAAAAAGAGATTTATAGCATTATTCATGATGCTGTTAATAATACGCTCTCCAGTGTTGAACTTGCAACTTTTATCAGCGCGGTTTACATTAATGGCATGACTATTAAGGAGACTGCACAATTAACAAAGGCCATGGCTGATTTTGGTGAAAAATTAACTTTTAAAGGTATTGTTGTTGATAAGCACTGTATTGGTGGAGTTCCTAATAATCGTACTACAATGGTTGTTGTTCCAATACTGGCCGCTGCGGGTTTGAAAATTCCCAAGCTTTCGTCAAGGGCTATTTCTTCAGCTGCAGGTACTGCTGATACGATGGAAGTTCTTTGTAATATTTCTATTAGTTCTAAGGAGTTGAAAAAAATTGTGAATAAGATTGGAGCATGCATTGCTTGGGGTGGTGCTATGAAAATAGCTTACGCTGATGATGAGCTTATTAGGATTAGGCATCCTATGAGTTTGGATCCGACACC
>JAAOXS010000008.1 GCA_018220985.1 Nanobdellota archaeon
GATAAAATAAACAATGAAAACAGTCCTGAACACGGTAATCACTTTGGCTCAATAATAATTAAAGAAATGATTGAAAAACACCAACCATTACTGCAAATAGGCGGGCACATACACGAAAACTATAGAACACACGAGATACGTCAAACAACTTGCTTAAACGCAGGTTTCAGAAAACTCACAGAAATAGAAATTGAAAATAATAAAATAATAAGTATAAAAATGGATTAATTAACAAAATTTTTAAACACACCAACATTCTACAATAATTATTATGGTAAATATTGATAATGCGGTTCAGGCAAGAATAACACGAGAAGGAAAAACCTTCGAAATTCTTGTAGACAGTGAAGCAGCATACGCTTACAAACACGGCGCAGGACCCTTTGATGAAGTAATAATCATTGAAGAAATCTACACAGAATCCAGTAAAGGACTAATCGCATCTGAAGAAGATTTGAAAAAATCATTTGACACCACAAACAAAAGAGAAATTTGCGAAATAATAATAAAAAAAGGCTCTGTAAACATAAGCACAGAACACAGAAACAAACTATTAGAACAAAAAAAGAAACAAATAATAGATATAATAAAAACAAAAGCTTACAACCCGCAAAATGATTTACCACTACCACCAGCGCGCATAGAAAACGCGATGAAAGAAGCGAAAATCAGAATCGATATGTTTAAAAACGCTGAAGAACAAGCAAAAGAAATAGTTGATGAATTAAATAGGATAATACCAATATCCATGAAGAGTTTAACAATCGCGTTGCACATTCCCGCACGTTATTCGGGAAAAGCTTACAACACGCTGCAAATGTACGGTCAAATAATGAAACAAGACTGGCAAAATAATGGTTCACTAAAAATTCGAATACAACTCCCAGCAGGGAGGAAAAAGGACCTTATTTCTAAAGCAAATGAACTCACACGTGGAGATTTGGATATAACACAGGTGAGTTAAAAAATGGAAAAAATAAAACTAGAAAACAAAGAAATAGTAGTAACAGGACAAATCATGTCAAACGACATGGGAATAGTACCTGGAAAAAACACCTTCAGAATAGGTGAAAAAATAATAGCAAAACAAACAGGCTTATCCGAAATTAAAGGCGTAGTAATGAAAATTATTCCTTTAACAGGAACCTACACCCCCGAATACAACGATGAAGTTGTGGGAAAAATAATTGAAACTCAAAGCAGCGGATGGCAAGTCGATATAGGCGCGCCACACGATGCGTACTTACCAATGACAGAATATTCACTGGCGTACATAGATACAAGAAGAACAGACGCAATGGATTTACTGAAAAAAGGTGACATGGTTTTTGTACGAGTGATTAAATACACTCAAACAAAAAATTTACTAGTATCAATGAAAGGTAGACGATACAGCAAACTAAAAGAAGGGATAATCAAAAAAATCACGCCACAAAAAGTGCCAAGATTAATAGGCAAAAGAGGCTCAATGATAACGCTCATAAAAAAAGCAACAAACTCAAACATGCTCGTAGGCCCGAATGGCTGGATATGGTTAAAAGGAAATACAGTTGAAAACGAGCTTAAAATTGTTAAATCAATAGAACTCGTGGAAGCCAATGCTCATAAGCAAGGCTTAACTGAAAAAATGGAAAAAATATTGAAGTGAAAAAAAAATGGTATACAAAAAAAGATATGATGGAAGAAAATTTGATGAAATGCGCAAAATGAAAATGGAAGTCGGCGTTATCGATAACGCTGATGGAAGCGCAGTTTTCCAAATTGGTAATACAAAAGTTATTGCAGGAGTTTACGGTCCTAAAATACTACACCCTCAAAGATTAAGACAAGAGGGAAAAGGTGTTCTAAGAGTTCATTATAGAATGATGCCTTTCAGCGTTTCGGAAAGAAAAAATCCGCGACCGGGAAGAAGAGATATTGAACTTTCAAAAGTGATAAAAGAATCATTGGAATCAGCAATTTTCCTTGAAAACTTTGGTGGATCAGTTATAGATATTCACGTATACGTTGTTCAAGGCGACGCTGGAACCAGGTGCGCGTGCGTTTGCGCAGCAAGCCTCGCACTCGCTGATGCTGGAATACCAATGAATGACTTAGTAGCAGGAGTCGCGTCTGGAAGCGTAGGAGAACAAGTCTTACTAGACTTAACTTACGATGAAGAGCATGTTGAAAATGAAGACGTAACTGACATGGCAATAGCTTATAACGAAAATTTGGATAAAGTAACATTACTCCAAATGGATGGAAACATAAGTGAAAAAAACATGGTGAAAGCACTTGAACTTGGAATTAAAGGGTGCAACATAATAAAAAAAGAAATGCAAAAAGTATTGAAAAAGAGGTACGAGTGAAAATGACACTTGAAAATAATATTAAAAAAAGAATTATAGAATTAGCGTCAGAAGGGAAAAGAATTGATGGAAGGAAACTTGAAGAAACAAGAAAAATAGAAATTATTTATGACATTTCCAACCAAGCGGAAGGCTCCTGTCACGTTAAATTAGGAAAAACAGAAGTAATGGTCGGCGTAAAACTAGGACTAGGAGAACCCTACCCTGACACGCCAGACGCTGGAAACCTAATAGTGAACGCGGAAGTAACAGCGCTCGCGGGTAAAGAATACGAACCAGGACCTCCAAAAGAAGAAGTAATAACCATGGCACGCGTTGTTGACAGAGGTGTCCGAGAAAGCGGATGCGTTGACATGAAAAAACTCGTGATAACAAAAGGTGAAAGGATTTGGACATTATTCATAGACGCTTACGTAATAAATGATGCTGGAAACTTAATAGATGCAAGCGCAATCGGCGCACTCGCAGCTTTGAAAAAAGCGATGATGCCAGTTTACAACAAAAAAGATGATAAAATAGAAATCACAGGCAATCACGTTAAGATGAGTACTAAAAAATTACCAATAGCTGAAGAACCAATTGCGATAACAATAGCAAAAGTAGGAGATTACTTACTTCCAGACCCTACAAAAGAAGAAAACCAAGTAAGTGATGCAACACTAACAATAACGCTTAACAAAAAAGATAAAGGCGTATCACTACAAAAAGGAGGCTCTGAAGGCTTTACAAAAACAGAATTTGAGAAAGCTTTAAAAATCGCTATAAAAAATAGTAAAGACATAAGAGCACAAATAAAATGAGTGAAGAATACAACAAATTTGAAAAAGCAAGAATTGTAGGTGCAAGAGCCCTTCAAATAGCAATGGGCGCGCCATTACTCATTAAAAGACCAGTAAAAGAATACAATCCTATAAACATTGCTTTCTTAGAATTTAAAAAGAAAGTACTGCCTATAACAATAAGAAAAGAATAATGAAAATAGTGATTGGTCACAAATCACCAGACACTGACGCTACTTGCTCAGCAATTGTTTACGCAGAATTAAACAATGCTGAAGCAAGAATTATGGGCCCTCTAAACAAAGAAACAGAATACGCTCTTAAAAAGTTTGGAGCAGAACCACCAAAGATTTGGAAAGGTGAAGGTGATGAATTCATTCTCGTAGATCATAATGAATCAGAACAATCAATTGGCGATTACTCCAAAGTAATTGAAATAATAGACCATCATAAAATAAAAATTGAAACAGAAAAAACAATAAAAGTTCACGTGGAACCATTAGGAAGCACTTGCACGATAATCGCTCAAAAACACTTTGAAAAATTAACGAAAAAACAAGCAGGGCTAATTCTATCAGCAATACTCTCAGATACTATTGTGTTCAAATCACCAACAACAACAAAAACGGATATTGAAATCGCGAAAAGACTTGGAGAAAAAATAGAGACTAACGAAAAAGAATACGGTTTAGAACTGAAAAAAGCAGGGATGAGCTTAGAAGGGATGAGTGTAGAACAAATCATTAAAAAAGACTATAAAGAATACACTCTGCAAGGAAAAAAGTTTTTCATCGGGCAAGTTGAGAACGCTGACTTAAAAGAAACACTAAACATAAAAAAACAACTCTTAACAGAAATGAAAAAAATGAATTATGACTACGTACTATTAATGCTCACTGACATAATTCACGAAATCACAGAACTATTAATTATTGGAAATGAAACGAAAATTGGAAAAGTTTTTGGAAAAATAGTTAAAGAAAACTCAATCACACTACCAAAAGTTTTAAGCAGGAAAAAACAAGTAGTACCACAAATTACAAAACAATTCTCATAAAGTTTTATTAAAGAACAAATTCCTGTGTAATCATTAATGAAAGAGATAGAACTGGTAGTTCCAAGAAAGAAAAAAAGAAAAGCAGTAAAAATACTAACAACACTTCAAATAAAAAATTACAGAATAGTCAATCTTGACCATAAATATAAAATAGAATTCTTAATCACAAACCCGAGAGTGGATGAAGTTATAAACAAAATAAAAACTGAACTTGAAATTGGAAAATCAGTTGATGAAGGAATGATATTAATAAGTGATAAAAAAATGGTCGCGCCATTCACGCTTGAAAAAGAAACAATGAAAGACCCTGAACATGACATAATAGAACGTGCCAGAAACGCGGCGAACACTGATAAAAACCACATACTATTTCTTGCATTGTCAACAATAATCGCTGTAATAGGACTGCAAACAAATCATGCATTAGTCATATTCGGAGCACTCTTAATCGCGCCAATGATGGACCCAATACTCGCAAACTGTTATGGAATAGTCAAAAAAAGAAAATCAATAATCAAAAATTCGTCAAAAACGCTAACGCTTAGCATATATATAGTAATAATAATCGCATTCGCAGTGCCTATACTAACATTCAAAACAGATATAACAAACGAAATGATGATGCGAACAACAGTAGATCCAACTGACTTGCTGTTAGCAGTAGTAATCGGCGCAATAGCAGCACTCGCATTTGCAAGCAATAAATCAACAATGCTCATAGGCGTTGCAGCAGCAATATCCCTTATGCCACCACTTGCGAACGCGGGAATACTACTATTATTAGGAATTTACGAACTGTCTTTCAAATCATTCACACTATTCGTAGTTAACTTCTTAGGAATGTACGCGGGCTCAACAATAACATTCATAATATTAGAATACGATAATTTTAGAAAAAAATTGAAGAAAGTAGTTAAGAAGACCAAATCTTAACCACATCCTCACGCGCTTTATCTAACACTTTAGAAACCTCAACTAACTTACCCTCAACATTCTCAGAATCAGTTGAAAAATTCTTCTTCGCATTAACAAAAATTTCCGAACCCAAAGACATGAACTTACTAGATATTCCTCTAAGCTCTCTGCCAAACCAATGCTTCTCCTTATGCTCTGAAACCCTAGACAAAATATTGTTCACACGCAATTCATTATTTTTAAGCTCCGCTTTACCATTCTTAGTAAGAGAATAAACTTTCTTACTTTCCTTCTCAGACATGCTAATCAAACCTGCTTCTTCCAGCATTTGAAGAGTAGGGTAAACAGCTCCAGGAGAAGGAGTGTACAAACCCTGAAAATCCCCCTCAATATCTGAAATAATTTGATAACCATGCATAGATTTTTTTCCAAGAGCATTAAGAATTAAGAACTTAATATCTCCACGTTCCAAAAATTTCTCAATAATACGCTCATCAAACTGGTTAGTAAGAAATCCCATAACAGGTCCGAAACCACGCCTAAAACCCTTTTTTCCAATACTACACTTCTCTCTCACCATACTCATAAATTCCTCATCCAATATTCTCATTTAACAATCACCTCAAGATACTTAAAACAAAAAAGTTTTAAGTTCGGAAACATTAGTTTCAGATATATCGCGATATATCTTTATTGTATTTAAGGATTTGGGTGCTAATAAATTTACATCATTATAAAAAAAAGATAGTAGTTATATTTTATTCATTAAAATAGAAAAGAGGATTTTCTTTTCTGGGAAAAAGAATATGATATAATACTCTTTCTTCATTAATTTCTGAGTTAAAAACATAAGAACCCTTGTTTATATCACTGTCATCATCATAATAATATAGAAGATGGTCTTGCGTAACGTTTTTATTAACTTTCTCAATTAATTCTTGAAGAGTTAAAACAGTTAAATCATCTCTAACATACAAAAAAGGCATTACGTCCAATTCAGGTTCCCACTCAATACTAAACCCCATTCTCATCGCAGTTTTGTAAAAAGTAGAACCTTCATCAACACAATTAACTGAATTAAAATTAGATGGAAAATTCAAATTAAGTTTGGAAACTAAAGAAAACATATTATTGTTTTTTTTAAAATAATCCCCAGCAAGTTTAGAAATACATCTGTAAATACTTTTTTCATATGGTTTTAAAATACGGTTTAAATTTTCTTTTTCTTCAATTGGAATTACTGGCCCATCATTTTCTACAAGCATTTTACTGTCAAGTAATAAACCCCCATCAAGAATAGAAACACATAATTCAGGAAAATGTTTATTTAAATAATCATAATTCCTATTAAAAAATTCAGGAAAATGAAACATGGCATCCTCATCTGAAAAAGACATAAAGTTAATAATTACAAAAATAAAATAAAAAGATATATGTAACTAAATTACACTTTATATTACATGAAAAAATATGATTCCAAAAAAAGGATTAACAATCCTATTAAAAAATGATAAAAAAAGAATTGACAGCGCTTTCAAAAAAGCTTCCAAAGACGTGAAAAAACTATCAACTGCAGATGCTAAAATATTATACGAAACACATGAACTTAACGAAAATGATAAGAAAAAAATTTACAACTCATTAAAACAACATATCAAAAAAATAATTGAAAAAAACAACCCTTCCAAAATTTTAGACGAATGGCAAGAACTAAACAACAAGATTTACGCAAAAATTCAAAAAGACAAATACTTAAAAAAACTTAAAAAACGATTTTAGACAAACGCTTAATCTTACTCTCTCTCTCCTTACCTACAATGCCCATCTTCATCATTTTAGTTCCCACAGACATGTCCGCCAACCAATCATCAAAACTCTCCTTAGAACGATGAGAAAACACGGGCTGAACCCTATTCTTTTTACAATCCTTCACGAACTCAGACATTTTTGAAAGCAAACCAATCTGATTAGGCTTAACAATAGCAGCCCTGCAAGAACTCTTACCAACAGCACGCCACAACCTGTCAGGATTAGTGACTAATAAATCATCACCGCACACTAAACAATTCTTAGACTTCGCTTGCAATTCTGCAAAACTATCAAAATCATCTTCGTGAAAAGGATCCTCAACATAAAACAAATCATACTTCTTAATCAAACCATTAACATAATCAAGCTGGGACTTGCCACCAATAACCCTATTCTTATAATAATACCTGCCCTTCTTATAAAAAGAGGACGCTGCAATATCCAAACCAATCTTGATTTCTGGAAAAGAATCATCACGCAAATCAGCAATCTTATCCAAAACTTTCTCCTCACTTAAATTCACAACCCAACCACCTTCCAAATCCAAAGTTTTCACACCAAGAACAGCACCTAACCTCTTATGAAACATTTTATTCAAATTAACAGCATGCTTGAAAGGCTTATCAGAATAAATTAAGAACTCCTGAAAATCAGGACCCTTCGGCGCGTGCTTACCTCCACCCACAACTTTACCTAACTGATTAGGAACACGCTTCCCACTAAAAAAATTGAACAACTCCTTACCCTCCAACTTGGCCTTCAACCTTAAAAAAGCCACGCTCAAAGCAAGAACAAGATTGCCACCAATCTTAACAAAACGTTCACTATCATACCTCAAAATCTCTTTCTCCAAAGAATTCAAAGTCTTAAACGATTTACCTTTCAAATCTGGAAAATTTTTGATAGCAGCGTCCAAACCAAAATTTGAAAAACAAGAAACCTCATACTTACCAGCACTTGTCCCATAAGGTACTGTTGCCTCACTTTTCAAACCATCAGCTCTTAAAACGCACTTAACAGTTAAGCCATTAGGAATTTTTATTTTCTCAAATTTAACACTTTGAAAAATCATTAATAATGTAAAAATAATCTTAAACTTAAAAAACTAACTCTTGGATAACTCTTTTCCAGATAATTCTTCAAGTTTTGAACCTGAAACAAGAAAATACTTAATCTTATCAACATTCTTAAAATTAGAAGCAACCAATTTTAAATTTTCACGTTTATCTTCATAAAACAATATTTCCTCATAATTATTAATTTTATTTTTAAAAAATTCAGATTTCCAAACTTCATCATCAATGCTTAAATCACTTCTACTTCTTAAAACAACTTTATTATAAGGAACCTTATGCCTTTTTAACAAATCTTCAGTATCCTTTTGCAAAGTGATTTCTCTCGCGCTTAAAACAATTATTTCATAATCATTTGAACACTTTTTAAAAAAATTTATTAAATTCTGATTAGGTTCTAAATCACTTTTATACCTTGATTGGTATAAATCATAAATTTCACTCTTCAAAGCCTTATCTTCTAAACTCCTAACACCCGCATAATCTAAAGATTCACCAATAACATTCATACTCGCTTTACGAACAGCTTCATCTATAAAAAATAAAGTTCCATCCAAATCTGAAACTATTAATTTCTTTAATTTCATAAAACAAAAAATAACAGATAACTTAATATAACTTTTTAAAAAAAATAAAAAAATTATTTTTTCAAACCTTTCTCAATCCTGCCAACTTTAAGCTTGGTTTCTAAAACAACATCAGGGTTTAATGATATTGAATCAATACCATTATCAACCAAGAACTTAGCGTACCCAGGATGGTCAGAAGGAGCTTGACCGCAAATACCCACTTTACGATTTTTTTTATGAGCGCCCTTAATCAATTTCTCAACCATGCTAAGAACAGCTGGGTCACGCTCATCAAATTCATCGCTTAAACGAGAACTATCCCTATCCATGCCAAGAGTAAGCTGGGTTAAATCATTAGTTCCAATACTAAAACCATCAAATAATTCTGCAAACTCTTCAACTAAAATAATATTACTCGGCACCTCAGCCATCACATAAATTTGCAATTTGTTCAAACCACGCTTCAAACCTTCCGAACGCATTATTTTAAGAACTTTACGAGCCTCATTAAGAGTTCTGCAAAAAGGAATCATGGGAATAAGATTAACTAAACCTAAATCATCACGAACCTTCTTAATAGCCTTACACTCCAACCTGAACGCGGGCTCGAACAAAGGACTAATGTAACGTGAAGCTCCACGCCAACCAATCATAGGATTACTCTCATCAGGCTCGAACTCTTCACCACCCTTCAAAGTCTTATACTCATTACTCTTAAAATCAGATAACCTGACAATCACATCACGCGGATAAAAACCAGCAGCAATCTTAGCCACGCCCTCAGCAAGTTTATCAATATATTCCTGCTCACGTTTCTCCTTAATCATTTTCAACGGGTGTTCGCCAATATAATTCGCTATAATAAACTCCTCACGTGCAAGTCCAACACCGTCAATTGGTAATTGACCTAAATCAAAAGCTTGCTCGGGAACTCCAATATTAACCATGATTTTAGTCCGAGTTTTTGGAACGGAATCCACTTTTATTTTCTTAACATTAAAAGATACTTTCCCCTGCAAAACCTTACCAGGATCATTAGTGCAATCAACAGTAACTAACTGACCAGTCCTCAATTTTTTAGTAGCGTCACTGCAACCAACTAAAGCAGGCACCCCAATTTCACGTGAAACAATTGCGGCATGACTTGTTGAACCACCCAAATCAGTAACAATCGCTGAAGCAATTTTCATGATAGGCTCCCAATCAGGGTCAGTCATAGTAGTGACCAAGGTTTCACCTTTTTTAAAAGAATGAATTCCCTTAGCATCCTTAATTATTCTCACATTACCACACCCAATTTTCCTACCAACAGCTTTCCCACTAACCAAAGTTTTACCACGACCAGTTAAAGAAAATTTTTCAATAATGTTAACATTGGATGCGTGGACTGTTTCAGGGCGCGCTTGCAAAATGTACAACTTATTATTATCACTTAAAGCCCATTCAATATCCATAGGCATACCATAATGCTCTTCAATCATAACACAATAATTCCCTAATTGCAAAACTTGCTCATCACTTATAACAAACTTTTTTCGCAAATTCTCAGGAGTTTTAACAATTTTATTACCTTTTAACGCGCGAAGCATTTGAAGTCTTTTAGCCCCAACTTTTTTTGAAATCATAACTTTTGTCGGCTTAAAATAAACGAACTCGTCAGGAGTAACTTTACCCTGAACCACCAACTCACCCAAACCCCAAGAACCATTAATAAAAACCACATTACGAAAACCACTATCAGGATCTATAGTGAAAGCAACACCTGAAGATTTTGAATTCACCATTCTCTGAATAGTAACTGACAAATAAACTTTCAAATGGTCAAAATTCATATCCTCACGATAAGATATAGCACGATCAGTGAACAATGACGCAAAACACTCCTTAACTTTCTGCAATAAATCATTACCACCACGCACGTTCAGAAACGTTTCCTGCTGACCTGCAAAACTCGCAGTTGGCAAATCCTCAGCGGTAGCGCTTGAGCGAACAGCCACTCGAACGTTTTTTTGTTTAGTTTCTTTTTCGAAACGTTTGTAAGCACTAAGAATGGATTCATCTAACTCTTTTGAAAACTTGGCTTTTAAGAGCAGTGAACGAATACGTCTGCCAACTGATTGTAAACTTTTAAGATTATGAACATCCAATTCTTTAATTATGCGTTCAATATCATCATCTAAACCCGCGTTCTTAACAAAATGCTGATAAGCACTAGCAGTTATAGCAAAGAATTCTGGAATAGGCACTTCAACACGGTTAATCATCTCGCCAAGTGATGAAGTTTTACCACCAACTATTGGAGTATCTTTTTTATAAATAGAATTATGCCATAAAATGTACTTTCCCCCCATGAAAAGTGAATAGGAAATAGTTGTTTATAAGACTTATTAGGAAAAAACTTTTAAACACATCTTATTTTATTGTGTGATATGCCAAAAAAAGATGTGACAGAAGTGGAAGAGCAGGACGGTAAAGGACTACTCACGCAATTGAATGATTACTTAGCCGCAGGAGTTCATATTGGCACAAAGTTCAAAACAAAATTCATGCAAAACTACATTTTCAAAACTCGTGATGACGGACTAACAATTCTTAACGTGCAAAAAATTGACAAAAGAATCAGAACAATAGCTCAATTCTTAAGCCAATTCGAACCAAAAGACATTCTGATAGTTGGAAGACGCGACTCAGCGAAAAAACCAATAAGCGTGTTCGCAAAAATAACAAACATTCAAGCAATACCTGGAAGATACTTACCAGGAACACTAACTAATCACGAATTGCCAAAATACCATGAAGCAAAAATAATGATTGCAAGCGACCCTTGGAGCGATAAAAACGCTGTTAATGATGCTTTAAAAAGCAACATACCAGTAATCGCGCTTGCAGACAGTAATAATAGCACACAAAAAATTGACTTAGTACTACCATGTAACAATAAAGGAAAAAAATCTTTAGCAACAATTTACTTCTTACTCGCAAGAGAATACATAAAAGCTCGCGGAGAATTAAAAAATAACGCTGATTTCAAATACGAAATCAAAGACTTTATGGAAGAAAAAACAAAAGAATAAAAAATTCTAAAAACCTTCAAATAATTTGATGAGACAACCCAATGTTAATGGAACATTCTACCCTTCAAAAGAACAAGAATTAAAGGAACTTGTTCAAAAACTGATAACGCAAGCTAAAACAAAAAATAAAGGAATTGTTATTTCACCACACGCAGGATTAACGTATTCAGGACTTTGTGCTGCTCACTCATTCAAATCACTAAAAAAAGCAAACACATTCATAATACTCGGAACAAACCATAACTGTATGGGGAGCAGTATAATAACAGACGATGAAAATGAGTGGATAACGCCTCTTGGAAATATTAAAATTGACTTAGGATTAAAAGAAAAACTAAAAATTGAAATTAACTCAACACCATTCAATTACGAACACTCAATAGAAGTACAACTACCCTTTTTGCAAACACTATTCCCCCAATCAAAATTTTTTCCAATACTACTCAACCCGCAAACATTCACAATAAAACACGCCGAAGAACTTGGTAAAAAAATAAAAGATTATTCAATTATTGCAAGCTCAGATTTAACGCATTACGGAAAAAGATTCGAACACGCATCAAATGATGATGAGCAAATAATAAACGAAATATTAAAACTTGATTCAAAAAATTTTTACGAAAAAAGACTTAACAGAACAGTTTGTGGTTGGCCTTGCATACTAACAATTATGGAGATTGCAAAACTAAAAAATTTAAAACCTGAACTTGTAAAATATTATAATAGTTCAATCATAACTAACACTCCGCGAGATTGGGTTGGTTATGCTTCAATAGTGTTTAAATGATAATCAATAAGTCTAATGGAAAATTGTTAGGTAAAAATCCTAAATGGTTAAATAATATTTTCTCGCAAAGCATTGGCGCAATGTTTCGTACAAAAATTAGCAGAGGATTAATTTTCCCTCTTAAAAAAGAAGCCCGTGCAAGCGCGTCAATTCACATGTTCTTCGTGTTCACACCACTAACAGTTTTGTGGGTGAATTCTGAAAAAATAGTTGTTGATAAAGGACTGGCAAAACCTTTCAGAACATACATGCCAAACGAAGAAGCTAAATATGTTATAGAACTACCTCCAGAAGTTTACAATAAAGTTGAAATTGGGGACTATTTAGATTTCTAAACATTTAAAAAAACTAATTCTAATGAATATATTTTATGCAAGATTACGAATTCATAAAAAAACTTGAATTAGGAGAAAAAAATGATGGTTCAAAAATTTTAATGTTATTAGAGCAATCAATAAAAAAAATTGGTGTGATTAAAGCTGACTTAATGTTCAGCGGAGGAGTTGACTCAACACTGCTCGCGCAACTACTCAAAAATAATGGTTGTGACATCACACTTATAGTTGCTGGAACAAAAAATTCTCCAGATGTGATAACTGCAAAAAACGCGGCTGAACAATTAAGACTAAAACTCGTAATTTCAGAAATCACACAACAAAGTTTGGAAGCGGAACTTCCAAAAATAAAACGAATAGTTGGAAACAATTTTGTCACACTATCCATTGCAACAACTTACTATTATGCTTTAAAAAAATCAGAAAACAAAATAGTGTTCTCAGGATTAGGAAGTGAAGACTTATTTTCAGGCTACCAAAAATACGAAGGGAAAAACAGAAAATGCTTACAAGGTTTAAAACAAATATTTACTAGAGATTTGAAAAGAGATTCAGCACTTGTAAAACACTTCAAAAAAACAATGCGCACACCCTTCCTTGATAAAGAATTAGTTGAATATGCTATTAACACTGATGAAAAACTAAAAGTGAAAAACAATTATAAAAAATGGGTTTTAAGAAAACACGCTGAAACAATAATTCCAAAAGAGTTCGCGTGGCGAAAAAGAAAAGCAGCCCAATACGGAAGCGGCGTTGTAAAAATGTTAAAAAAACAAAAACCTGCCTTAGGCGTACTTTTCACAGGTGGGAAAGACAGCACTGCCGCACTTCACAAAATGGTAAAACAAAAATTTGAAATTACTTGTTTAATTAGTTTAAAATCAAAAAACCCTGATAGTTACATGTTTCACACGCCAAACATTGATTTAGTAAAATACCAATCCCAAGCTCTTAACATTCCATTAATAACTGGCAACACTGAAGGCGTAAAAGAAAAAGAACTATTAGATTTAGAACTCGTAATAAAAAACGCAGTTAAAAAACATGGAATTCGTGGAATCATTACAGGCGCGCTTTACAGTGAATACCAAGCAAGCCGCATCCAAAAAATTTGCGAAAAACTAAACTTGAAATGTTACAACCCATTATGGCACGTAAACCAATATGATTACTTCAAAAAATTGTTAAAAGAAAATTATGAAATAGTTTTCAGCAGCGTAGCCGCCCTCGGATTTGATGAATCATGGGTTGGTAAAAAAATCACTTTAAAAGATTTGGAAAAATTAAAAAAACTTGAAAAAAAACATGGCTTGAATGTGGCAGGTGAAGGCGGAGAATTCGAAAGCTTAGTGCTAGACGCACCCTTATTCAAGAAAAAATTAATAATCACTGATTCAAAAATAATAAGTGAAAGCGAACACAATCATAAAATGATTGTTAAAAAAGTTAAACTCATAAACAAAAGATAGATTTTAAATAAACTCTTTGATTACTACTAAAATATGCCAATAGAATTATTCACAGTAGGCGGGTACGAAGAAGCAGGTAGGAACATGTCCGCCATAAACGTTGACGGTGAAATAGTAATACTTGACATGGGCTGGGATTTAGGAAAACTACTACTACTACCGCAAAACACGGACACGCATAAACTAACCACAGGAGAACTAATAGAAAAAGACGTATTCCCCGACGATAACTTTCTAATAAAATACCGCTCAAACGTGAAAGCAATAATACTATCACACGCGCACTTAGACCACATAAGCGCAGTACCAAGAATGGCACCGCCATATAAAAACGCGCCAGTAATAGGCACACCATTCACAATAGAAGTTTTGAAAACAATAATAAAAGACCAAGTAGGAAGAATACCAAACAGACTATTAACACTAAACCCTGGAAGCAAATATGAAATAAGCAAGAATATCACACTCGAATTCGTGTACGTCACGCACTCAACACTACAGTGCGTAATAATTGCATTACATACACCATACGGAATAATACTTTACGCTAACGACTGGAAATTTGACAACTACCCTGTAATAGGGCAAAAAACGGATATAAAAAGATTAAAACAAATGGGAAAGGAAGGAGTTCTTGGACTAATAAGTTGCTGTCTGAACGTGGAAAAAGAACAAAAAACTCACTCTGAAATAATAGTAACTGACATGCTAAAAGACATACTGTTCGGAGTTGAAAACACGAACAACGCTATAATCGCAACAACATTCGCTTCAAAAATTGACCGGATAAAAACACTAATACAATTTGCTGAAAGAATGGGCAGAAAACCAATACTACTAGGAAGCAGCATGGAAAAATACGCTAAAGCAGCGGAAGCATGCAACCTCGTAGACATCACAAGCAAAGCGGAAATATACGCGAGAAGAGCTCAAGTGAACAAAATATTAAGAGAAGTTAATAACAAAAGAGACGAATACTTGTTAATAGTTACAGGACACCAAGGAGAACAAGGCGCAGTACTTGACAGACTGTCAAAAAAAGAAACGCCATTCACACTACAAAAAAATGACCAAATCCTATTCTGCTCATCAATAATACCCGCACCAGTAAACCAAGCTAACAGAGCAGAACTCGAAAACCGCCTAAGACGATTCAGACCAAGAATATTTAAAGACGTTCACGTTAGCGGTCACGGAAGCAAAGAAGACCACAGAGACTTAATGACCATGGTTAAACCTCAAAACTTTATTCCATGCCATGGAAGCGTAAAAATGCTTGCAAACTCAATAAGTTTAGCTTACGATTTTGACATGAAACTCGGAAAAGACGCGCACATATTACAAAACGGGAACAGACTACCACTTGAATAAAAACTTTAAAACACGAAGAAAAAAACAGAATCTTAATTAATAACCAACACCTTAAAAATAAATGTATGAATCTTGAGACAGTTATTGAAAAACATGCTTTAAAAAACGCTATTGACCATGATGGAAAAGCAAATGCGAAAGCAGTATTTCCAAAAGTTATTAGCGAATTCCCAGAAGTGAAAAACCAAGTTAAAGAAGTAATGCAAAAAATAGAATTAATACTAAAAAATGTTAACAAACTTGGAGATGGAGATCAAAAAATCAAATTATTAAAAATAGATCCTTCAATGCTTGAAAAAAGAAAACCTGAAATAAAAGAATTAAAACTTGAAAACGTGCAAGGAAAAGTCGTAATGCGATACGCCCCAAACCCTAATGCTGGAATGCACATTGGAAACGCGCGAGCAGCGTTACTTAATGATTTCTTCGTAAAAAAATACGGAGGAAAATTCATACTCCGCTATGATGACACAGACCCAAAAAACGAGAATAAAAAACCAAACAAACAAGCGTACAAACAAATAGAGAACGACTTGAACTGGTTAGGAGTAGAAATAAGTGAAATACAATATGCAAGCAAAAGATTAGGAAAATACTATACGATTTTTGAAGAATTAATAAAAAAAAGCAAAGCATACATTTGCACTTGCGAATCCGAAGAATGGAAAGACCTAAGAAGAACCGGCGCAGCGTGCACTTGCAGAAGCAACAGCATATACGAAAATAAAAGAAAATGGAACATGATGCTATTCGGCGATTTCAAACAAGGAACCGCCGTCGCCAGATTAAAAACGGACATGAAATTTCGCGACCCAGCTCAAAGAGATTGGGTTTGCTTTAGAATAGTAAACAAACCAAACCATCCAATAACAAAAAACAAACATACAGTATGGCCATTACTTGATTTCGCAAGCGCAGTGGACGACCACGATTTTGGCGTAACGCACATTTTACGAGGTCAAGATTTAGTGATTTCTGAACGAAGACAGAACTGGTTGTACTCATACCTGCATTGGAATTACCCCCTAGTAATAACTTACGGCCACATGGGTGTTGAAGGCGCTGGAACATTTAGTAAAAGCCTGATGAGTAAAGGAATAACCAAAAAAAAGTATTCCGGATGGAACGATCCGCAATTGCCAATGATAACTTCCTACGCTCGGAGAGGCTTTCACCCAGAATCCATTAAGAAAATGATAATTGAAATAGGACTCACGGGTGGTAAAATTAACATATCAGAAGACATGTTATCATCTTACAATAAAAAAATCATTGACCATGATGCTAAAAGATATTTTTTCGTAAAAAACCATCAGCGCCATTTAATGAAAGATGTTAATCAAGAAATAACAGTTCCAAACCACCCTACAAACCCCACGCTTGGTGAGAGAAAAATCAATGTTAAAGGAAAAGTGTATATTAGCAAAGATGACGTGCAATTCTTGAAAAAAACTGTTGACTGCAGGTTAATTGATTTTGCTAATGTTAAACTTGTAAAAAAAGGCGAATTGAAGCTTTCAACACGTCAAGAGATTAAGAAAGAAATGCAAAAAATTCAATGGGTAAGCTCGGGAGAAAAATGCGAAGTCATTAATAAAGAAAAAGTTGTTAAAGGCTTAGTTGAAGAAAGCGTTCTGAAAGAAAAAATAGGCACAGTAATGCAATTCGTAAGATACGGATTCGTAAGATTAGATAAGAAAAAACCACTAACCTTCGTGTTCGCGCATAAATAATATAATCCTATGGAAATACTATTAATCCGGCATGGTGAAACGCACGCAAATATTAAAAAAACAGGCGAACCAATTCTAACAAGCAAAGGTAAAAATCAAATAAAACATTTAGCTAAAAAATTAGAGAAAACAAAAATTGAAATATTATATTCCAGTGATTTGAAAAGAACATTATTAACAGCTAAAACAATTCAAAAACGAAACCTCACTCAATTAATAATTTTAAAAGAATTAAGAGAAATCTACAGAAAAATCGTTGGCGGACCTGAAAAACAAGTTAGTGAAAACCGATTTGAAAGAGATTTAGCGCGAGCAGAAAAAGTTTGGAAAAAAATGAATAAAAAAGAAAAAGAAAGAATCGCCATTATTTGCCATGGAAATATTATACGCTACTTTTTAATGAAAAATCAAAATAAAGAATTAACAAAAGGGTGGAGTGTTAAAATAGACCCTGCTTCAATAACAACAATTAAGAATGGTAAAGTTGAAAAAATAAATGACATATCACACTTACCTGAAGAGTTCAGAAGCGAAAAAACGCTTTATCATGATTAATAGAATAACATTTAAATACTCCTCAAATTATTCAGTAAAGTAACCAATGATAAGAGGTGTTAAAATATGAAGAAAGGAGAAATAACAAAAGAACTTTCAGACAAGATATACGAATTATTCGAAACCGCTAATTCAAGTGGCAAAGTTAAAAAAGGAACTAATGAAGTAACAAAAGCATTAGAGCGAGGAGTAGCAAAACTTGTGTGCATAGCTGAAGATGTTAACCCTGAAGCAATAGTCGCGCACTTACCATTACTCTCAGCTGAAAAGGAAATTCCTTACGCATTCGTGCCAAGTAAAAAAGAATTAGGTGGAACAGTAGGTCTGAAAGTGGGTTGCGCAAGCGCAGCGATAATTAGTGAAGGTAATGCAAGAAAACTCCTAAAAGAAGTTAAAGACGCGTTAACCATCATTAATAAAGAGGCTAAAAAATGAGCCGTAAAGGAAAAGGGCTGAAAGACGTTACTAAATCAGAATCCTCACAAGTAGATGAGGAGAGCTTTTTAGCTCATGGATTTCCAGCTAAAGTAATGGAACTAGTAGGCAGAGTTGGCGTTAGAGGGGAAGCAACACAAGTAAGGTGCAAAATCCTTGATGGCAGAAGGCAAGGTAAAGTTGTCAGACGTAATGTTAAAGGACCTGTAAGAATCGGCGACTTAATAATGCTAAAACAAGTAGAACTTGAAGCAACACCATTAAATGGTAGACGAAGATGAAATGCAGTTATTGTAATTCCGAAATTCATCCAGGAACAGGAAAATTGTACATTAAAAAAGACGGTACCACTTTCAGGTTTTGCTCAAGCAAATGCGAAAAAAACATGTTAAAATTAAAACGTAAAAGCACAAAATTGGGATGGGTGAAAAAGAAAAAATGAGCCAAGTAATGATTGTAATGTCTAAAATGAGCAAGAACAAAAACATTCTTGCTGACATGAAAAAAGTTCAAAAAATGTTCTGGGATGACGCTGACGTGATGGCAACAGAAGAATTGCAAATAATCACAACAAAGCAATGGTCTGATAAGTACAAAGATGACTTGCAAAAACTTGCTGATGAGAAAGGATACCAAATTGAAGTCATAGAAGCGCCAAAACAATAAATTCTTATTTTAACATTACTTAATTAATACTACATGCAAAAACAAGAATTGCTTAACTCGTTAAAGTACGCGTGGGAACTGGAAGAAAGCCATATACCAGTCATTCTTAATTTTTTCTTAGATGATTTTAATTGGGAGAATATTGAAGAAAGTAAAGTGAAAAGAGTAAAACAAATATTAAAAACAATAAAAAGTCAAACACTAAACCATTCAAACATTTTAAATGAATTAATGCAAAAAATAAAAGAGAGTGATGAAGATGAGTTTTAGGAATACTACCTTAAAAATTGCTTTAGAAAAACTACATGATAATGAGAACAGCATGTACGAATACTATTCCAAATTATTAAAAAACTTGAAAACACAGGAGATTAAACAAAAAATAAAATTTATCCGCGACCAAGAAAAAGCGCATATTGTTCTAGTAACTCAAATGCTTTCCATTCTTGATGAAGAAATCAAAGAAGGATAAAAAACAATATTTAATTACCATAATATATACTTTATAGTAGTAGGGAATGTTTAAAAAATTGGTGGGAAAGTTTAGTGGTAAACGTGCTAGTTCTAAAAATGAATTACGCGAAGTAAAAGAAAAAATAACAGGTAAAAAAACTTATGAAAATGTATTCTTTGAAGAATCAAATGAAGCACTATTACTCATAGATTTAAAAGGTAAAATAATTAACATTAACAAAATATATGAAAAATTATATAATTTAAGCAAAAAAGATACAATTGGCAAATACGTTTTTAGCTTAGGATATGATTACAGCATTAGCAAAAAAAAGATTTTAAAAGAATTAAAAAATTTAGCTCTTGGAAAAAAAATAGAACCCATTATTATATTTGCCAAAAATAAAAAAACAAAGAAAGAATCTATAACTGAAACAAAAGGGAAATTAATTCAAACTAACAAAGGGAAACAATTTTTGATAACCACTAAAGACATCACTAAACGCGTAAAATCAGAACAGCAACAAAAAGAAAATGAATTCAAATTCAGAAATATAGTTGAATCAGCACCTGTTGGAATTTTCACAGTTAACAAAAAAGGCATTATAACTGAAGTAAACAATAAATTAATAGAAATGAGCGGTTACTCAAGAGATGAAATGGTTAACATACATGTTACTAAGTTTCCAACATTAAGAAAACGTGAAATGCCAAAATATTTACCACTCATAAAAGAAATATTACAAGGAAAAATACCTAAACCCTTTGATATAACATGGATACACAAAGATGGTACATTGCGTCAAGGTAAAATAAGCATAAACACAATAAGAAAAGATAAGAAAATAATAGAACTTCAAGGAATACTAATAGAAAACTCTGACGAAGAAAAAATTAGAAAACAAATAGAAGAAAGTGAAGAAAAATACAAACAATTATTTAACTCATCTCAGGCAGGCATAATCACATTAAATTCAAAAGGGTTTATTGAAACATGTAATCAAGCATTCATTGATTTAACAGGATATAAGGAAAAAGATTTTGTTGGCAAACATATGACTCAAACACCAACACTAGATAAATTATCCATGAAACAATTTTTACCTCTTTTTAAAAAAGTAATACGCCATAAAAAAAATGATAGTTTTGAATTTGATTGGAAAAAAAAGAATGGTGAAATACGAACAGGTGAAGCAAAAATAAACATGCTAAAACAAAATAATAAAATAGCAGGTCTACAATGCGTAATTATAGACATCACCGAACGCAAAAAAGCAAGAAAACAAATAGAAGAAAGTGAAGAAAATCTTAAAAAAATAATTAATAGCATTATTGACGGAATAATCATTATAGACCCTAAAGGAAAAGTAATACTCACCAATGACTCAATGGCTAAATTGATTGGTTACAAAAATATTAAAGAAGGAATCGGTAAAAATGTAATGAATTTTTTAACAAAAAAATCCAGATTAAAAGCCATAAAAGATATGGTTACTGTTTTATCCGGACAAGAAGTTAAAGGCAGATATTTAGCTAAAAAAATAACGGGAAAAGAATTCTGGATTGAAACATTAAGCAAAAGAATAATGTTCCAAGAAAAAACAGCAATAATTCTAAGCGTACGAGATATAACCCACCAAAAAA
>JAAOXS010000002.1 GCA_018220985.1 Nanobdellota archaeon
CCATTATGGTGATCTGGGTGTTGTTCTAAAAGAAAATATGGATGACCTGAAGTTCAAACAGATAACCGAATTGACAGTTAAAGAGATAAATGATTCACCAATTAGAAGTTTTAAAATATTGCCTGGAACAAAATTCGGTTTATTTGAAATTCATCCGACAGGTATTTTTCCAACAAGTAGTTCTATTCTTGACAGGAAATCATTTCTAAACAGATTACAAACTAAGATAAAAGAAAAAATTAGTTTGAATCAAAGAGAAGACGGGCATGTTAACATTTTGATAGTCAAGGCTAATCACTGGACTTTACATAATTATTCTATGATTGGTGGACTTGCTGACTACGAATTTGAAGAAATTGAACCAATCGTTAACTCAACACTTAGTGAGAATACTCCTTCTAAGAATTTATCGGCTATTATACTCTTTGAAGGTGACTTGGGTAGACGAAGAATTATTAAAAATTCAGAAACGGAAGTGCCCTTACCTAATGGAATTTTCTGATCAGACTTGTTTATTATTTGGTATTTTAATCCCGAATTTCTCACACATTCTCAGTAGGAATTCATAATCTTTTTTGCCTTGCACGTAAATGATTGTGTTCTATTTTGAGTTACAGAACATGTTTTGGATAACAATATTGTTGTTGTAGATGTTGTTACGAGATTTAGAAAAGTTTTTTAGTCTTGTTATGTATTATTTTTTTGTGAAATACTTTGCTTTAGTCGTTTTTTTACTGATTTTGTTAAGCGGTTGTGTTACTCAGTCTGACAAAAAAGTCAATGATTCATCTCTGATTACTGGTGAAGTAGTTTATTCAGAAACTAGGGGTGATGATATACAAGCCAGTGAGAGATCCTGTTTAGACGTTGATAACTCAGAAAAGTGTTTCTATGAATTAGCTGTAACTAGCGAAAACGTTTCTTATTGCGATTCTGCAGGAATATACAAGAATCAATGCTTGAATGAATACAATTTTTTGATAGCTATAAAAAACAAAGATTCAAATTATTGTAGTGAAATTGACGATTCAGTAACTGATTATTCAATGTCTTTGAAAAACCAAAATAAAGGAAATGTATGGCACACAACTTTATCAGGAACGGGTGGTAGTCCTGGACAATTATTTACTGTTAGTGGTATGTCATTTAAAATTGTTAATTACGATTTGGACACGAATACTGCAACTTTATTAGAAACAGAAAAAGGAATAACCTACTTCATAAGTGAAGATTACACGCAGATTGATTCTATAAAACTAAAATTAGATATGATCATGGCAGTAGGAGATATTTATCTTCTTAATTTTGAAATAAATGAAACAATAGTAACTAATGATTTTCCTAAATATTGTTTAAATTCAGTAAACAACTCAGGTAATTTAGAAGATTCTGAAACATATAATCTTAAAGAGTATAAAATAAATTATTTAGCAAATTTTACGCAATACTATTTTGATCCTAATTTTTGGAATGATGTTTTCAACTTACAATCATGTGAAATTCGAATGGAAAATGGTGAGAAAAAAGTTTTTGAATCAACCAATCTTCAGGAGGGTTGTAATTTCGCTGTTTCAGTGTTGAATAGTGATATTAACAGTTGTTCTAGGATTTCGAATTGTGATAGGGTATGTTATTTATTGATAGGAATTAGAGATAATAATACTGATTATTGCGATCAACTTAAGACATTACCTTGGAAGTCATGCATGTACAATCGAATATCTGATGATTACGCAACTTGTATGAACATTATTGCTGTTAATACTGCAAATTTAAGTTTATGTTCCGAAGGGTATGATAATTGTGAATCAATAGTAATATCTTCAAACCCTGCTAAATACCAAACACTATGTCTACAAGCAAAAGATGAGAACAACTGTTATTATAATACTGCAATTAATTTAGGGGATATTTCCATTTGTGAATTTGCTGGAAAGATGAAGATATCATGCTTAGAAAAAATCAATAAATGATTAAGAAGAAATATTTCCCTTTAATTCTTTAAAATAATTTTTTATTATTCTTTTGATAACTCTTCTAATTTTGATTTGTGCAGGCTTTCAAAAAAGTTAGCAAAATTTGTTATTGCAAAGTCTTGATTTTCAAGAAATGGTTTATAACTGTTTATATTAAAATTCATGTTTACGTTTTCATAAAGCATTTTGATTGTTTTAAGAGCAATTTCATAAATTTTTCCTTCATCATTGCTAGCAAGTTTTGTTGCTTCCAATTCCATTGATAATGGTGGCATTAGTACTTCAAAAATTTTTTTTAATTTTTCTTTTTGTTTAGGGGTTTTTTCAGGTTCTTTTATGTAATCTAGTATGCCACTAATACCAAGAAACAGATAAGGATCATCTTTTTGCAGGCGAGTTAATATGTTTCCATTTTCAGCCAGTTCTTTATATGTTTTTAAAAAAGTTGTTTCTTTTAAAATTATTGAAGCTAAATAATCTTCTCCATTTACTTCAATAATGTAAGTTCCTAATTCTTTATCTGCTATAACATTTGTTCCATCCACAGTCCCAACTAATCCGTTTGATGAAGGTGGTATTTTAGCGGTTACCATAACTAAATTAAAAATGTATTCCATTTTTAAAATTAACTATTAACTAAAAATTCAAGAACTTGTGATTATTTTTATTCCAAAATAAGAAAAATAAATTATTAGAATAGCAATTGATTCTTTTCTCTCAATTTTCCTACCACTCTTAAAAAAGAACAGAACTACTCCAGAAATCAAAAATAAGAAAACCATGTCAAACAATAAAACACCACTAACAATTAAAGGAGCTATAAACGCGCCAATACTTGGTGTGAGCAATAAATCCAGTATATTACTTCCTATTAAGTTACCAACCGCAAGCGAACCAACTTTTTTCTTAACAGCAGATATGGACGTTACTATTTCAGGCAAGCTCGTGCCAACACCAACAATGAGTATTCCAACTAATGATTGTTCAACCCCAAAATTTTTGCTTAAAATTAGTGCATTAGAAACTGTCAACTCTGAAGATAATATTAATATGAACAATCCAACGATTAAAGAGGTTAATGTCCACAAAACTTTTTTATTAACTGGCTTATCAATTTTTTCTTGAAAGCGCTCTTTTTTGAAAAGATAAAACATGTACGCGAAAAAAATGATTCCTAAAAAAACACCTTCAACACGAGTTATTTCACCATTCAAACTAACAACTAACAACAATACAGTTGCCAGCAACATCATTAAACCATCCCTATTCAATTGTTTCTTAGTTATGCTTAACGCACCGAACAGTCCTGCTAAACCAACTGCTAAACTTATTTGCCCAATAGAAGTTCCTATTGTTTCACCAATTATGAGGTTGGAATTTAGCACTCCTAACAACCTGTGAGCTCCGCCAGTTACGTGAATAAATAGTTCAGGCAAGTTAGTTCCTATTGATAGTATGACAAGTCCTACAAACGCTCTTGATAATTTATAATAACGTGAGAGTCTTAAAGAACCTTTAATTACGAGTTCAGCGCCTAACCATAATCCTGCCAATCCCAAAATTAAAAGTAGCACTTCAAGCATTTTTAACATTAATAAAATAGTTTTTTAGAAGCTTTAAAAATTACTAAGTTGTTTTTTTTGTTTTTTGCGGGTTAAATTTTAATTCAATTATTAGTGCTATCAGCATTAAACCACTTCCAATGAATCCGAGAATTCCAGGATAAAAATATTGAATAACAAAACCGCCCAGTAATGGACCGATTATTTGGGATACACTGCGCATAGCATCCATCACACCCATGAATTTGCCTCTTTCACTGTCACCTGCTTTACTGCTAACAATACTGATGAATGTCGGTTGTGTTAACCCCGCCCCAACTGAGAAAAGCATTAATGCTAAATAAATGCTTATTTGAGTTGTTGTTATTGCTATGAAAAGCATTGATATCATTGTTATTGTTATACCCGTTATCGCAAGCGTTCTTTCCTCAAACTTGTCAACGAGTTTGGAGTAAACAAGTAGTTGGAATAGTATTCTTACAAGACCTACAAGCATTAACATGAATCCAACATCTCCTGGCCCGAGATTGAATTGAGCTTCTGAAATTAGTGCGAGGCTTCCTGTTAGTGTTGAGAATGCGGTTACGAAAAAGAAGAATTCGAATAAGAAATTTTTTAGAACAGGGTGTTTTAATGCTTGTAAGAAATCTTTCAGTGGGAAGAAGTCGTTGATTTTTAGTTTAACTTTTTCTCGTTTAATCTTAGGTTCTCTTAGTATTGTGATTGTTAGAATAATTGTTAATAGTGAGAATCCAGCTGCGAGAAATGAAGGTAATGAGTAGTTAATTGTTGCGAGAAAACCTCCTAATGCTGGTCCTATAAAGAATCCAATGCCAAACACTGCGCTCATGTATCCATAATTTTTTTGCCTGTTTTTTCCAGAGCTAATATCTCCTAAGTACGCTTTTGCAAGTGTCATATTGCTTCCCAATAATCCGTCCACAACGCGTGATAATACTATCATCCAAATAGAGTTTGCGAAGCCAAGTATTATGAATCCTATGAACGTGGAAAATTGGCTTATGATGAGTAGTGTTTTTCTACCATACCTGTCGCTGAGTTTTCCGATTATTGGTGCGCTTACGAATTGGAATACTGAAAAAACAGCTAGTATTAATCCTACTTGAAATGGTGTTGCGCCAAGGTCAAGTGCGAAAAAAGGAAGAAATGGTAGGATAAGGCTCCAACCAAGTATTTCTGTGAGCATTATTAAGTAAATAGAGATTAATTCACTTTTTTTCGTCATCACTCATAACCTAATTTAATCTTTTTTATGAGTTTTGTTTTTTTGCATAACATTTTTATAATTTAAGGTTAATATTTTCTAATCATGAAAGTTAGAGCGTCTCACATTTTAGTTTCTAAACTTAGTATTGCACAGCAATTACTTGAAAAAATTAAGGGCGGTGAAGATTTTGCTACTCTTGCTTTAGAGTTTAGTGAATGTCCTTCGAAAAAGCATGGTGGTGATTTAGGTTTTTTCACGCGAGGGCAAATGGTTAAAGAATTTGAAACAGCAACTTTTGGTTTAGGGATTGGTGAAATTTCAGAGCTTGTTAAAACACAGTTTGGTTATCATATAATTAAGCGAACAGGATGAGAGAATTAACATTTGATGATTTAAATTATTGTGCGAAGCATCGTGCGAATTGTTACGGTGAGCTTTTAGAAGTTAGTGAAGAAAAGTTAAGAAAAAAGTTTTTGAAAGGTAAAATAAAATTTTTGTTGGAGGATGTTGGTTACGTAATGTTAAGGGATGATTATGATAATCCTGCTTACGCGCATATTAGTGCAATACTCATTGAAAAAATGAAGCATGGGAAAGGTTTTGGTAGTAAAATTTTAAAACTCGCTGAAGAAACTGCTTTAAAATCTGGTTTTGATGGAATCACTCTTTCAGTTCGTCCTGAAGGTGAAGATTTAATTCACGCTTTTTATAAAAAGAACGGTTATGAAAAAGTTAAGGAAGTTAATAACCGTGTTTATTATTTGAAAAAAATAAGAAAAAAAAGAGAAATTTAGTGGAGCGTAAATATTTTTTTTGGGGCAAGATGAATTTTTGTTGTTGCGAGGAGGTTAATCCTCGCCACGTACTCGTTTTCAACCAAACCAATTATTATTTTTTTAGTATCACCTCATCGTTTTAATAAGTGTTATTCATTACTTGTTTTTTGTTTTATAAAGCCGTTATGAAATGATAATACATTTTATTAAAACAGATGGAACGTTCATAAAACTTAAAAACAGTCAATCACGCTCTAAGAGTTATAAGATAAGATGGCGCCAGGATTATTACTTTCTAACATTAACAGTGCTGTTGAAGTAATGTTATTTTTGTTAACTTTTACAATGGGTGCTTACGTTTTTAGAATTCACAAGTTTACTAAGAATAGGAATCATAAACTTCTTGCAATTGCATTTATCCTAATTGGTTTATCATTCATGACTAAGGCGGGCTTGAATTTTGCTGTGAATAATGGTTTTTTATTTGGAAATTTTTCTTTAATTACTATTATTTACGTTGCATTCATGCTTTTTGGTTATACTGTTTTAGATAAGCTTTTTTTGAATATTCGAACTTATCGAGTTTTTAGTATTCAAATAATTTTGTTTGTTCTGGCTTTGTTTCTTGTTCAACTTAGTTCGTTATGGTTTTTTGATTTAGTAAGTTTTTTATTGTTGAGTTTTCCTGTTCTGTACTTTTTTGAGAATTATAAGAAAAAAAGAACGCGTAGTTCTTTGCTGGTATTATTAGGTTTTGCTGGTGTAATGATGAGTCATGCAAGTTTTTTCTTAATTTTCGTGAATAAATCTTTATTTTTTGTAGATAACCTTATAAGGCTCGTTGCGTACGCAATATTATTGGTACATTACGTGTTTATCAACAAGTGAGAAAAAAATGAGTAAAAAAAGAAATAGTCTTGAAATAATTCATGATATCTTACTTACTCTTAAGAGGAATCCTACAATTAAAAAAACACATTTAATGTATAAAACAAATCTTACTTACGTGCGTTTAAACAAGTATTTGGATGATTTGGTTGGAAAAGAACTTGTCGCTGGTGATGAGCAAACAGTTATTACTCCTAAGGGTGAGCAGTTTCTTAAGGAAGTTCGTAAAATGCGTGAGTTCATGGATAGTTTTGGTTTGTAATACAATAACATTTATTTTTTAATAATTCTTTTTTGATTAGTTATGGTTAAAATAATTAATTTCGCTCACTTTTTTAGGGATAAGCGAAGTGTTCTTGAAGTGAATGGTGAATTGCCTTCCATAGTTAATAATTTTCCTAAGGACGGTGCTTTAATGCTTAGTATTAGTAATGAAGCAGGTGAGAGGAAAGCTTTCAAATTAACTATTGAAGAAGCAAGTCGGATGATTATATCACTTGAGTCTTTTCTTAAAAAACATGAGAGTGAGATAAGTAAGTTGTGGCATTAGGAACGTTTATTTTTGAATGAAGAACCAGTCTTTTTTTCCTTCAAAAAGAGAGCCTTTCAAATCTGATTTTTTTAACATTTTTTTTATTTTTTGTTCTGTCCAGTTTCTTTTTTGAATTGAAAAAACCACTTTTCGAGCGATTCGTTTCATTTCTTTTAATGCTTTTGAAGGGTTTTTCAAGTCTTGTAATACTGTTAGGGATAGTGCTGTGTCAAATGTTTTGTTTTTGAAAGGTAAGTTATGCGCGTCTCCTAAAATTCTTTCTCCATCAAATTGTTTGAGCATTTTCCAACTATTGTCTATTCCAACTGCGTTCTCAATTTTTTTGGTTATAATTCCTGTTCCGCAACCAATGTCTAATACTCTACCAACTAATTCGTTTTTTATGATTTCAAATTTTTCTAATTGTTCTTCGCCGTACAATTCATTATACCCTTTTGCAATTGCGTTATAATAGTTCATTATATTATTTTGGTTTGCTAAACGTTTTTATTCTTTTCCAAACTCATACTTTTTTAATGATGAATCAATTACCGCGTTATTATGGTTTATTAAAAATTGTTGCGAACCCTGAATGTAAGTGTGTACTTGTTGATTTTGAAAAAATAAACCTTGAATTAAGTTATAATAATGTTTTAGAATTCGCTCAGGACGTTTCCGAATTGTCTGGTTTGGGTTTAATAAATTCGCCTTATAATTCGTATATTAAAATTACTTCAACTGGATTATTCATTGTTGAAAAAATTTTTTATAACTGAACAAACATGTTATTTATTATGTACGAGCAGTTTGAACATAAGGCTGATGTTGGAGTTAGAGGTTTGGGCAGAACTGTTGAAAAATCTTTCGAGGAGTGCGCTCGAGCTATGTACGCGGTTATGACTGATTTAAGCAGTGTTAAACCAGTTAAAATTTTTAATGTTGAATGCGGAGCGGAAAACGTGGAAGAATTATTGGTTGAGTGGTTGAATAGTTTAATAACTTTGACTGATACTCATAATTATTTTTTTTCAGAATTCAAAGTTAAAATTGAAAATAACAAATTAAATGGAAGCGTTAAAGGTGAGAAAATTAATCCTAAAAAGCACGAATTACTTACTGAAGTTAAAGCTGCTACATACTCGCAATTAAAAGTTTTCAAAAAAGGAAAAAATTGGATTGCGCAAACAGTCGTAGATGTTTAGAATGATTCTAAATCCGTCAATGCTGCTTTTAATTTTTCAGTATCTTTAGGGAGTAATATTTCTTTTAATCCTTTCGTTTCAAGATTTATGCCAGCCTCGTCAGTAATTATTGTACTATTTGAAGTATTTGTTAGTGTGTTTAGTTCATCTAATGTTTCTTTTTCCTCATTCTTTCCTTTACCTTTAATAAAATAAGGTACGTTATTCACATTCAATTCTCTGTAATTCATATAACTATTATTAGTTCTGAAACATTTAAATCATTTATTAACTTGTAGTAGTATTGTTATGTTCGAAAAAATTTCTGAAAATAAATGGTCAATTCGGAAGAAAGGCGAGATGAAAGTGCCTGTAATAATTTACGGTGATGATTACATTATTGACGAGTTAAGAAAGGATTATGCTCGCGACTGGTCGGCTACGCGCCAATTAATCAATGTTGCTTCACTTCAAGGTATTGAAAAAGCAGCTCTTGCAATGAGTGATGTTCACCCTGGTTATGGTTTTCCCATTGGTGGTGTCGGAGCTTTCGATGTTGAAACAGGGGTTACGACAATGGCTGGTGTGGGTTTTGACATTAATTGTGGCGTGCGCACTCTAACAACTGGTTTGAAATATTCTGATGTTAAACCAGTTATTGGAGAGTTAATGAATGAATTATTCAAAGCTGTTCCAGCAGGTTTAGGGAGTAAGGGTGATATTAATCTCTCTGTTAGTCAGATTGATGAATTGTTAGTTCAAGGTGCTGGTTGGGTTGTTGAGAAAAGTTATGGTATTACGAGTGATTTAAAATTTACTGAGGATAATGGTGTTGTTAAAAACGCTCTTCCAACCGCGGTTAGTTTGAAAGCTAAGCAAAGGCAGTATAAGCAAATCGGAACTCTTGGTTCGGGTAATCATTATTTAGAAGTTCAGAGGGTTACTGAAGTTTTTGATGAGAAATCAGCTAAAATTTTTGGCTTAAGTATTGATGATGTTATTGTTTCAATTCATTGCGGTTCTCGTGGTCTCGGGCATCAAATCGGCACTGATTATTTGCCTTTTCTCGCTAAAGCATCGCGCAAGTATGGTTTGAAAGTTTTTGATAAGGAATTAGTGGGCGCGCCAATTAATAGTGATGAAGGACGACAGTACATTGGTGCTGTTAACGCGGGTATTAATTGTGCTTTCGCGAATCGTCAGGCTATTACGCATTTGACTCGTGGCGTGTTTGAAAAAATGTTTTCTGAAAGTAGTGTGAAAGTACTGTATGGTGTGGGTCATAATACTGCTAAGTTTGAGAAGCATGATGGTAAAAAATTGTTAGTGCACCGTAAAGGTTCAACAAGGGCTTTTGGTCCTGGTTGTAAGGAAGTTCCTTTAAAGTATCGTAGTACGGGTCAGCCAGTGATTATTGGTGGTACTATGGGGACGCACTCGTACATTCTTAGAGGAACAAAGTTGGGTATGAGTGAAACTTTTGGCAGTGCGTGTCATGGCGCTGGTCGTTCCATGTCTCGTGTTCAAGCTAAAAAAAAATGGGATGGTGATGTTTTAGTTAAATCCCTTGCTAAGAGGGGTATTATTGTTAAAGCGCATAGTTTTAAGGGTGTGGCTGAGGAAGCTCCTGGAGCTTACAAAAACGTGGACAGTGTTGTTAACGCTATGCACAACGCTGGTGTTGTGAGTAAAGTTGTGAAAATGGTGCCTTTAGGCGTTGTTAAAGGATGATAGTAATGTTTAAAAGGCGTTTTTTGATTTTTTTTAGAATATGTTAACTGGTGTTTTGGAAGAAATGGAAAAAGAAAAACTTGTTTTAGTTAAAACAATTCTTGATAATGTTGGTAAACTTAACAGCCCTAAAAGTTATCATGAAGATTTACAAGGTTGTATCAGTCCTGCAACGCTTTCTTGGAATGCGATAAACAATATTACTAAAAAAATGTATGATGGGAATGTTTCACATTTAGGTGTTTCAAAAGATACAAGAGAGTGTAATAAAATTTTATCCCCTTTAGAAAATCAGTTTATCAAGGGTAATTATTCATTCATGTGTAATTTTCACAAAATATTCAAATCATTAAATGTTGATTATGATAAAAAAGATGATAGTAAAGTTTACTTAATTGATAATATTGAACGTTGTAAAAATGAAATTGTAACAAGCATTTCAAATATTTTAAACAAACCTATTAAAAAGAATGTGTTAAATCGTTCAAAATTAGAAGATTTTTTTTCCCCTAAAAAGAATGAATCATTTGATATTACTCCTGGTTGGGGTAATGATGAAGGTCATAAGGAAAGTAAGTTTTTTAGGGATGATGAGTAACTTTTAAATACTATTCTTCTGTTTTTAAATAAAGTATATTAGGAGAATAATAAACAAATGGGTCATCAGATTGGTAAGCGTCATAGGCCTCGTAGGGGTAGCTTGCAGTTTGCTCCGAGAAAGAGAGCTAAACGCGCGTACCCGCGTTTGAATCAGGTTAAAAATTCTAAAGAAGTTAAACTTCTCGGTTTTGCTGGTTACAAGGCGGGAATGACTCACGTAATGGGTGTTGAGCAAAGAAAGCAAGTTAAGTGGTCTGGCACTGAATTAAGCACTCCTGTTACAATTATTGAAGTTCCACCTGTTAAAGTTGCAGGTTTTCGTTTGTACAATTCTGAAAATTCTTTAACTGAAGTTTGGGCTGATAAGCCTGTTAAAGAGTTATCTCGTAAAATTAAGGTTTCTAAAAAACAAGTTACTGCTGATCAATTAAAGAAAGCTGAGGCTTTTTTGGAAAAAACTGTTGAAGTGAGGTTGATTCTTCACACTCAACCAAAACTCGCTAAAATTGGTAAGAAGAAACCGGAAATTTTTGAAATAGCTGTTGGTGGAAGTGTTAGTGAGGCTTTTAATTACGCTAAAGAAAAATTGGGTAAAGAATTAAGAGTTGAGGATGCGTTCTCATCTGGTGACGTGGTTGATGTTGCAGCAATAACTAAGGGTAAGGGTTTTACAGGTTCTGTTAAAAGGTTTGGCGTTAAATTGTTAAGCCGTAAATCTGAAAAATTGAAAAGGAAGGCTGGGAGTCTTGGTCCTTGGAGTCCTGCGAAAGTTAATTTTCGAACACCTCAATTCGGTCAAATGGGTTACCATTCTCGTGTTGAGTATAATAAACAAATTTTTTCAATTAATGATTCTTTAAAAATTCAAGGCGGGCTTGTCGGTTATGGTGATGTTAATAATCAGTGCGTTTTGTTAAAAGGTAGTGTTCCTGGTTCTAAGAAAAGATTAATAATTTTAAGACCTGCAATTAGGAATCATAAGAAATTGCAGAAACCAATTGTTAATCTTATTTCTGTGAGGTCACAGCAATGAAAGCAAATGTTAAGTCAATAATTGGCTCTAAAAAAGGTGAGATAACTCTTCCATCACAATTTAAGGAAGTTTTAAGAACTGATATTATTAAGCGTGCTTTTCACGCTCAGGAATCCCATAAGCTTCAACCTTATGGTTCTAAGCCTCGTGCTGGTTTGGATTATTCAGCTGATCTTTCTAAGAGGCGTAGAAAATATCGTGGCACTTATGGTAGTGGTCGTTCAAGGTCTCCGCGTAAAGTTATGTGGAGTCGTGGAAGCCAGTTTGGATATGAGGGTGCTGTAGCTCCTTTCACTAAGGGTGGTAGGCGAACTCATCCTCCTAAAGTTGAGAAAAAAATTTATGAATTAATTAATAAGAAAGAGCGAAGGCTTGCTGTTCGAAGCGCTTTGAGCGCTACAATTCTTAAAAGTTTAGTTGAGAAAAAGCACGTTATCGAAAAAGTTGATGTTCCTCTAATTGTTGAATCTAAAGCTGAGAAATTAGATAAGTCTAAAAAAGTTTTTGAAATGTTATTAAAACTCGGGTTAAAAGAAGAAATGGAGCGCGTTAAAGAAAAAAGAATTCGCGCGGGTAAGGGTAAAATGCGCGGTAGAAAGTATAAGAAGAAAGTCGGACCTTTAATTGTTACATCTAATGGTTGCGCGTTATCACGCGCTGCTCGTAATTTGCCTGGAGTGCAAGTGGTTTCTGTTAAGAGGTTGAACGTGTCAGCTCTCGCTCCTGGTAGTCATCCTGGTCGTTTAACAATTTTTACTGAGGACGCGATTAAATTATTGGATAAGGAGGGTTTATTCCAATGATATTATTGTATCCTTTAACAACTGAGAAGTCTGTTAAACTTGTTGAATCAGAGAATAAAGTGGTTTTTATTGTTGATAATAAAGCAACTAAGGTTAGTGTTAAGAGAGAGTTTGAAAAACTCTTAAAAACCAAAGTTGAGAAAGTAAACATTTCTAATGGTCCTAAGGGTCGGAAGAAAGCTTATATTAAATTAAGTAAGGAGGCGAACGCGCTCGACGTTGCTACTGAGCTCGGAATAATGTAAAATGCCTAAGAGAATTGATTCAAGACGTCGTGGTAAAGGAAAGCCTAAGTTCAGTCCGAGAACTTTTCGTAGTGTTGGAGCTCTTAGTTTACCTCAAAAAAATGTGCGGGGAATAATTCTTGATTTAGTTCATGATAATATTAAGTCAGCGCCTGTTATGGTTGTTGAATTTGAAGATGAGCTTGTTTTGTTAAGCGCTCCTCTTGGCGTTAAAGTCGGTGATGGCGTTACTGTTAAACAATTAAAGGATATAAGTGAGGGTGTTGAAATTTGCAATGTTGAAACAACGCCTCATGGTGGTCCAAGACTTGCTCGTTCTTCAGGTGTTATTGCAAAGATAGTTAGTAAAGATGATAAAAAAGTGGTTATTTCACTTCCTTCAAAAAAGACTAAAACGTTAAACCCTACTTGCCGAGCTCTTATTGGCAAAGTTAGTGGTGGTGGGAGAAAAGAGAAACCCTTATTAAAAGCTGGTAACGCGTATTATGCTAACAGGTCAAAAGGAAAGATTTGGCCGAGAAACGCGGCTTCAGCTCGTAATCCTGTTGACCACCCATTCGGTGGTGGTGATAGGCGTCCTGGAAAACATAAGACTATTAGCAGGCACGCGAGTGCAGGTAGAAAGGTTGGTTCAATAGCTGCGAGAAGAACGGGTAAGAAAAAGTAAAAATGGTTAGGAGAAAGAAAAAGGATTTCAAGAAAGAAAGGGGTTTTATTAGTTTTAAGAAGAAGGGGGAATTCAAGTATCGTGGCATTTCCGCTGAAGCGTTGGAAAAAATGTCTATTGACGAGTTCAAAAAATTAATTCCTTCAAGGCAGAAGCGTAGTTTGAACAGGGGTTTCACTAAAATGCAAGAAACTTTGTTAACGAAAATAAGGAAGACTGAGAAAGCTGAAGAGGATGGTAAGAGGCAAAAATTGATTAAAACTCATGTTCGTGATTTAGTTATTCTCCCTGAAATGATTGGTTACACTATTAATGTTTATAATGGTAAGACTTTTGTACCTGTAACTGTGAAGCCTCAAATGGTTAGTCATTATTTAGGCGAATTCAGTCATACTCGCGTTCCCATTAAGCATGGTTCTCCAGGTATTGGTGCTTCAAGGTCAAGTATGGCAGTAGGTAGTAAGAAATGAGTGAAGATAAGTCAGCAATTGTTAACGGAACTTTTGTCAACGCGTCTTTCAAGCACGCTGTTGAAATATGTAAATTTGTTAAAGGTAAGAAGCTTAATTCAGCTATTGGTTTGTTAAGTAATGTTGAAGAAAAAAAAATAGCTATTCCAATGACTCGTTTTAAGAAGAAAGTACCTCACAAGCCTGGAATTGGTCCTGGACGGTATCCTGTTAAAGCAAGTAAGGCTATTCGTGGATTATTGGAGAGTGCTGGTAAGAACGCTGAAGCTAAAGGTCTTAACACGGATAAGTTGGTAATTAAAGTTCTTGAAGCTAATCGCGCTTTATCCGCGAGACGGGCTGCTCGTTTTCGTAGGGGTAAACTTACTAATATTAAAATAATGGTGAGCGAAGAATGATTGAGAGAAAATTTATTTCAGAGAAGGTTCGTGATATGCGAATAAAGAATTATTTGTCAAAAGCTTTGAAGAAATCAGCTTTTAGTAATGCTCGACTTCAAAAAACGCCTCTTGGCATGAAAGTTATAATTTATACTTCTAAACCAGGGCTTGTTGTTGGTTCTGGTGGTAAAAATATTAAACAAATTTCTGAAACTCTTCAAAGGCGTTTCAAACTTGAAAATCCTCAAATAGAGGTTAGTGAAGTTAAAGTTCCAGAATTAAATGCTCAAATAATGAGTGAACGAATATCTTTTCAAATTGAGAGATGGGGTGTTCAACGTTTTAAAAAGATTGGCTATTCAACTTCTGAAATGATTATGCGCGCTGGCGCGAGAGGTGTTGAAATCCTTATTTCAGGAAAAGTTCCTGGGAAGAGGGCTAAGCGCTGGGCTTTTCGTGATGGTTACTTACCTAAAGCTGGTAGTGTTGCAACTTACGAAGTTGCTAATGGTTTTACAGAAGTCCTGTTAAGACCGGGTATTATTGGTATTAGGGTTAAAATAATGCGTCCGGAAACAAATATGCCTGATGAGATAAGAATACTTGATGATGAAAGCAAAAAAGTTTAGAAGTATGAGTAAAGTTGAGCGGGATGAAGCTCTTGCGGAGTTACGTAAAGAGCTTATGCGTTTAAAATCTCAAGTTAAGACAGGGTTAACTCCTGATAATCCTTCAAGAATAAATCATATTCAAAAAAGTATTGCGCAAATATTAACTGTTAAGGAGGAGCTTGAATAAACAAATTATGGTTAATAATGTCTGCAAAGTTTGCGGGTTGCCAAAAGAGATTTGCACTTGTGGTGATTTATTACTTACAACACAGGTAATAACTATTACAACTGAAAAAAGAAAATGGGGTAAAGTTTGGACTTTGGTTAAAGGTCTTAACCCTGCTGAAATGGATGTTAAAAATCTTGCAAAACAATTGAAAAGAAAACTTGCTTGCGGTGGCACGTTCAAGAACGGTGTTATCGAACTTCAAGGAGATCACGTTAATAAAGTGAAAGATTTTCTGGTTTCGCAAGGTTTTCAACCAGAGAATATTGAAATTAAAGGCAGAAGATGATTCTTGAAGAATTTGTTAAACATGAGTTAATAGGTCTCTTTGTGAAAGTTTCTGAAAGCAAGAATTCAGCTCAAAAAGGTGTTGAAGGTGAAGTGGTTGATGAAACAAAAAACATGCTGGTAATACATTCTCAAACAGGTGAGAAAAAGGTATTTAAAGGGCAGTCAAGTTTCATATTCACACTATCAGATGGGCAGGAAATCGCTGTGAAAGGTGATTTACTCCTTGCAAGGAGTGAGGATAGGTTAAAAAAAAAATGGTCAAAAAAGCGTTGGTGAAAAGTGTTGGTATAAAAACAGTCGCTCCTAAAGATTCTTGTAATGATAAGAAATGCCCTTATCATGGTGATTTAAGTGTTCGAGGTAAAATTTTTGAAGGCGTTGTTACTAGTGACCGGATGAGGAACACTGTTACTGTTGAATGGCCTCGTCAAATTTTTGTTAAAAAATACGAGCGTTTTTTGAAGAAACGTTCAAGTGTTAAAGCTCATAATCCTATTTGCATTAAAGCAAAGCAAGGTGATAAAGTTAAAATAATGGAGTGCAGAAAGCTCTCTAAAACAAAAACTTTTGTTGTTTTGGAGGTGTTAGAATGAAACCTGTTTCTGCTAAAACCAATCGTCCGCTACCTATTGGAGCTGTTCTTGACGTTGTGGATAATAGCGGTGCAAGAAAGTTGAAAATTATTGGTGTTAGAAAATATGGTGGCGTTAAGAAAAGACTTGCCGCTGCTGGAGTTGCTGACGTAATTGTGGGAACTGTTAAAGTAGGTAAGCCGGGGATGCGTAAGCAAGTTGTTCTTGCAACAATTATTCGTCAAAGAAAAGAGTATAGAAGACCAAGCGGTATTCGAGTTAAATTTGAGGATAATGCTGCAATAATATTAACTGATGTTGCTGGAACCCCTAAGGGTTCACGTATTAAAGGCGCTATTGCTAAGGAGGTTGTGGAACGTTTTCCCGCAGTGGGTAAACTTTCCAGCGTAATTGTATGAAATCAGAATGGAGTAATTCTTGGAAATCAAGTATGCAACCGCGAAAACAGCGTAAGTTCTTATTTAACGCTCCTGCTCATATTAAGCAAAAAAAAATGACTGCGCCTCTTTCTAAAACTTTAAGAAAAGAACATAATAAACGCTCTCTTGTTGTTAGGGTTGGCGATGAAGTTAAAATTGTTCGTGGAGATTTTAAAGGTAAGAAAGGTAAGGTTGAAAAAATAATTAAACCAAATGAACGTGTTATCATAAATAATGTTTCACGTGTTAAAGTGGATGGGACAAAAGCTAACGCGCCTGTTCACGCTTCAAAAATCATGATTACAAAAATTAATTTAGAAGATTCAAAAAGGATTAGGAGTAAAAAATGAAAATTAAAAGAATAGCTGCTCCAAGAACTTGGCCTATTAAGAGGAAGCAAGGTACTTGGGTTACTTTTCCGAAAAGCTCTTTCAAGAAAGAGGAGTGTTTGCCTTTAACCCTTATTTTAAAGGATTTGATTGGTTTATGCGCTTCTTCAAGAGAGGTTAAGAAGCTTGTTAATTTAGGCAGTGTTTTCGTTAATGGTCGTCGCGTTAAAAAGCCAGAAATAGGTGTTGGATTATTTGATGTTATTAGCATTACTGGAGTTAAGAAATCATGGAGATTGGTTTATGATAGCACTCGAAAATTGTCAGTTATTATTTGCTCTGATGGTGATAAAAAAGTTGTAAGAGTTGTTGGCAAAACCGTTTTGTCTAAGGGTAGTTTGCAATTAAACTTGACGGGTGGCATTAACGTGGTTTCTTCAAAGAAAACAATTAATGTTGATGATTCTTTACTTGTATCAATTCCTGATTTCAAAATTATAGAACACTTCAAACCAGTTAAGGGTGTTTTAGCTTACATTGTTGGCGGTTCTCATAAGGGTGAGTTAGCAATGGTTCTTGGCGTTAAGGATTTTAAGGGAGTTCAGGAAAACATGTTTTCTCTTAAATCAGGTAAGAACGAATTTCAAACACCTAAGTCTAATGTTTTTATTATGGGAAAAAATAAGGAGGCTGTTAAAGTATTATGAAGAACGTTCTCGTTGATAAAGTAACTTTGAATATTGGTGTTGGCGAAGCTGGTGAGAAAGTTAATAAGGCTGGTAAAGTTTTGCAAACAATTACTGGTCAAAAGTCTGTTAACACTTCAAGTAAGAAAAGAATTCCTACTTGGGGTATTCGACCGGGTGTTCCAATTGCTACTAAAGTAACTGTTCGTGGTAAGAGTGCTGAGGAATTATTGAAAAGGTTGTTGAACGCTGTTGACAACGTTGTTTACGAACGCTCTTTTGACAAAATTGGCAATATTTCTTTTGGTATTAGAAGTTATATTGACATTACTGATATGAAGTATGATCCTTCAACGGGCATTTTCGGTTTGGATGTTTGCGTTTCTTTTAAGCGGAAAGGTTATCGTGTTAAGATTCGTAGAAGAAAACCTTCAAAAATTGGTTCATCTCAGTTAGTAACTCCTGAGGATACAAAAAAGTTTTTGAAAGATAAGTATGGGGTGACAATTAAATGACTGCAAGTTCTTGGACTAAAACTTTTAAACAAGTTAAGCATAAAAAAGCTGATAAGCAAAGACAGCTTAAGCATAACAAACCTAACCCTCCTAAGTTTGGCAGGGGTTCTAAGCGTTGTAAGATTTGTTTAAGGTACGGTGCGCATATTCGCAAGTATGGTTTGAATGTTTGCAGGCAATGTTTTAGGGAGATTGCAAGTGATTTGGGTTTTAAAAAATTTGGGTGAAAAAAAAAATAAAATGGCAAAGACAGATATTATATCATCATCGTTGAACACGTTAAACATGTACGCTAGTCAAGCTAAGAAAGTTTGTTTTATCTCACCTTCTTCAAAATTGTTAATTAGTGTTTTTAAGAAGATTAAGGATTTAGGTTACATTAAAGAATTTGAAGTTATTGATGATGGAAAAGGTAAGGTTGTAAAAATTGAATTAACAGGTAAGATTAATGAGTGTCGCGCTATTAGACCGCGTAATTCTGTTAAATTCGCTGAATTAGAAAAATTTGAGAAGCGTTTTTTACCAGCTAGAAATTTTGGTTTTTTAATAATTTCAACTCCGCAAGGTATTATAACACATGTTGAGGCGAAACAAAAAAAGGTTGGGGGAAAATTGATTGCTTACGTTTTTTGAATTATGAAATATGAATTAATGCTTCTTGAAGGTGCAAGTGCTCGTTTCGAAAACGGTATTGTTAGCGTTAGTAAAAATGATAGGATTATTAGCAAAACTCTTGACCACCCCAGTATTAAGATTGGCATTGATTCTTCTAAAATAATTTTGTCAAGTGATTCTGATTCTCGTAAAATTAAGCGTTTAATTAACACTTACAAATCTCATATTAATAATTTGTTGAAAGGTTTGGATGAAGTTTACGTTTACAAATTGAAGATTTGTTCTTCTCATTTTCCTATGGACGTTTCAATTAAGGGGGATAAATTTGTTATCAAAAATTTTGTAGGTGAGCGAAAATCACGTTCGTCTAAAATAGTTGGTAATGCTAAAGTTGAAATTAACAGTGATGTTGTCACTGTTTCAAGTTATAATAAAGAGTTTGCAGGTCAAACAGCTGCTAATTTGGAGAACATTGCGAAAGTTAAGAATAAGGATAGGAGACGTTTTCAGGATGGTATTTACATGATTATTAAGGCGGGTGTCGAATTATGAGAGAATTGGTTTTGCGAAGAAAGTTGAAACGCGCTAAGCCTGTTTTCAAGCGACATGAAGCGAATAAGCGTAAGCGTTTAAATGATTCACCTTATCGTAAGCCTAAAGGTTACACTTCCGCTAAGAAAAGAAATATGCGGGGCAGAGTTAAAATTCCAGCTCAAGGTTATCAATCACCTATTGCTGTTAGAAGTTTGCACCCTTCTGGTTTGAATATTCTTAATGTTAATTCTTTGAAAGATTTGGAATTAGTTACTAAGGATTCTATTATTGTAATTTCTTCAAGAATGGGTTTGAAGAAAAAGTATGAATTAGCTAAGAAATTAGTTGATAAGAAGGTTAGGGTTGCAAATTTTGATATTGTTAAATTTATTAAGGACTCTGATGAATTAATGAAAAAGCGTGGTTTAAATCGCGCTGAACTTTTAAAATCTCGTGATAAGAAATCTAAAATTGTTAAAAAAGAGGATTCTAAAGGAACTAAAAAGGAGAGTAAAGATTTAGAGGTTAGAGAGGGTTCAAAGAAAAGTGTTTATAAAAAGCAGAAAAGTATTAAAGGCGCTGAGAAAGAGGTTGTGAAAGGTTTGAAATGAAAAGTTTAAAAACGCAGAAAAGAGTGGCGGCATCTTTGCTTAAATCAGGTAGTAATAGGGTTGTTATTAAATCTGATAATCTTTCAGATGTTAAGTCAGCAATTACTCGTGAGGATGTTAGAGGTTTAATTGTTAAAGGAATCATTTCTAAGAAGAAAGTTAAAGGCATTTCACGTGGTCGTGCGCGCGTAATTCAAGCGCAGAAAAAGAAAGGTCGTAGAAAGGGTTTTGGTAATCGTAAAGGTGCTAAGAACGCGAGAACTCCTAAAAAAAGGTTATGGGTTAATAGAGTTCGAGCTCAGAGAAAACTTGTTAAAGACTTCAAATCTAAAGAATTGATTGACAATAATGTTTTTACAAAAACGTATTCATTGATTAAGGGTGGTTTTTTCAGAAGCCGTTCCCACATCAAGGTTTACTTGAATGATCATGGATTAATTAATAAGGTGAAAAAATAATGGCTAAGAACGCGATTTACTCTGTTAAGTTTAGGAGAAGAAGACTAGGTTTAACTAATTATACTCGTCGTTTGGCTTTGCTTAAATCAGGTAAGCCGCGTTTAGTTGTTAGGTTATCTAATCGTTATGTTCTCGCTCAAGTCGTGAAATCAGTTGATGGTCATGATTCAATTATTTACTCTGCTTCAAGTAAGGAATTAACTAAGATGGGTTGGAAAGGTTCTTTGAAGAATTTACCTTCAGCTTACCTTACTGGTTTACTTGTTGGCAAGAATTGTTCTGTTAAAGAGTTAATTCTTGATTGTGGGGTTTCAAAACCTTCTTCACGCGTTTTCGCAGTTTTAAAAGGCTGTGTTGATGCTGGTAAATCCATTCCTCATTCTGAAAAAGCATTACCTATTGTGGAAAGGTTAGAGGGAAATCATATTAATGAAAAGTTATCAAATGATTTGATTAAAATTAAGGAGAAAATTTTGAAAGATGGAAAGAAGAAAACCAAATAAGGCGCGTGGAAGAAGAAGAAGACCTGATGAGCGGAAAGGTGGTTTTAACCGTGAGAATGATTTGGAATCGTGGAAGCCTCGAACAGCTCTTGGTAGAGCTGTTAAAAGCGGTGAAATCAAATCCATTGACGAAATTTTGAGTTCAGGTATGGAGATAAGAGAGTCTGAAATCGTTGATTCTTTACTTCCTGATTTGGAAATTGAATTCATACCTATTGGTCAAAGTAAGGGTAAGTTTGGCGGTGGTAAGAGAAGAATTTATCGCGTAACGCAGAAAACAACTGCTGAAGGTCAGACTGTTAAATTCACTGTTCTCGCTATCGCGGGTAATAGTAGTGGTTATATTGGTATGGGTTCTGCAAGTTCAGGTGAGACAGTTCCTACTCGTAAGAAAGCGGAAAAGGAAGCTAAACTTAGTTTGTTTAAAGTAGGTTTAGGTTGTGGTAGTTGGGAGTGCTCTTGCGCTGACCCTCATTCACTGCCTTTTGCTGTTAAGGGTGGTGCTGGCAGTGTTGAAGTAACTCTTAAACCTGCACCTAAGGGTACGGGTCTTGCAGTTAATGATACTTGCAAACAAATATTATCTATTGTGGGCATTAAGGACACATGGGCTTTTACTCGCGGTCAAACGCAGACGCGTATTAATCTTGCAAAAGCGACGTTTAACGCGCTTAAACAGTTAAGGAGTACGAAATTATGATAGCAATTATTCGTTTAAGGGGTTGTATTGGCGTTAACAGGCGTATAGCTTTCGCTTTGGACCTTTTACGCTTGAAAAGGGTTAATCATTGCGTGATTATTAAAGAGTCTAAAGAATTATCAGGTACTTTGAAGAGGATTAGGGATTACACTACTTTCGGAGAAGTTTCTGATGATGTTTTGAAAAAAATGGTTGAGAAGCGAGGTAGGAAAGTTGGTGGTAATCGTTTGGATTCTAAGGATGTTACTAAAATGATGAAATTGCTTGGCGATAATAAGAAATTGGTTGAGGCTAATTTCAAGCCTGTTTTTCGTTTGAAACCTCCTACTAAAGGTATGAAAAGTAAGAAGAAGCATTTCCCTCAGGGTGATTTGGGTGATAGGGGAAAAAGTATTAATGATTTGTTGGAGAGGATGATTTAGTTATATGGTTTTGAGAAAGCGTAAAAAATTCACTAACACGCGTACTGCACACAATCAGCATGGTAAGCGCCATAGGGGTAGTGGTAATCGTGGTGGAGTGGGTCGCGCTGGTGCTGGTAAGCGTGGTAAGCAGAAGAAACAGTCTTTTTTGGATTTGGGTAAGTACGTTCTTAAACCTAAGTCTAAGTTGAAGTCAATTAACATTTCCGAACTTCCAAAAGATAAGGAAGTTGTGCTTAAAGGTTTTAAATTACTTGGTCGTGGTTCGGGTTTTAAAAGTGTTATTAAAGTGTCTGCAGCAACTGAAAGAGCTGTTAAAAAAATCACTGAAGCCGGCGGCAAAATTGAAATTTTAAAATAATTTTTTTGTTATTTTCTGAAAAACCTTTTTAAATTCTTTCTAATTGATATATGTGTTATGGCTTGGTATGAGGTATTACCTGAGTTAAAGAGTCCTGTTAAAAAGCTTAGTTTCAACACTAAGCTTGGCTGGACACTTGCAGCGCTCACAATGTACTTCGTACTTTCACACATTCCTTTGTATGGTTTAAGTCCTGCGTACAAAACACAATTTGAAGCTTTAGCTGTTCTTTTAGCTGCTAGTTTTGGAAGCATAATTTCTTTAGGTATTGGACCAATCGTAACTGCAAGCATAGTGTTACAATTATTGAACAGTGCTGGCGTGCTTAACATTGACACTAATACGACTGATGGTAAGAAAAAATATCAGGCTTTTCAGAAAGTGTTCGCACTCGCATTCGTTGTTTTCGAAAACGCGTTGTACGTTATGTCCGGTGCATTGCCAAGCGCTACTGGAACACTTCCCGTTCAAGTGCTGATGATAATTCAACTCATTATTGGTGGTGTAATTTTAATGTTTTTAGATGAACTGACTAGTAAGTGGGGTTTCGGTTCTGGAATTAGTTTATTCATTGCTGCGGGAGTGTCAATTCAAATAATCACTAATGGATTTAACCCGTTCCCAGACCCTAATAATCCTGCTCTGCCTGCAGGTCAGGCTTTTAAAGTGATAGCTTTCCTTTTACAAGGCAATTTTGAAGCAATGATTTGGCCTCTTGTAACAATTTTAGCTACTGTTCTAGTTTTTGCTATTGTTGTTTATTTGCAAGCTATGAAAGTTGAAATACCTCTTAGCTTTGGCAGGGTTCGAGGTTTTAGCATTAAATGGCCGTTAAAATTTATTTACACGAGCAACATGCCTGTTATCCTTGTAGCCGCGCTTATTGCAAGCATGTCGTTTTGGGGTTTGATGCTGGCTAATATGGGTTTACCTTTGCTCGGACAATTTGAAGAGCAGTCTGATGGGGGACAGCCTGTTGCGGTTAGTGGTTTAGCTAAGTACATTAATCCTCCAACTCTTCGTAAAATAGTTGTTAATCCTGAAATGGATGATTTCATATCTTTCTTTGTTTACTTATCATTTATGAGTCTTGGAGCAGTTGTTTTTTCACTTTTATGGATGAATATTGGAGGTCAAGACCCTAGTAGCGTTGCGGATCAAATTATGGATTCTAAACTTCAAATTCCGGGTTTTAGGCAGGATAAGCGTATTATTACGCGATTATTGTCGCGTTACATACTGCCGTTAACTGTGTTGGGGGGTTTTAGCGTGGGCTTATTAGCTGCTTTCGCTGATTTGCTTGGCGCTCTTAGTAGGGGAACGGGAATACTTTTAGCTGTAATGATTATATATCAATTGTATGAACAAATCGCACAACAGCACTCTCATGACATGCCTGATTTTCTTAGGAGGTTTATGAAATGAGTTTAGTTCTTTTTGATTCGTTAGTTAATGTTTTGCAGTTTGTAGGAATTCTTTTTGCATCAACAGGTCTGGCAATTGCTTCACAGTTCATTTACAAAAAGTTCTCTGATCAGGATAAGATTAAGGAAATGAATAAATCAATTAAAATGAAACGCGCTGAAATGAAAGGCGTTAAGGATCCTGATGAGTTAATGAAAATGAATAATGAAATGATGAAAGCTAATAGTGATAAGATGAAATTAATAATGAAACCAATGATGATGTCTTCGTTCTTATTTATTCTCGCGTTTCCAGTGTGGAGTAACCTTTTTAAAGGATTTAATCTTTTTATTTTTACTACTTCACTGCCAATTATCGGCGCTGATGTGGGTTGGCTTTTAACCTACATTTTCGCTTCGATGATTTTAACAAGTGTAGTGCGTAAAAAAATGGGTGTTCAATTATGAGGCCGGGATTAAGGACTAGAGGATTTAAGAAAGTGAGGAAAAAATTACCTTCAGGTGTTTTAACAACTCATTTTAAGAAGGAGAATCCTTCAAGGCATAAGTGTGGTGTTTGCGATTCTGAACTTCATGGGCTTCCTCGTATGAAACCAATTAGGTATTCTAATCTTAATAAAAGCGCTCGAACTGTTAACAGGAAGTTTGGTGGCAGTTTGTGTTCTAAGTGTTCTCGTGATAGTATTAAAAAAATTGTTAAGGTAATTGTTAAGGTGAATGAAAATGTTGAATAATGGTCGTGTTTGTGTTAAAACTGCTGGCAGAGAGTCAGGTAGTGTTTGCGTTGTTATTAGTAAAGTTGATGACGCTCACGTGTTAATTGATGGTATGGTTAAAAGGCGTAATTGTAGTATTCGTCATTTAGAGCCTGTTCCAAAAACTGTTAAGATTACTAAGTCATCATCTAAAAAGGAAATTGTTGATGCTCTTATTGAGTTAACACTTGTTAGCGCTGATGATGCTAAAAAATTCTTGAATAAGAAACCTAAAACTCCTAAAAGTAAACCAGTTAAGGTTAAGGCAGTTAAGGAAAAGAAGAAGGTTAAAAAGAAGGTTGTGAAAAAGGAAGTTAAGAAAGAGGAAAAGAAAGTAAAGAAAGTTGAGAAGAAACCTGTTAAGAAAAAAAATTCTAAGAAATGAATTCATCCAATGTGCGAGTGATTTGATTTCACTCGTGGTTTTCTCCATTTATTAGCGTGATAAGTGTTGAATTTTTTCATGTAATTTTTTGTTTGTGGAATTATTTCCAATGATTTTTTGAAGAATTTTATTTGTTCTTTTTCATTGGAGTGCAGTGCTGCCATTAGTTCGTGAAATTGACTCATTAATTCATTATACTTGTTCGCAACGTCTTTTTTCTGTTTTTCAGTGTAAAAATTTGATTCAATAATGTCAACTGTATTGTTCGGTTCGAGAACACTGAACAAATGGTTTAACGCGCCTTGCAGCATATCTGCGGTTACGAGTATTAAGTTTTTTATTACTGGAGGGTTTAGGATTCGTGTATTTAAATTGCTTTCAACATCTCGTAATAATGGTAATGCCCACTCTTTTCTTATTAAGTTGTATTGTTGTTCTACGAGTAATCTTTCATTCATAATACATATTTACTATTTTCTTTTTTAAAAAAGTTTTTTAAACGTTGTTAACAACGTTATTAATGTTATGACATTAATAAAATGTTTTGAAGAGTTCTCTTTACCTGAAAAAAGGGAGAGAAGTAGTGAAGAATTACTGAAGTTTGGATTAGTCGTTGTTGATAAGTCGAGCGGTCCGACAAGTCATGATACTGTTCATCATGTTAAAAAATTTTTTAACTTGAAAAAGGCGGGGCATTCTGGAACTCTTGATCCTAAAGTTACTGGAGTTTTACCTACTGGTGTTGGTAAAGCAACCAGATTATTGGGTTATTTATTGAAAGCGCCTAAAGAGTATGTGTGTTTAATGAAACTTCATGATGAAGTATCTGACGTTGATTTGGATAAGTGTTTTAAAAAGTTTAGCGGGGAGATTGACCAATTAGTTCCGCGCAAGTCTCGAGTTAAGCGCAGAGTGCGTAAAAGAACTATTTACGAACTCGAATTACTGGATAGGGATGGTAGTTTCGTGCTTTTCCGTGCTTTAACGCAGGCGGGCACGTACATTCGTAAACTCATTCATGATATGGGTGAATTTTTGAAAACGGGTGCGCACATGCTTGAATTAAGGCGAACGCGTGTCGCTCACTTAAAGGAAGTTTTGTGCGTGGATTTGTACGAATTATTAATGGCTTCTCACGAGTTGGGAAAAAATAATGATGTTTACGTTAAGCAATTCTTTTTTTCAGGTGAAAAACTTGTTGAGCATTTACCGCGAGTTTTCGTTTTCGATTCAGCTGTTACAAGTTTAAGTCATGGTTCAAGTCTTAAAATTCCAGGATTAGCAGCTTTTGATGATAGTATTACTAATGGGTGCGATGTTGCCGTTTTCGATTTGAAAGGTAATTTGGTTATGGTTGGAATAGCACAATTATCTGTTGAGCAAGTTTTAAAACAGAAAACAGGTGTTTTTGTTAAACCTTCATGCGTGATTGTTTAACTCATCTTTTTTTTCAGAGCGTTTCTCATGGTATTTTCTAAGCGTTTCTTGTATTTTATCACCGATTTTTTCAGGATTGTAAACTCCTTGAAATGATAAGTTGTCTAAATTAGCGCTTTGAGTTCCCATTTTAACAGTTCCAATATTCATGAATCTGTGAATCGCGCTTTGCCCGACGTGAACATTAATTATCGCATCATGCCTTAATGCGTTAACATTCTTCGTTATGAAACTACGCTTTTTAATTAAACGTTCATCAGTCACTATGTATTTTGTTGTTTTTCTATAATATTCTAATAAAGGGATTGTTAATAGTGTTGGCGGAAATACTAGTGCGCCTGCAACGACTGCAGCGTACCAGTGCCAATAATTCCATCTTGACGGATTTATTTCTAAAACTGTTTTTTCATTACTTGGCATACTCTTCTCATACGTTTTTCTCTTTAATAATGATTTCTTTTATAGCCATAACATTTTTAAAACAAATTTTCGTGTTAAACATTTATTGCTGAGGTGACACAGCGCAACCTTTTTTTTAAGAAAAAAAATATTGACCAAAAAAAATGGAGGGATAAAAGTTAAAAAATGCTGAGGTGGCAGAGCGGTTAATGCGCGGGCCTTGAGAGCCCGTTCCCGTCAGGGAGCAAGGGTTCGAATCCCTTTCTCAGCGCTAAACCTTTTTTCTTTTAGAAAGAAAAAAGTTTTATCAAAAAAGAAATTTAACTTCTTTCTTTAAAAGAAAGAAAACCTGTAGTAAAAGAAATAATCTAATAATTTGGATTTTATTTTAATGCAAACTTTAATATTATTTTAATATTATTATAGGAATTCGTGAATTGAAACCGTTAACATTAAAAGAATTTCAAAGCTCCTTTTAAACACTAATGGGTTCTATTAACAATAAATGCTGTCATGAGTCTTTTTAATAGCAACAGAGCATATCTTCTGCATAAATATGGTAATTCAGGGTATCGCCACACCTGTATAAACGAGGTTTAAGATATTTTGGCGCGTCTTTAATAAGGTTATTTTAACTTAACATTAACATATCTAGTTTTTCTAATTCACCAAGCCATTCAGGTATTTTGGATATATTATTACGTTGAAGCCACAGCTCCTCGAGATTGTTAAGATTTTTTATGCTCTCAGGAATTTCTTCTATTTCATTTCCCATTAATTTTAAACCCCTTAAATTTACGATATTTCCAATCCATTCTGGAATTTCAGATAATTCAAGAAAGCTTGAATCTAATGATTTAAGATTAGTTAAATCACCAACCCATTCAGGTAATTCTTTTAGTTTACCAAGATTTGACGAGTATACAGTTAATATTCTATAACCTTTTGTTAATTGCTTTGCTTCTTCTTTATAACTAAATATTACCTGATTCTGATTTTGAAAAAAAGGGAAGTGAGGAAAAAAGATTAAACCCGAGAAATCATTCACACTTACCCATTTAGGTAAAATCTTTAATTCATTGATGTCCTCGCAGTGTGCATTTATGCCTTTTTTTTCCCTAAAAAAATTTCCTCATATAATTTCATCAACTTATAGTAATTCTAAAATTATAAAACCTTTGTGAACAAAAAATATATTTTGTAGTTTTAATATAAAAAAATGATTCTACTCTAGAGTAATCTTGGTCAAGAATTGTTGATGGTGTTTTAGTGAAAAAAAGGAACTAAGCAACGGGATAAAGAACCTCATGATTATAAAATACTAAAGAAGATTGACCCGTCATTGAAAGATTATAAACTGTGAATTTAGCAATTTTTTTGTGTTAGGAAAGTTTTAAAAGTATTGCTTATTTTTTTTTATGAAAATGGTTAACCATAATATGAATAAGATGTTGGAATGCTTGTATGATAATACTATTGAAAAATTACATTTTCCTGCTGATGTTACAATTGAAAAAATTAGAGATAAAATTGATAGACCTGAAAGTTTAGGTTCTTTAGTTGAATTAGCAAAACTAATTGGTCTTGGTAAGGATGAACTAAACGAGAAAACTGGAATAGCTAAAATTACTATTTATGACAATTTTGAAAATAAGTATGATTCTCTTATTAGTTTAGGTTATGTTCAAAAAGTAACAATAAATAACAACCGTAGGGGTAGACCGGCAGTAAAGTATATGCTTACTCCAGAGGGTTTGTCTTTTTTAACGGAATAGAATAGAATCGAATAGGTAGTTTTTTAAACCAATTTTTACCATTCTTGTGAGTAATGTTTTGCGATAAGTGCGGATGTATTGGCGTGCCAGTTGATGGTATGGTCATGTGCCGTGATTGTGGTAGGGTTATTGCTAATCCTAAGATTGAGAAGAAACAGTTTTCTAACAAGTTAACTCTTGATAATAAGATTCCTGAAGTGATTGGGAGCGCGTTTTTTAATTGCCCTAGGTGTAAGTGCATTAAAGGGGAGCATTATGAAATACCCCCTCAATATGGTGATGAGGAAAGCGCTTTTTTCGTAAAATGTTCTAATTGTGGTTTTTCTAAAAAAGAAGAGGGAACTAAAACATCATAATGCCTGACGTGCTTGGATTAAAACCTGAAGATTATTGGAATAAAATGCGTTCTGTTGATTATGATTCTAAAAAGAATATTGAAAAAACTCAGCGTGAAATGACTTTAAAATCATTAGAAATTTTGGGTTTGAGTAATGGAAAAATTTTGGATGCTGGTTGCGGTAGCGGTTTTTCAACAAGGGTTATTCAAGAGCAAGGTTTCAAAGTTGTTGGTGTTGACGTTTCCGAGGAAATGGTTAAGTTGGGGAAGAGTAAGGGGTTAAGCATTATTTGTGCGGACATGTCCGCAATGCCTTTTGAAAACAGTTCTTTTGATGGTTTAATTAGTATTAGTGCGTTACAATGGGTGACTGGTGGTTATGAAGAAGTTTTGGAGAAGTATCATGAAATCATATTTGAGTTTGCAAGGGTTTTGAAAAGTGGTGGTTTGAGCGTTATCCAATTTTATCCTTCAACTCTTAAAGAGTTCGATTTGGTTAAAAGCATTTTTTCCAAAAAGTTTATTGTTGAAGTTGTTAGTGCTTGGAGTGGTCGCAAGACTAAACGTTTTTTAAAATTAAAAAAGAAAAGATAATTTTTTTTTTTATTGTGCTGTGCACACTTTTCCCGCGCTTGCTCCGCCTGGAACAGTGATTGATAATTGATAGTTCGTATCAGCGATTAGGTCAACTTCAACATCGTTCCCACCATTAACTATGATGTCAGTAATTGTTTCGCTTTCATCAACGTTTAATCTTGTCGCCCAAGGAGTTGCATCTGTTGCGTACCCTAAGTTGGTTATGCCATCTTCATCACTGATTGTTAATGCTACGTCACCGGATTCAATTGGTCTTGTGCCTGAATTTCTTATGACTACTGTAACTAAGTCATTTGTTGCATCGCACGTTACGAATTGAATTGAGATTCCTTGCTGTGTTTGAGAAGTTATTATATCTGTAGAATCTTCAATTTCTGATTGCGCGCCTTCTTGAACTGAGCCAAGCCAGAAACTGACTGTTCCAGCAACTGCAACAGTAATCATTAATAAGAGCACTATAGAAATGATTGGTGTAACACCTTTCTTATTAAGCATATTGAATAATTGATTCGTGGAAGTATATAAATCTTATTTCAAACGCGGTTTCAGAACTGTTATTAATTCATTCACGTTTTCACGCCATTGTTTCATTGAATCCCTATCCCTAATTGTTACAGTATTGTCTTCCATTGTTTCATAATCAATTGTCACGCAGTAAGGTGTTCCTATTTCATCCTGTCTACGATAACGTCGCCCTATGCTTCCTGAAGCATCGTAAAATGTTTGGAATTCGTTTTTTAATAATTCAAATATTTGCCTGCTTTTTTCTGGCAGTTCTTCCTTATTTACTAAGGGAAATACTGCTATTTGCACTGGAGCTATTTTCGGACTTAATTTTAGCACGATTCTTTCTTTTTCCTGCGTGTACGCATCAACAATTAGTGTTAAGAATGCTCTTTCAACTCCCAGGCTTGGCTCGCTTGCAACGTAAGGCATTACTTTTTTATCATCATCCATCACACTCATTTTCTTTTTAGAGAATTGCTCGTGCTGTTTTAAGTCAAATTGCCCCCTGTTCGCGTTTCCAGCTATTTCTTTCCAACCAAAGGAGAATTGGTATTCTACATCCCACGTGTCTTCAGCATAATGGCTTAGCTCCTTTTTCAAGTGCTGTCTTAACCTTAATTTTTTAGGATTAATCCCTAAACTCAAGTACCATTTGCACATTCGCGCGTTCCAATAAGCTTGCCACTTGTTTTTCATAACTCCTTTTTTCACGCATTCTTTAATACTCATTTTTTTATGCTTCAACTTTTTTTCTTGCATTTCTTGAGTGTACACGCTAATTTCCAAGTCTTCAACTTCCTGTAGTCGCGGGCAATCATTTTTTTTGTTAGGATTTATGAAAAATTCTAGTTCCATGTGTTCAAATTCTCTTACCCTAAACAAAAAATTTCTTGGTCGAATCTCGTTTCTGTATGCTTTTCCTATTTGAGCTATTCCGCAGGGTAGTTTTAGTCGTGAGTTTTCGTAAACGTTTTTGAAATTAGCGAATATGAGTTGTGCTGTTTCAGGGCGTAAGTAAGCTTTGTTTTCGCTTTCAGCGCCTACACTTGTTTCAAACATTAAGTTGAAAACTTTTGTGTTAGAGAATTCTTTTTTACAATTAGAGCATTTAATTTTGTTTTCGCGTATTAACTTGTTTAACGCTTTCACGTCTAATCCATCAGTGGAAATTTTTAAAACATCTTCAATAACGTGGTCTGCCCTATATTCTTTATTACATTTAGTGCAAGTTATTATTGGATCCGTGAAGTTTTCAGTATGCCCGCTTACTTCCCAAACTTTCGGATTAGTGATGATAGATCCGTCAAGTCCAACAATATTCTCTTCATTTTTTACGAATTCGTTCCACCAGTTTTGTTTTATCCTATTTTTCATTTCAACACCGAGCGGACCGAAGTCGTAGAATCCTGATAGTCCGCCGTAAATTTCTCCGCTAGGGTAAACAAATCCTCTGCGTTTACAATAACTGGCTAATTCGTCTATGCTTATCATTATTTTATTCTTGTTTATGATTACTAAAAAAGGTTTTCCACTTATCTTTTTTTCTTACTTGTTAGATAGTATATTTCTGCGATGAATCCCATTGTTGCTATTACTACTCCTATAATGCCTATTGAGTTTAACAGGACTAATCCTGCAAGTGCTATGCCTAATCCGAAGTATGTTAGTGAGCGCGTGCTCGTCATTATCATGCAGTCTGTTTTGCATTTTTTACCGTAAACCTTTTGTAAGAGTTGTTCAATTTTTTTGCACATACTATCATTCTTGTATTTCTTGTTTAAAAAAAGTTTTTAAAACCTTATTTGTTTACAAGCTGTTATGAAGAAATTTTTGTTACTCGCACTCGTATTATTTTCGGGTTGTGTTGGACAAGTTCCTATTGACAAGTACGTTAGTGCTGGTTGTGTTCGCGCGTGCGAACATTTTGATGGAAACATGTCTGACGGTCCTTGTTTGACTAATGAAATTTTTAAGGATTGGGTTTGTGATATTGCTCATAATCCGAGATTACCTATTGATGATTTGGAAGAAAATCAGTGTGAGAGTTTTTTGAACGGTGAAGCAAATCATTTTGTGGAAGTCACGCCCACTTGTGAACTCATTAAAGTTCAATGATTTTATTCGCCTTCAAATTCTACGAGCCAGTAAGCGTTAACGCCTAATTTTTCAATTCCTTTCAAGTTAGGTAAATTAATTACGAATAATGTATCTATGAGTTCCGCGCCTGTTTTTTTGATAAGGTTAATAGCTGCTTTTGCAGTTCCTCCTGTAGCGATTAAATCATCAACTAATACGACTTTCTCATTTTCTGATATGACATCATCATGAACTTCAATAGTGTCAGTGCCGTATTCTAGTTCATATTTTTCACTAATCGTGTTTCCTGGAAGTTTTCCTTTTTTTCTTATTGGAATGAATTTAAGTCGTAGTTTGTAAGCAAGTGCTGCGCCGAATATGAATCCTCTTGATTCAATGCCAACAATTGCGTTTACGTTTTTTCCTCTAATCCTGCTTGCTAATAAGTCAATTGTTTCTTCAAATGCTTCAGGGTCTAATAATAATGTTGTAATGTCTCTGAACATTATTCCTTTTTTAGGAAAATCAGGTATTGTTCTTATAGTGTTTTTAATATTCATTTTTCACCTATTTTTTGAATTGTTTTTGTTAATAATTTTTTAACTTTTTCAGAATTTTCATTGAAAACTTTTACAATTTCTTCAATGCTTACAGGTTTTTCATCTTCTTTCCAGCAATCATAATCAGTGCTCATCGCAACTGCTGAGTAAGGTATTCCTAATTCATTTGCTAAACTGCATTCAGGCGCTGTTGACATGTTAATCACATCCGCACCCCATGTTTTAAACATGTGTGATTCAGCCTTAGTTGAGAACCTGTTGCCTTCAATTGTTATTACTGTGCCTTTTTCATGATATTTTAATCCTAATTCTTTAGCGGAGTCTATTAACGTTTTTCTTAGCTCGTTCGAAAATGGTTCAGCTGAAGATGAGTGTATTGGTTTATTTTTTTCAAATTCTTCGTAAAAACTTATTTTTCTTAATCGGGTGAAATCAATGAATTGGTCAAGAATAACTAAGTCGCCTCTTCCAATTTTTTCGCGTAAAGAACCGCACGCGGTTGTTGCTAAAATGTGAGTTACACCTTCTTTTTTTAAAGCCCATAAGTTAGCACGATTATTAATTTGGGTTGGGGGAATTACATGTTCCTTTCCATGTCTTGCAATAAAAACAACTTCCACACTTTTAATTTTTCCAACAGTTATTTGCGATGAGGGTTTACCGTAGGGTGTGTAAATTTCTTTTTCTTCAATTTCTTCAAAAATGTCAAGGTCATAAAAACCACTGCCACCTATGATTCCTATTTTCATAACGTTTTTTTAAAATCGTTTTTTTGTTAAATAGTTTTTGATAAATTAAATCTATGTTTCAATATTATTGCATAAATTTTTGATATTAGAAATCCTTGCAGTACTAAATTTTTGTAATAAAAAATTGCGAAGTCGCTTCCCAATCTTAAGAATCCTTTGTTTCTTGATGGTTTAAATTTTCGCATTTTTTTATCTTTAATCCAGTTTAACAAATTTTTTGAAACGAGATTCGCTTGTTTTAACGTGTTGTACGCGTTTTTTGAAAAGGATTTGTTAAAATTATCATTAACTAAGAAAGCGCAATCCCCCATTGTGAATACACTATTATGGCTTGTGCTTTGAAGAGTTGAATTAACCAGTACGCCGCCATTTTTTGTTTTCAATCTTGATTCTTTAACAACATTGTTTGGTTTTACGCCTCCGCACCAAATGATTGTTCCACTTCGAACAATCTTGTTTTTTAGAAGTACGTGATTTTTTCTTATTTGTTTAACTTCATATCCTAGTAGTGTTTCAATTCTTAAATCGTTTAATCTTGAAATAACTTTTTTCCTAATGCTTGTTGGAAAATTTTTAAGAATTTTTTTGTTATTGCCGATTATGATTATTCTCGCATTTTTTTTAATATTATATTCTCGCATTTTTTTTTGCACGAGTTCTTTTAAGTAACAAGCTAATTCTACACTGCCAACGCCACCACCAATTATTGTAAAAGTTAATAACTCATTTAATTTATCGCCTTTCATGTTTCTTGCTTTACTAAGAGATGTTGAAACACTTTCTTTCAATCGGGTTACGTCAATGATGTTATGAAAAGTTAATGCGTGAGTTTTAACTCCTTTAATGTTATGATAGTTTGGTTCACCTCCTATTGCGAGGATTAAGTAGTCATAACTTATTTTTTCCGTTCCTGTTCTTACATGTTTTTGTTCAGGCGCTATTGATAGTGCTTTTTTGTTTTCGTAATTTATTCCTTTACTTTTAGTTATTCCCGAAAAAGGTATTACAACATTTTCAACGCGTTTCTTATTTGTTAGTAAATCGTGCAAGAATGGTTTGAAAACGTGAAATTGGGAGTTGTCAATTATAGTAACATCGCTTGTTTTTATTGTTTTTTTTATGTTAATAGCGCTTGTTAACCCGGCTATTCCTCCTCCTAAAACTATTACTTTTCTTTTCACAGTTTATTACTTGAAAAAACAATAATAAAAACCTTTATAAAACAATTATTTTTTTGAATATTAAGTCTGATAATGGTAAAACGAACTGGCGCAACTAATTTGGAAATGATTGATTTAATTCATGATTTAAAAAAGGAGAAAACTCCTTTTTGGAAAAGTATTGTGAAAGAATTATCTCGTTCAACTCGCAGTAGGCGAGCTGTTAATTTAAGCAGGATAAATCGTTACGCAAAAAAAGGTGAGACAATTATTGTTCCTGGTAAAGTATTGGGCAGTGGCAACGCGCCTGAAAAAATTGTTATTGCTGCTTGGAGTTTTACTAAAACCGCTGAAGATAAAATAAAAAGTGTTAATGGTAAAACATTAAATATTCGTGATTTGTTAAAAAACAAGCCGAAAAGGGTTAGGATAATTGGATGATGAGTAGGGTATTCATTGATGGAAATAATGGCGTTCTTGGAAGAGTAGCTGCAAGAGCTGCTAAAAGCGCGTTGGAAGGTAATCACGTTTTCATTTTTAACGCTGAGAAATTAGTTGTTTCAGGTGATAAAACTTACTTGTTAAATCGTTATTTGGATAGAATTCATAGAGGCGAATCTGTTCACGGTCCTTTTTTCCCTAAGACATCTAAGGGTATTGTTAAGCGAACTGTTCGTGGCATGTTACCTTACAAGTCAGGTAAGGGCAGGCAAGCGTTTAAGCGTGTTAAAGTTTATGAAGGCGTACCTGAACAATTTTCTAATGAGAAATTGGAATTGCCAAGTAAGTTGAAGGAAGATTTTAAAACGAAAAAGTATTTGAGAATTAAAAATATTAGTCAGAGGATTGGCGGTAAATGAAAACTATTCAAACTATTCAAGCAATTGGCAAGCGTAAAACAAGTGTTGCTCGTGCAACAATTAAGAAAGGTACTGGTGTTATTAGAGTTAATTCTTTGAAAGTTGAAGCTTTACAACCTGAAATGTTTAGGCAAATAATTATGGAGCCCATAATTCTTGCGGGGGATAAGGCAAGTAATGTTAATATTAATGTTAATGTGTTTGGCGGTGGCGTGATGTCTCAAGCTCAAGCTGTTAGAACTTCTATTGCTAATGCGTTAGTTGATTTTTTAAAGGATAAAGAGTTAAAAGATAAGTATTTGGATTATGATAGGCATATGCTTGTTGCAGATGTACGTCAGAAAGAGATGAGGAAACCTTATCGTTCTAGGGCGAGGGCGAGAAGGCAGAAGAGTAAGAGGTAAAAAAATAAAATGATAATTCCAATTAAGTGTTTTAGTTGCGGAAAACCTGTTGCACATTTATGGGATTCTTTTACTGAAGGTGTTAAGAAGAAGAAGGTTGAGAAAGTTCTTGACGATTTAGGTTTGGAAAGACAGTGTTGCAGAGCTCTTTTTTTAGGGCATGTTGATATGATTAAAACAATTTCAAAATATAGGAAGTAATGGTTTAATGACTAAGAAGAGTAAAGTCGGTTCAACGGGAAGGTACGGTGCACGTTATGGTTTAAAAATTAGGCGAAGAGTTTTAAGTATTGAACGTTTAAGTCGTAAAAAGCATAAGTGTCCTTACTGTTCGAGATTAAGGGTTAAGAGGTTGAGCTCTGGAATTTTTGAGTGCAGTAAATGCAGTTCAAAATTCACGGGTAGAGCTTACACGTATGATGGTTGAGTATAAATGTTTTAATTGTGGGAAAAAAATTGACGGAGAGCAAATTAAGCGACGTGTTCGTTGTCCTTACTGTAGTAGTAAGGTTTTGTTCAAGCAAAGACAGCCTGTTAAAAAAATTGTTAAGGCAAGATGAAGATTAAAATAAAACTTTTCGTTGATAACAGCGTTCGAGAACTCCTTGATGTGCAAAGGCAAGTTAAAGGCAGGTCGAAAACAAGTTATGACGAGGATGGCATAATCATTGAAGCAGAGGATGTTACTGCTGCTCGCGCAGCTGTTAACGCGAATTTACTGCTTTTAAAAACTGTTGAAAAGGTGAATGAAAAATGGAAGTACCTGAAAAAATAAGAGAAGATATTGTTAGGTTGCAAAGTTTGCAGCAAAAATTGCAGTCTTTAATGATGCAAAAACAGAATATTCAAATGCAAGTTGTTGAAGCGGATAACGCACTTAAGGAATTAGGTAATAAGCAAGCTTCAGAGGATGTTTACGAAATTGTTGGTGCTATAATGTTGAAGAAGGATGTTGGTGAACTTTCTAAAACGTTAACTGAGCGGAAAGACATTTTCGAGCTTCGTTCAAAATCTTACGATAAGCAAGTTAAAAACGTTAATGAAGATTTAAAAAAATTGCAGGAGAATATTGCGAGTAGTTTGAAAGAGAAAAAATGAGTGTTTTTGAAAGAGTTAGTGTTATACTGGAAGACGTCGTGCTTGATGATTCCGTTCCAAAAAATGTTAGGGAGCGAATTAATGAAGCTGTCTTGCTTTTAAACAAGTCTTTTGATGATTCCGATTTGCTTAGGGATTCAGTTAACGAAATTCTTGATTTAGTTGTTCAGGATACTAATTTACCTCTTCATACTCGAACTCAAATATGGAATTCCGTTTCCATTTTAGAATCTGCAGAAAACTGATTTCACAGCATAATAAAGCTTTTTAATGCGTGTTGTGAAAAAATTATTAACCCAAAAATTGGTATAGGTGAAATTAAATTGATAGATAAAATAAAAAACACTTTTTCAAGTTTTAAAAGTGCTTTCCCTAAAGAAAGTGATGATGAATTAAAAGAAGATTTTGTAGAATTAACTGCGAAAACAAGTGATTTAGGCGGTGCTAAGTTAGTTGTGAAATATTTTACTTTATCTGATTTCGCTGAAGTTAGAGAAATTCTTGATTCATTACGTGATGGTTACACAATAGCTTTCATTAAGATAAGGCCTTTAAAGGAACGTAATCTTAACGAGTTAAGACGTGCTATTGATAAGATTAAGAAAACGTGTTTTGCTCTTGAAGGTGAAGTTGTCGGTCTTGAGGAGGATTGGATTGTAGCTGTTCCTCCTTACGTTAAAGTTCATAGGGGGAGCTTAAATGAGGAAACATCATTTTAACTCTTTGGTTTTTAACGCTTTATGTTCTCAGTGCGAGACTGATTCAGTTATAATTCATCAGAGAATGATTGACCTCCCTGAAGTAGGTAAGACTCTTAGGATTAATTCTTATTGTGAGAATTGTCATGTGAATAGTTCTGAGTTCGTTCCTTTTCATGATAAGAAGAATTCTGTTTTCAAATTTTTGATAAATGATAAGTTGGATTTGAATGCTAAGGTTATTAAGAGTCAGGATTGTACTTTTAGGATTCCGGAGTTGGGTGTGGAGTTGGAGCCTGGACCTGAGTCTCAGGCTGAGATTATTAATGTTGAGGGTGTTTTGTCTAATATTACTTTGGCGTTGGATTATGAGTATGGTTCTAATAAGTTGAGTAATGATATTGCTCGTATTAGGAAGGGTAAGAAGAAGGTAACTCTTGTTTTGGATGATCCTATGGGTGTTAGTAGGGTTATTCCTCGAAAATCGTGAATAACTTTAATAACAACCTTTTTTAGAAAAAAAACTTGAGCAAAAAACGTATTATTCTTTGTTTGAAGCTTAAAATCGTGAAAACTTTATAAATATTGAATTTTCTTTTATTTTATTATGGGGCTTTCATTTTATGACGCGCTTATCGTTAGCGTTTTCATGGGCGTAATGTTTGGCGTTCTTTTTGGCGTTAAGTACTTGGTTAAAATTGAACGTCAGCAGAAAAAGACTTTGCAGAAAATTCTTAAAGTTGAAGAGCTAATAGTTTCAGCTGAGAAAAAAATTTTAGCTCGTTTAAATAAGAATAAAAAGAAATAAAATAAAAAGAAATATAAAATAAAAAGAAATAATTAAGCAAGTACTTCATACTTTCCTATTTCTATTTGTTTTAGATTATTTGGTATTTCTGTTAGGTTTCTAGAGTGTACATATAGTTCTTTTAGTTTTGTTAGTTGTTTATAGGGTAAGGATATTCTTTTTTCATTCATGCAAAATTTAACTTAAATGCCTTTTTTAAGGTTTATGGTCTATTTTTGTTTAGAAGATGATGAATAGTGAGATTAAATAACCTATTATTGAGCTTATCGTAAGTACTGGCATTGCAGGGTAGTATTTTCCTTTTTCCGTTTGTAAAAGCATTATTACAAGCCCTGCGAACGCGCCGAGCGCGATTAGCAAACTCGTTATTGGAGTTAGTATAAACGTGCTTGCGAATAGTAGTGGAAACGCAACATCTCCGCCGCCGAGCACGCTCTGATCTTTTTTGTTTTTGTTTATCACTATTCCTGGGAAGACTCCTGTTTGCGATTGCGTTTTAGCCATTTTAATCATGTGCTTAGAGTAGTTAACTGAATAAATATCGTAGAATGATATGAATCCGAGTAATAGTATTGTTGTTAACGGGTTAAACATGGGTGTTATGACTGCTATGGCTCCGCCGTAAATCAGTATTTCGCTGATGTTATGCCAGAAGTCGTCGGACTCGTTCAATTTTATCCATGAAATTATTAGTGCGATGAGGAGTGCGTATTCTTGTACAAACGCGTAGAGTGATACTGTTATTGCAGCTGTTGTGCCCATAAAATAAACTGTTTTCCATATTTGTGGTTTTTTTAGTTTTATTATTATGAGTATTATTATTGTTATTAGTACGAGCATGCCTACAAATTTTGTTAAGGATAATACGCCTTCATCGGGTAGTGTTTCCATGCCAAAGGGCAGTGGGTTTGACCTGTAATGGTTAACCACAAATAATCCGAATATTTGGCATGCTAAGAAGATGAGTGCTATGTAAAATGTGTTCTGCCTTTTCCCCATTAATTATTTAATGATTATTATTCGTTTATAATTTCTCCGATTAAGCAGTGCGTTTTTGCTTCAACAATTTTAACCATGACTGTTTCCCCAATTGTTCCATTATTTATTATTACTTGTTTGTACGCGTAATTTCTTCCTATCATTCCGTTTTTGTTTTTTTCATCAATTAATATTTCGCCTTTCCAGCCTACCCATTTTTTATTGTTCTCTAAACTGATTTGTTGGAATAGTTTTGTTATTTTTCTACTTCTCTCTTTTCTAATTATGTTTGGCAATTGTTTCAATTCACTTGCTTGCGTACCCTCCATCGCGCAGTACATGCTAATATTGATTACGTCTGGTCTAATTTTTTGTACTAATTCAATTGTTTTTTTGAAATCGTTTTCGGTTTCGGTTGGGAATCCTGTAATAATGTCTGTTGCAATGGTTATTTTCGGAAACGTTTTTCTGAATTCCATAATTATTTTTTCAAAACTTTTAGTGGTGTATCCTCTGTTCATTTCTTTTAACACTTTATCACTGCCTGATTGTACTGGTAAGTGTAAAAATTTGAATATTGAATTCGACTTATAAGCATCTATTAGTTCTGGTAGTATTTTCAAAACGTGTTTTGAGTTCATCATTCCAACTCTAATCTTTGAATTTCCTTTAATTTTTTTTAATAATTTGGCAAGGTTTGTTCCAATATCCAATCCGTAAGTTGACATGTCTTGCGCTGTCAGCCAAACTTCTTTAGAACTTACTTGTTTTACAATATCTTCAATTGGGAATGAGTGTAAATGACCTCGTGCTTTTTTCGTGATGCAATACGCACAATTTCCTAAGCACCCGTCAGCAATGGGTATTATCTTTATTATTTCGTTTTCTTCTTGCTCTAATCTCGCCCTGTTCGATTTCTTTTTTTGTGAGGGTTCGTTATTAATTATATCTGGTATGCTTTCCAACTCGTCTAATTCTGCGAATAAGTGTTGCGGAAATCGTTTTTTTAAATTTTTTTTTTTAACTTCAACTAAGCAGCCAGTAACTAAAACTTTTTTTTCTTTTAATTCTTCTAATTTCTTGATTATCTTATTTTCTGTTGGTTTTTTCACTGTGCACGTGTTAACTATTATTAATTCAGCTTTATTTTTAACAATTTTATGACCTTTTTTTTCTAATAATTTTTTTATGATTGCGCTGTCGCTTTTATTGTAAGCGCATCCGTAAGTAATAATTTTTATTCGCATTATTCAAAAATGTATGATAGAACTATTTTTATTTCTTGCGCAAACCAACTTTTTTTCTCTTTTATTTGTTGTAGAAGATTAGTGTTGTCGCGCCAATACCTAGTATAATTCCAAAAATGGTTGCTTTAAAGTTTATGACGAATCCGCCCATGCTTTCCATGAATATGCTGAATAGCATCACCCATGTGAATATTATGAAAGCGTACAATGTCATCACGTGTTTCTTCATCGGATTAATCACGATTACTTCTGGTTTTCTCACGCGCTTTTTAGCACTTCCTTTTTTAGCGATTTTTTTTCGAGGCATAATGTATTATTCATTTTTTTTGAAATATAAAACTTAGGTTATTATAGTGTTAGTGTATAAAAATTATTTTAAATATGTAAATTCTATTATTAACTATGTGTTTGAAAAATTTACTATTTGAAGATTCTATTAAAAGATTATGTGAAAAACATGATTTAAACGAATATTGTTCAAATATTCGAAAATTGTCAAAAAACCAGTATACTGCATTTTTTAACTGGTTTACTAAATATAATTTAAAAAATGATTTGGAGTTGAAATCAATTATTCTTAAACATAAACCTTTAATTTCAGCATTAGAATCTTTGAATAATGTTGATTCTGCTAGTTTTGAGTGCAAGAATAGTGGTATTTTTAGTATTCATGTTGTCAAAAAAGATTTAAATATTGAAGAATAATAAAAGATATTATTATGAGAGTTGATCGTCCCACATTATAAGAAAGACTTTATTACTCTCAAGTTTTCTAAAAAAATTGTGTTAGGTGATGTTTTATGAATAAAGTTAAGAGCGATGGCGAAAAAATTAGTGAAGCTTTAAAATCTGAGGATAAATTAAAATCTTACTGGCATATTCTCACGCCAAAAGGTGATTTAATCGATTTAAAATTGGTTAATAATAATGTTTCAGGCTTTGATTTTGGCAAGTATGATAAATTAAGAACTTTCACACAGTACGAAATGGCTAAGGATAGACGTGTGAAAAGCACGCCGCCTCACGTTACTTACATGCGCAAGCTTGAAATAGCTGATTATGAGGAAGGCAGTGATCCTGGAAATTTAAGGTATTATCCTAATGGTAAATTGATTCGTGATTTAATAATGCAGTACGATGATGAAATTATGGTTGAGAATGGTGCTATGAAAATTGAAACACCAATGATGCTCGATTCAAATCATCATTCTTTAGTTAAGTACATGAACCGTTTCCCTGCCAGACAGTACATTGTTGAAAGCGTTAAAAGAAAATTTTTCTTACGTTTCGCATCTTGTTTCGGCCAGTTTTTGATGATGAAGGATGCTGTTATTTCTTATCGTAATTTGCCGATTTGGGTTTACGAGCTTGCTCAAAACTGTTTCCGTCTTGAAAATCGCGGGGAGCTTAGTGGATTGAGGAGAGTGAGAACTTTTGTCATGCCTGATTGTCACGCGTTTTGCGCTGACATGGAACAGGCTAAAACCGAGTTCTTTAAGCGTTTTAATATTAGTGTGGATTTAATGAATAATATTGGTTTTGAGGTTAAGAACGAGTTTGAGTTTGCTATTCGTGTTGTTCGTTCTTTCTGGGATGAGAATAAGGATTTCATTAAAGAATTAGTTAAGCAGTGGAATAAGCCAACTCTTATTGAGATTTGGGATGAAAGACATTTCTATTTTGTTTTGAAATACGAGTTTAATTTTGTGGACGTGTTAGATAAGGCGAGTGCTTTAACAACTGATCAGATTGATGTTGAGAATGGTCCAGAATTTCCTGTTAAATTTATGGATAAGGATAACAAGAAGAAGCCTGTGACAATTCTTCACTGGTCTCCTAGTGGTGCTATTTGTCGTGTGATGTATAGTTTATTAGAACGCGCTGCGTGGATGGAGAAGGGTGGTAAGTTACCTATTCTTCCTTTCTGGTTAAGCCCTGAGCAGGTTAGGATTTTACCAGTGGCTGATAGGCATATTGTTGCTGCTGAAAAGTTATCTAAGAAGTTAGTGGGTGTTCGTGTTGGGATTGATGATAGGGCTGAAGGTGTTCCCAAGAAAGTTGCGAAAGTTAAGAGTGATTGGATTCCTTATTTCATAGTCGTGGGTGATAAGGAAGCTGAGAGCGGAGAGTTAAACGTTTTTAAGCGTGATGATAACAAGTTTGAAATGTTAAGCATTCAAAGTTTTAAGAAATTGTTGAAGAATAAACAAGGTAGTATGCCTTTTCGTAAAATGTACGTTCCGCAATTAATATCTAAGCGGCCTATTTTTGTTCCGTGGGGTAAGCGATGAAAGTTTTGAATTTGCACTGTTCCACGTTTTCTTATAACACTGTTAAGCCAACTCCTGTTGCTGTCGGTAATGCTAATGAGGGTGTTTTTGATAATGTGATGGTTTGTCTTACGAGTTTTGAAAAAAGTGATGAGGGTAGGGTTAGTGAAATTGTTGAGAGTTTTAAGAAGAATTTGTTGGTTGATTTTTCTCGTATAAAGTTTTCAACTGTTTTATTATATCCTTATGCTCATTTATCTAAGAGTTTGGGGAGTCCTAGGAAGGCAGTTGAGTTTTTAGAATTGTTGAAAGAGAGTTTGAACGATTGTGAGTTTAAAGTTGAAAGTTCTCCTTTTGGTTGGTATAAGAGTTGGGAAATGTCTTGTAAGGGGCATCCTTTAGCTGAAGCTTTTAGAGAGTATTAAGTATGTTGATAGATTATTTTACTTAATTTGTTAGTTCTTTTTTTTTCATATTTCATTTTGCTAAATGAATATAATAAGAATATAATAAATTTCTATCTTTACCATCTAATTTATCAAACCATTTCTTGTTTGCATTATTTTTTGTTAGTTCTTGCAATAATTTTTTTATTTCTTCGTAATTTTCTTTTTTATTTTTAGGATTTATTAGTTCAATTTTAGTTTTTATTTCTTGAAGAATTTCTTTACGGTTCTTTGTTTTTTTAGAAACTGGTTTTAGCGCGTTTTTCGCAATGTGATATAAATGTCTTGCATATTCTCGTCCTCTTTTAACATTAAATTTAGAATGTTTTGAGTTGTATGATTCTATTATGTCTTTTATTGCATTACACCTGCCTTTATCTCCTCCCATCCATTCAGGATATTTTTCTCTTATTTCTTCACATAACAAATATAGTCTTGGAACTATTTTTTTAGCTTCGTTAGGTGTTATGTCCTGTCCTTTTCTTTCTTGTTCTATGATGTTCACAATTTTTTCTAAAATATCTCTTAGATCATTATTCATATTTTTTTTTAATAATTATATTTTACGCTTATCCTGCTTACGTGTTTTCCTATTTCTTTTGACGTGTTCGCGAGTTGAGCTAACCAGTAAACAATGTCTTTTAGTAATAGTAAGTCTTTTTGTCTTAGTTTTGTTTTAAAAATGTTTGAGTATATTTCGTATTCCAAGTCTCGTGCTTCATGTCTTAGTCGTATTATGTTGTCATTAAGGCTTGTTGCAAGTTCGAAATCTTTTCTCATGTAAATTATTGTTTCATGCACTAATTCCGTAATTTTAACTGAGTACGCTGAGAGTTTTAGAATATCGTTTTTTAGTTTAGTGTTTAATCTTACTTGTTTTATGAGTAATAATTTGCTTAAGCGTTCACTTATGTCTGATAAAGTGTCTATCATGCTTGCAAGTTTAGACCAGTCTTCATGAGTGTATGGTAATAAGTTGCCTTTGAATAATTTTTTGTTTAGTGTTGCGTTAATCTTATCATTTTCGTCTTCTAACATTTCTATTCGCGCGCATTTTTCACTGATTTTTTTGTTTTCAAAATAATCTATTAAAACTTGGTTTACGAGTTTTACACTTGCCACACTGTTCTCAACGTGTTGTACGAATAGTTTTAGAATTGTTTTTTCGTTTTTTTTTATTCTAAAAATTTTGTTAAGTATATTCATCAATAAGTATTATTAGGGTGTAAAGTAGTATTTATTATGTATGATTGAATTAGTTTTTTTTGTTCTCGTTTTTTATTTAGCTTGGTGTATTGGAACTAATTTGGAGAGTTTTGCGAGCATTGTGGGCAGTAGGGTTGTTTCTCTTAGAAAAGCTCTTATTATCGCGTCAATAGCCGTGTTTATTGGCGCTTGTTTTTTTGGCGGTAACGTTTCCAAAACTTTACGTGAAGAAGTTACTAACATTTCAGGTGACGTTTTTGTTTTAAGCGTTCTTGCTGGTGCTGGTTTTTGGATTGCTTTTGCGAGTTGGCGGTCGTGGAACATTTCTACAACTGCTAGTATTGTTGGTAGTTTAGTTGGTGTTGCATTATTTACGGGCAGGGTTGTTAATTGGTCTACTGTTTTTGAAATATTGCTGGGTTGGTTTACTTCTCCGCTTATTGGTTTTTTCTTATCTTTCTTTTTCGTTATTATTCTTTCGCGTTTAATCAATTTTTTTGTTAAAGGTTTTGAAGGTTTAGAAATTTGGGAGTTGCGTTTAGCGTTTGTTCAGTTAGTGTTTACTTTTTTTAGTGTTCTGGTTCGCGCTGCTAATGATGTGGCGCAGGCAGTTTTCTTTTTTGATTTATCAAGTCATGTTTTCATTCTTATCGCAGCGTTTGGTATGAGTGTTGGTTTACTTACTCTTGGTAAGAATGTTGTTAAAGGTTTAGGTTCGCGTCTTACCAAGCTTTCGCCTAGTTCAGGTTTGGCTGTTCAATTATCAACTTTTTTTGCTTTATCTTTTTTCACGGGTTTTGGAGTGCCTGTAAGTGGTAGCGTGATTTTTGTAAGCGCTATGGCGGGAGCTGGTTTTGCTCGCGGTCAGCGCGTGAATAAGAGTTTTTTGAAGCAGACAGTGATGTCTTGGATTATTACCATGCCTGTTACAGCAGTTATCAGTGTTGGTTTTTTTATTGTTTTAGGATTATTTTGATTGGTGCGTGGTCGCTTCCCATTACGTATTTTAATATTTTTGAGTTTTCTATTTTGTTTTCTAATCTTTTGCTGGTTAGGAAGTAATCTATTCGCCAGCCCACGTTTCGTTCTCTTGCTTTAAACCTGTAAGTCCACCACGTGTATTGCCCGCTTTCTTTGTTGAACATTCTGAAAGTGTCTGTGAATCCTGTGTTTAACAATTTTGTGAAGTCTTCTCTTTCTTCTGAACTGAATCCAGGGTTTTTAGTGTTTGTTTTAGGGTTGGTTAAGTCTATTTCTTTATGAGCTACGTTTAAGTCTCCGCAAAGAATTACTGGTTTTTTTTCATTTAATTCTTGTAAGTATTGTCTGAATTGTTCGTTCCATTTTCTTTTGTATTCTAGTCTCGCAAGTTCTCTTTGCGCGTTAATAACGTAAACGTTCACTAAGAAGAATTTTTCGAATTCGAGAGTGAGTATTCTTCCTTCACTGTCCATTTTTGTTACGCTTAATGGTTTTTGTTTGGTTAGGATGGCTGTTCCAGAGTACCCTTTTTTTTCGGCAAAATGCCAGTAAGAATGATAGCCTTCAAATTCTTTTTTTTCGTTTATTTTTGTTTCTTGTAAGCAGAGCATGTCTGGTTGTTCGCGTTCTAAGAATTCGTTAAATCCTTTTCGCATTACTGATCGTATCCCATTCACGTTCCAAGAAATTATTTTCATAAATATGTTAATAACGTTTTTTATTTGTATTAAACGTTATCAAAACAGTTAAATATTTCACATGCATTATTTTCTTTTAAGGTGTATTTAAAATAAAACTTTTACCTGGTCTTTTGATTGTATTTTTGGTTAGCACTAGTGGGTGTATAACTATTATTCAAAGTGGGTTTGTTGGAATTGAAAAAACGTGGGGGGAATATAATCCTAAAGAATTGGGTACTGGAATGAATACGTACATTCCAATTATGCAGGAAATACAATCTGTGCCAATAAAAACAATGGAGATAGCAGAGGCGATTAGTGTGCCGAGTAATGAGGGTTTAATAGTTGGTTTGGAAGTTTCAATACTTTTCCATTATCAGCCGGATAAAGTAAGTGAATTGTACGCGAGCGTTAGTGATCCGCTGAACACGCTAATAATTCCTTTTACTAGAAATATAGTGCGTGATCAAATAGCTGGTCACACTGTTAAAGATGTTTATAGCACTGCGAGAAAAGATATTTCTAATGCGATTTTGGCAACTATGCGCGAAGCACTTGCGGATAGGGGTATAGTTATAGAAGCAGTTTTGTTAAGAGATGTTACGTTACCTGCAAAAGTCACGCAAGCAATTGAGTTAAAACTTCAGAAGGAGCAGGAAGCGTTACAGAAAGATTTTGAGTTAATATCAGCGCAAAAAGATGCTACTATTAGAATAACTGAGGCTGGAGGTATTGCAGAAGCTCAAAGAATTATTAGTGAAAGTTTAACGCCTGCTTATTTGCAGTACGAGTTCATAAAAGCGTTAACAGCGAATGATAATAACATTATTTACGTGCCAACTGAAGCTAATTTGCCAATACTTGAAGCAAGCAGAATAGGATAGAAAAAAATTTTTTGTGTTTTGTGTTTAATGTTATTTGTTAATGTTCATAATATTTATAAAAGGTTGTTTGGTCTCGTACATAAGGTGATTTTGTGAAGGTTTTATTAGTTAGAAATCATGATGGTGGAAACATTAACACGCGGCTTCCAGAAAGTTTGAAAAAAGCGCAGGGTGTTTATCCACCACTTGCTTTAGCGTATATTGCGGGATTTCTTGAAAGTAATAATGTTGATGTTGAAATATTAGACACTATTGCATTAAACCTTACTAAAGAAGAGACTAAAAAACACATTGCAAAAGCCAATCCTACTATTGTTGGTGTTACTTCTATGACGCCTACTTGTAGAGGTGCGTTAGAGATTTGTGAATTAGCTAAAGATGTTGATAAAAACATTTTAACAGTAGTTGGTGGTGTTCAAATGAGTGTTTACCCTAATGAAATGATTTCATATTCTTATGTTGATGTTGGAGTGGTTGGTGATGGCGAGCATGCAATGTTGGATATTGTTAAAAAAACTGAAGCTAGTAAAAAAGTTAAAGGACTGGTTTATGGTAAGCGTGTTGAAAATCTTGATGATTTACCTTTTCCAGCAAGACATTTATTACCTAATGATAAATATTGGTGTGTGATTACTGATCATCCTTTCACTACATTGATGACTAGTAGGGGTTGTCCCTTTCGTTGCGGTTTTTGTTTTCCTCATGATAAAGTGCTTAGACTTAGAAGTGCTAAAAACATTGTTGATGAAATGGAATATATTGCTAAAAAATACAAGTTTAAAGAAATAATGTTGTATGATGATACGTTTACAGTTAATCGAAAACACGCTGTTTCAGTTTGTAAAGAAATTCTAAAAAGAAAGCTTAATGTTAAATGGGAGGCGCCTACGCGCGTGGATCGTGTGGATAAAAAATTATTAGAATTAATGAAAAAAGCTGGCTGTATTCGGTTAAGATATGGTATTGAAAGTGGTTCTCCTCGAATTTTAAGAGATATGAATAAACTTATCACTCTTGACCAAGCTGCTAAAGCTGTAAAACTTACTAAAGAAATAGGTATTGAAAATTTTACTTATTTTATTCTTGGTTACGCGCGAGGAAATGAGCGAACAATGCAAAAAACAATTAATTTCGCTAAAAAAATTGATCCGGATTGGGTTATGTTTACTGCAGCTACACCTTTACCTAAAACAAAATTGTATGATGATTCTGTTGAACTTGGTTTGATTGATAAAAATTATTGGAAAGATTTTACTTTAGGTAAACGAAGTGACCGTACTCCTTATTTAGTTAAGGATGCTGATAAATGGGTTAGTAAAGCATATAAGACGCTTTATTTAAGGCCTTCTTTTATTTGGAATAAACTTAGAAAAGTTAATTCTGTGTACGCTCTTAAAAAAAATATTCAGGGTGCTCTTGGAATTTTACATTTTGAGATGAATTAATATTTTAGAATATTCTTTTTTTGATTATTAATTTTAGCATTTTTGTTCCAGTTTTAATTTTGTTAAATCCAATTGAGTGTTTTGATTCTCCTCGCATTCGTTTATAATAACTTACTGGTATTTCTATAATTCGCATCTTTTTTTTAAGAACTTCAATCATCATTTCAGGTGAAAATTCTGGTCCTGTTCCGTTAAGATTATGCTTTATTTTTAAGTAAGATGGTTTCCAAATTCCGCGGTAAGTGCATCCTACATCAGTAAATCTTGGCTCAAGATTCCACCATAGAACTTCTATGAATTTTCCTAAAAAAACGTTTCCCCATCTTAAGAACCAACCCATGTTTGCGCCTTGTTCAATCATTTGTCTTGTTGTTCTTGTTCCAATAACCATGTCAGAGTCTTTTAAATATTCTAATATTTTTCCTATATCTTTTGATCGGAATGTTCCGTCAGCTTCTGTGATAATAAGTATATCTCCTGTTGCATGGTTCATACCTGTTTTTAGGGCGTTTCCGTATCCTTGTTTGTGTTCAGTTATTACTCTTACAGTTTTGGATTTTGCTATTTTTGCTGTTTTGTCTGTGGAATTGTTATCGACAACTAATATTTCATGTATGCTTGGAATTTTAAACTCGTCTATAACATTTCCAATTGTTTCTTCTTCATTATACGCGGGTATTATTAAGCTAACTTTGTAATTGTAAAAATTTTTGCTTTTCAGGTCAAAGCTTATGGAGTTCATATCTTCAACAGTTGTGATGTTTGCATAGTTTCCTTTTAAAAAAAATGGGTAGACACTTTTTTCTTTTATGGCTATATTATTTATGACATCGGTTATTTCTACTTCATTTCTTAATTTTGAAGGTGGTGTGAGTGATATGTATTCAAAGATTTTTGGGGTAAAAATGTAAGTTCCACAGCCTATGAAGTTATTTTTTGGTTTTTTTGGTTTTTCAATTAAGCATTTTATTTTTCCATTCAGGAATTCGCCTGAATAGTTTTTTCTTATTTTTTTCTTATTTGATGTTTCTAAAAAACAGCATATGGCATCATAATTTTTTGGGAGGTTTTTTTGCATTTCGTGATGGTTTGAATTAGTGTAGATTTCATCTCCGAGTATTACGAGAAATTTTTCTTTGATAACATTTTTTAATAAATAAATTGCTGAACCTATTCCTGATAGTTTTTTTTGGGTTACATAATTGATTTGTACTCCAAATTTAGATCCGTTGCCAAGTTGTTTTTTTATTTGATTTCCTAAATAACCAATTATGATATATATCTTTTTTATTCCGAACTGATCTCGCATTATTTCAATATTTCGTTGAATAATTGGTTTGTTTTCTATGATTGTTAAAGGTTTAGGAATATTTTTTGTTTTAGAGTATGCTCTTAAGCCTCTTCCTGCTGCGGGTATTACACCAATTCTTATTTTTTTCATGATTAGTTTATTTTTTTTACTTTATTATTTAAATGTTAATAAATTTGTTATTACATTACAAATTATGTGTTTATAAGGTTTATATATTGGAATATTGTACATTTTTTTTAGTGTTTGCTTTAAGAAAAATATTAATAAAACGTTTGAATTGTTTAAGAATTAATGGTTAAACTATTTTTTGAGAACAGTAAGCAGAACAAGCTTTGTGGAATATTGTCTGATGTTAATAAAGAGGTAGTTGTGATTATGTGTCATGGCGCTAATTCAAGTAAGGATAGTAAAACTTTTTTAATGTTGGAGAAAGAATTGAATGCAAAAAGTTTGTCAACTTTCAGGTTTGATTTTTATGGGCATGGTGGGAGTGAAGGTAAGTTTGAGGACATTACTGTTTCTGAGGGTGTTGATGATGTGTTAAACGCTGTTAAATTAATGGTTGGTAAGGGTTTTACCCGGATTGGTTTGGTTGGTTCAAGTTTTAGTGGTATGGTTTGTTTACTTGCCGCGCCATTAGTAAAAGAGTTATTTGTTTTAGCGTTAAAATCTCCTGTGTGTGATTATTATGATAAATTAGTTTGGCAGGGAATTTATGATTTTAAAAAATGGAAGAGGCAAGGTTTTGTTAGTAAGTATTTGAACACGAAAAAATTGAATTATTCTTTTTTTGAGGATGTTATGACACTTAAGGGTGAGGGTTATTTGGCTGCTGGAAAATTGCGTGTGCCAACAATAATTGTGCATGGTGATAATGATAAAACCGCGCCTTTAACTTATAGTGTTAAAACTTCTAAGTTGATAAAAAATTGTGAGTTGGAAATCATAAAAGATTGCGGTCATAGTTATTTTGAACCAGAGCATTTTGATAAGATGATACGATTAATTGGTGAGTTCATAGTGGTTTCAGCGTATCGTAATTGAGTTGTAAATCTTGTTTGAGTTATTTTGTTTTGTAAAATTTACTAGTTACTCGTTAATCGGGGTTCGAATCCCTGCAACCCCACTATCAAATATTTGAATAATCGCAGAAATATTCCAAGTTTTTCCAAATATTTTTCTTTAACTGTTCAGAGTTTTTGAATGATTACTTATATGGGGTAAATAAAAAGGCCAGAGTCTTCTTTAAACAATCTATTTTCTAAATCTTCATCTGTAGCTCGTTTTAATAATTTTAAATATTTGTATAACGCTATTGGTTTTTCTTTTGGTTTTAGTTTTACTAATGGAACTATTTCTCTTAAATCCCTATTAGGTATTTCTTCAAGTAAAAATAAAGTGTCTTCTAAGGATTTTCCTAAGTATGTTTCTTTCACGTATCCTGCTATGTTTATCCATGTTTTCCCATTTTTTTCTGTTGATTTAGTTGTAAAAATTGTTTTTCCATTGTAATCTATTAATTTTATTTCAGGGATTGACTTGATTTTTCCATCATAAAATTTGTATTTTCTGATAAGGCCCGTTCTTGATTTACCTAATTCTTTATACAAATCAATTCCGAACAATTCTTTAAGTAAGTCCGTTTGTTCTCGAGAAAGTTTTGCGTATTGAGAAATATTACTGTCATTAAGCCCTGTGTTTTTATCATCTTCAATAAACCCGAATTCCATAATAAAATTGATTTTTAGACAATTTTTAAATGTTTCTAAGTAAAAAAAAGAAGCGTTTATTTAATTCAATAAATTTTATATTAAGTGTTTCGTTGGTTGGTTAAGCGTTTAGTGATGATAAATAAAGCAAGTTCCTGCAACACTACTAAACTTTTGTGTGTGTTAATAATTAATAACTACAGTATCAAAATGTTTAATATTCTGAAAAAAAACTAGATTTGTATGTTTTTGAGTAATTTAGAGAAATTAACTGTGGAATCTGATAAATTGTTTGATTTTGGAAAAATAATCAAACACCATGCATTAGTAAGCAATAAAAATGGTTTTTCTGAAGAAAACTATTCTAATGTAAAAAATGTTTTGGAAGAAATTAACGATTGGTTTCCTAATGGAGAAAGAGTCAAGTTTTCAGATAAAGAAAAAAATTTGTTTATTGATGTTAGTATTTTTTATAATAACTTAAAGAATCAACTGAACTGGATGGTGGATTGGCAAAATAAATTATATAATGATATTAATCCAATTAAAAAATTAGATTTGGATTTAGAAGAAGAAGAAAAAAAAATTCCAGGCATTAAATTTTTATATGAAGGTGTGATTGGAGATTATCAAAAATCTCAAGAACAAATAAAAATTTTAAATAATATATTATATTAGAAGTAATGTTTCATAAAAATAGGGTTTAAGTTCTTGTGTAATAAAACATAAATATCTTGAAATATTATTAATTTATACAAAACAATAATCTTTGTTTACAATGATAAAAATTTTGGATAAAATCAATGAGAATAATAGTTTGTGTATTTATTGTAAAAGAAAATTAGAAAATAATAATGATAACCAAATATGTGATTCTTGTTTAAAAATTATAAAGGATTACAAACCTAACACGTCAAGTTTAACAAATTTAAAAGAATCAGATATAAAGCAATTGAACAAAATTATTGAAATACTATCAAAAACGTTTTACGTTTACGTAACTGGAAGTGTTCTTGAAAAAAAGGAATATAATGATATTGATTTAGTAATTAGTTATTTTGATTATAAAAAATTAAATGATAATATAGAATATAATTATTATAATGAAGTGAAGAAAAAAACGTCAAAATGCTTAGATAATGATTTATCAAGAATAATTCATGATTTAAAAAACGCGGGATTTAACATTAAAATAATAGATCTTAAAATAGGCATAAATGATATATATGCATATTCTAGAATAATTTATAGATTTAAAGCAAAAATTAATGAAATTGAATTTGATATAGGGTTTGCTCCACTCCCTTTTTTATATTTCAATAGAACACCTAAAATAAATTTTACTCAACTAAAATAAATTATGAATAATGCTGAAGAACCATTTAATATATTATAATTGAAGTGTAATTCATGCACGAGCCGTGATATAGAAGTCAAGTGTAAATCCACTAATTACAATGTTTTAGGAGTTTATAAAATTAATGCAGGGGGAGAGACTTGAATCCCCCCGAGCCCGCTACCTTAACCTTCCGAAATTCTAACTTTATTAAATAAATTCATAATAATAACTTTTGACTACAGAATTATCTAAAAATATTATCAAAATAAAAAACTATCCAAAAACACTGTCGAGCAATTCAATACACTTAACTAAATCTCTTTTTTCAATAATTATTATTGTATCTGTGAAACAACTAAAAGTTTCAACAATATTCAATCCCGCCTGACTAAAAACTGAATAAAAATAATTAACAACTCCAGGCGTACTATCAATACTCTTAGGGCTGATAATTGTAATTTCAACCAAGTTCCCTTTTTTAGAAATAAAATTAACATTTAATTTATTCAAACTAACAATTGTAGTAGCACTCTCACCTTTAACAACATGTTCTGCAGTTCCATCAAAACTCTTAACTGTGTAAACAAAAACACCAGTCCTAACATTGTACTTGCTATTCTTAACAACTTTCAAAACTTGCTTATCAACTTCAACGTGTTTTAAATCTTGAGTGTAACGCTTACAAGCAACCATCACAGCCTCAAAATTTTTTATTCCAGTTTCTTTCATAATCCAACGAGCAAGACCTGAATAATTAATCAAACCTTTAACTAAACAATCATTAACACTACTCTGACCATTCAAGAATTTTCTAACCTTTTCAGCAATCATCGTATAATAACAAACATTTTTGTTTATTTATGTTCAATAATGTTCAATAATTATTTAAATGTTTTTTGTAATACGAATAAGATGAAAGGAAAGTATTACGGGCAAACAACCCTTGGAAAAATAATTACTTTAGATGAGTTGATTAATTTAGATATTTCTGACTCTAAGAAAAAGGAAATGATTGTCAAAGGCCTAATGATGTATGGGGGTAATCTTGGAGGCTGGATAGGAACAGAAGATAATCTGGGCTTAAGTTGGAATGAAAGATACTACATTAAAGAACTCGTGCAAACAAATGAAGCAACTAATCCAAGTTATGGTTGTCACGTGTATGATTTATTGTTTGAAAAATACTCTGATTTGTTTAACTTAGAATACCTAAAATACATTGGACCTCTAAAAACAAGCGCTAATAATTTTGAGGATTTAATTAAGTCAAGAATGTATAATGGTATACAAGCAGGTTCAGAAAACTCTTTAGTTCCAGAATTCACTTTCTATTACGATTCTGAATTATGTAATTTAGGGATAGTTTTTAGTTCTGATAGTCTTTTTGAAGTGCATATGGGTTGGTTTAAAGAATTTGATTATTCAATAATTGATAATGAAATTGTTTTTCATGGAATTATTTATTCTACTGAAAAGACGATTATAAACCCTCCAAAACAATCAAGAAGATGAAAATATTATTATTATTATTAAATAATTTAATTAGTGAATATAAGGGATTACTTGATAAAACATAAAAAAGAATGTGAAGCGTGTGCCAGAATCAAGAAAGAGGGCGCGGAAATATGTAAAGGAGACAAATGTATATTAAGTATATAAAGATAAGTTTTTGAAAAACCTCAAAAAAAAATCATTGAAATAAATATTTCAAGTTATACTCATGAAACCTACTTTGAAATCAAGTTTGGTCGGGGGTTTGAATCCCCTCGAGCCCGCTATAAATTTTTATATTCGCGTATTTCTTATTAATTTGTTAAATGGCTAATTTGTTTAAAAAAGATGTAAA
>JAAOXS010000003.1 GCA_018220985.1 Nanobdellota archaeon
ATTGTTTCATCAGACGATTTTTTAGCAGCGACTAAACCCATACCCGCAATAATAACAATTGTAACAAGTCTACCAATAATTCCAGGATTAGTCGTAACCACCAAAACTACCTCAGTAACTATTTCGTTTATTGTAGTAAACGAACCAGCGAATACTGAATCTCCACTTCCCCAAACCTCATTCAAAACAGATCCTGCGAAAACACTTGAAGAAGTAGTGAGCACTAATACTAAAAACAGTATTTTCTTAACATTCATAAATAATAATCATAACAGATTATATTAATAAACATTACTTTTAAAAAAGGATAATTGATTTCTAATTAATAGCGCTGTGTGATGATGTGGACACCAACTAACCCCAACTCGCACGTCTGGGGAATGACGATAAGAAGGTAAACGTCTGATAAGCGCTACTTAACTTACTTATTCATCAATTCTCTTTCTATTTGTTAAACCGCGTATGAAATCAATAGTTTTAGTATTTTAAAAATAATTAAAAAATCATGCTAATTATAACAATTTAAAATTGAATAATCAAATATTTATTATTTAATTTTCAACAAGTGGTACAAAATTAACGTACTCTTCTAATTTTTGAGAGCAAACTCCTTTCTTATCCTTACGAACAGATAGTAATTCGTTGCCAACAGGTATTATTAACAAACCGCCTTTCTTTAATTGTTTTAATAATTTTTCAGGAATTTTTTTCGCGCTAGCTGACACAATAATTCTATCATAAGGTTTGTTCTCGTTTAAACCATTATGACCGTCTCCTTTAAGGATTTTGTAATTTTTGAACTCTTGTTTTAACAAGTTTTGTTTAGCCATTTCAACCAAAGCATTTAATCTTTCAACGCTGAACACTTTTCCTTTTCCTCCAAGCATTTGCAGTAAAATTGCTGTTTGATAACCACTGCCAGACCCAACTTCCAAAATTTTTTGTCCTGGTAAAACTTTCAGTAAAGATGTCATTAATGCAACAATGTGCGGAGCACTAATAGTTTGGTCATGGCCAATTGGTAGTGGAGTATCCATGTAAGCATATTTACGGTATGATAATGGCACGTATTCTTCGCGCTTAACTTTTACAAGTGCTTTGCGCACACGAGAGTTTCGAATAGCCCCTTCAAATTCCAGTTTTTTCCATAACTCTTCAGCAATCATTTAATAATTAATAATATTAATTTAAAAATTAATTAAGTTTTTGCATTATGCGTTTATCATCGTGGTTGGCGTGAATGAATGTATTCTTCCTTTACAAATGTCTGCAAAACCAGTAATGTCTTTCAAATCATGTTGGTTTAATAGTATTACATCATTGTTTCTGGTTTCATAGTACATTCCCAAATTTTCCAAGCAGTTAATCAAGTAAGGAATTATTTTAGAAGTTTTCACGATTAATTCTTTTCTTTCATTTGAGTAAACAGAGCTAGAAAGGCACGCGTCAAGAAATCCTCTTGAAAAATCAATGTTTTGTTGCAGTAAGTGTAAGTGTTTGAAAAGTGATAGTATCATTGTTGGTAATGCTTTACTGTAGTAAATAATTGTTAGGCGTGGTTTTGCTTTGTTCGGTCTGTGAAAAAAGTATGTTTGGTGAGTTAGTATTTTTGGTATGAACAATTTGAATTTGTCAATTGCTGATTCTGATTTACCATATTGAATATCTTCCAAGTAGTAAATTAATTCTTCTTCTTTAACATTAAGTAATTCATTCATTAATCGTAAGTATTTTTCAGCTTCTAAGGGTTTAGTTGTTGAAAATGAAATTTTATAATTCGTAATATAAGAGTTTTTTAGGATTAACCCGTAAAGTTGTCCGAGCATTTTATCTTTCATAAGTTATTTCTTGTTTTTGTTGTTTAAAAGAGAATTCAGGGGTGTTGTCCAGTAATGTTTTTTTGTGCTGGCTTGTTTGAAAGTGTTTATGAATCTTATTTTAGTGTTGTTCAGTGGCTTGTTAGTCGGCATTTTTTTCAGGATGGGTTTTGGTTTTTTCATGGGAAGGTACAAGTCTAGTTTTGTTTGTTTGCGTTGCGGTAATTGTTGTAAATTAAGAGTTAATAGAATTCCGTTCAGTAAGGGTAATTGTAATTACTTGGTTGAAAATAATGTTTGTAAAATTTATGATAAGCGTCCTAGAACTTGCAGGGTTTTCCCGTTTAAACAATTTTTTGGTAGGGATTACTTGTTGTTTTATCATAAATGCGCTGGTCAAAAAAAATTGTTTAAGGAATTATTTTTAATGGTACAAAAGCGTTTGAGTTAATAACGTCGGGTTCGCGTGTGTTAAGTGCTCCGTTCACTGTTCCAGAGTATTCGTATACGCTTACTGTTCCTATGCATCCGGTGAACGTGTTTATTTTTGTGAATTCTTGCGATGTTTCAAAAAATGAATTGGTCGCCCATTCAGGTTCGCTCGCCCAGTCAGTTAGCACTGCGTATTTTATCCCGAAGGTTTGGGTTTCTTCAAGTAATTGTTCGTAAGTTCCTGGGAACCATTTGACAGTTCTTTCAGAGTAATAATTGTAGTACGGCCATGCGGGCGATACCACGTTTCCGTTTAGCGTGTTCAAGTATTCTCCTATTTCGATGTATTGGTTGCATGATGTGAAAAATTTTGGTGCGAGTATGATTAGTGATATACTGCAAATAATGAATAATGTATGTGGCGTGTATTTTTGTAAATTTGTTTTGTTGTTCAGCCAGTTCATTGTTATTTCAAATCCTTTTCCGCAAAGTAATGCGAATCCGAGAAATGTTGGTATAATGTATCTTAGGCTTTTCAGATTTAACCATGCTTGAAAGTATAATACGAAAAATCCGAAAAGTAGTAGTGACATTATTAATCCATCATCTTTTTTGATTGTTATTTCTCTGCGCGAATTTTTGATAAGTCTCAAACCGTTAAGTAAAGTTATTGTAAGTAAGATTAGTAGTGGTGGTGTGTAAATTATTAGCATGTTTTTCAAGTAGTAATCTAATCGTGTGGGTGTGAATTCTGCCATTTGATTATTCGCAATGCTCATCGAATATATTGGGTTGCCTGTGTTAACCCAGTTCAAATAAAAGAACGGTGTTGACACTAATAAAAATGAGACTATTGCTTTTAGGAAGTCTTTGTTAAGCTTGTTTTTGTAAAGTAAATATATAAGACCCATTATTAGTGATGCAGCTCCAACATATCTCATTAAGAATGCTAGTGATGCGAATATTCCAAAGAATATCATGTCGTTCGGGTTGGAATTTTTTGCGTATTTATCAACAAAGTACATACTCATAGCAATTAGTCCGATGCAGGGTATTGCTGAGTACATTCTTGGCGCCCAGTAAATTGTTAGTGGTATGAAAAAAAAGATTAGTGATGCGTAAATTCCTGTTTTCTTATTGTAAATTTCAGATCCGAGTTTGTAAATAGCGAATAACGTGAATGTGGATAGTAATGGTCCAAGTATTCGCGGGATTAGTTCAGTGAATCCGAATATTATGAAGTTAATTCCAAGAATTAATGGCAAAAGTAGTGGACGGTGCCATTCATAGTATTTTTGTTCTCCTGCAATTGTTTTTCCATTCATTATGTAAGAGAGTGCGTCCCAGTCGGGTACGGTTATTAGTGAGTTTAGCCAGAAGTATGTTAGAAATGAGAATATTAGAAAGGTTGTTAGTGTTTTGTTTATTTTTGGTTGTGGCATAAAAGTATTAATATATTATTAACTTAATAAATTTTAAGTAGTTATTATTAGTATGGTGGTTTGAAAATGTTTGATGTTGTGGTTGTTGGTGGCGGTCCTGCGGGTCTTACAGCAGCTGTTTACGCTTTAAGGCGTGGTATGAAAACAGTGGTTGTTACTCCTGAAATTGGGGGTCGTGTTATGCTTGCTCATCATGTGGAGAATTATCCTGGTTTTATTTCAATAACAGGTCCTGATTTAGTGAAGAAGATGGAGGAGCAAATTAGGAAGAATCATCCTGATTGCGATTTTGTTATGGATTCTGTTTATGATGTTAAAAAAGTTAAGGGTTTTTTTGAAATTTTGTTGAAGTCGCGTAAAAAGATTAGTGGTAAATCTGTTATTATTGCAACGGGCACTGAGGATAAAAGTTTGAAAATTAAAGGTGAGAGGGAATTTTTGGGTAAGGGTGTGACGTATTGTTCTACTTGTGATTCGCCTTTGTTTAGGAATAAGGTTGTTGCAGTGGTTGGTGGTGGTAATTCTGCTTTGGTTGGTGTTCAGGAAGTTAGTCCTTATGCTTCTAAGGTTTATTTGATTCATAGGCGTAGCGAGTTTAGGGGTGATGTTGTTGAGGTTGAGCGTGTGAAAAAGTTGAGGAACGCTGAGTTTGTTTTAGATGAGGAAGTTATGGAAGTTTATGGTGATACAGTTGTTAAAGGTTTGAAGTTGAAGAGTGGTAAGAATTTAAAGGTTGATGGTTTATTTATTGAGATTGGTGTAACTCCTTTAACACAGTTTATTAAAAAGTTAGGTGTGAAAGTTACATCTCAGGGTTTTGTTGAAGTTAATGATAAGCAGGAAACAAGTGTTGATGGTGTTTTTGCTGCTGGAGATATTACTACTAAGAATGCGAATTTGTTGCAAATCGTTCACGCTACGAGTGAGGGTGCTATTGCAGGCTTTTTCGCGAGCACTTTTGTTAATGATTTATAACACAATTATTTAAGTTAAAAAAGTCTAATGTGTGTTTGTGAAACCATTAATTGAATTACATAATGTTCATAAAAATTATGTTATGGGCAAATCCATTGTTAGGGCTTTGCGAGGGTTATCTCTTAAAATTACTGAAGATGAATTTGTTGCAATGGTCGGCGCTTCAGGTAGTGGAAAGTCAACTGCTATGCATTTAATGGGTTGTCTTGACACTCCTTCTCATGGTAAAGTTATTTTTGAGGGTAAAGACATTTTGAATTTGTCTTCTAATGAGTTGGCAACTATTCGTAGGGAAAGGATTGGTTTTGTTTTTCAAACTTTTAATTTGATGAATACCATGTCAGCCCTTGATAATGTTTTGTTGCCTACTGTTTTCAAAAACGATGATGTTAATTATGAGAAGAGGGCGCGTGATTTGTTGAAGGAGGTTGGATTAAGTCATAGAATAGCTCATAAGCCTTCAGAGCTTTCCGGTGGTGAACGTCAAAGAATTGCTATTGCGCGTTCACTTATTAATGATCCAGAGGTAGTGTTTGCTGACGAGCCTACTGGTAATCTTGATTCAGTAACGGGTAGGAAAGTTATGAATTTTTTAAAAAGAGTTAATAAAGTGCGGAAAAAAACTATTGTCATTGTCACTCATGATTTAGAATTAGCTAAAGAGGCTGATAGAATAATTAAACTTAAAGATGGTGTTAGGTTATGATTACAGCTGCTTTTAAAATTTCATTGAATAGTATTAGACAACAGAGGGTTCGTTCTTGGCTTACAATGCTTGGAATTTTTATTGGCATTGCAAGTGTTACAACTTTCATTTCTTTAGGCGATGCTGTTAACAATTCTGTTCAGGAAATGTTTGAAATGATTGGTGGTAATAAATTAATTATCATGCCTGGCGCGGGTGGCATACTAGGCGCGTTCATGGGTGGGGAATCAACCTTAACCATTGATGATGTTAAAATGCTTGAGCGTTTAGGAAGTATTAATTCAGTTACGTACTATGTTATGGGTAATAGTTTAGCAACGGTTAGAAATGAGCATGAATCTGTTTGGGTTATGGGTATACCTTCTGAAAAAGGCAGTGATATTTTCACACAAATGCAAGGGATGGATATTGTTCGTGGTAGGAACATTGATGAAACAGAAAAGTACACTGCTGTAGTTGGTTATTTACTATGGTCTGGTAATGAAATTTTTTCTCGACCTGTTCGGTTAAGGGATACAATCACTGTTGATGAAAAAGATTTTGAAGTTGTTGGTTTATTAAGCAAAGTTGGCACTAGACAGGATGATACTTCAATTCTTATTCCGTTTGAAACAGCTAGTGATATTTACAATAAGGATGGTAAGTTGGATTTTATTATGGCCGAAGTCAGCCCTGGTTTTGAAATTGAGAAGGTTTCTGAAATCATAAAAAATCGTTTAGCAAGGGAGCATGATGTTAAAAAAGGTGAGGAGGATTTCTCATTACAAACTTCTGAAAACATTATTAACATGGTGGGCGGCATTATTTTGCTTATTCAATTGGTTTTTGTGGGTGTTGCCATGATTTCAATGGTTGTTGGAGGTATTGGTATTATGAATACAATGTACACTTCTGTTATTGAAAGAACTAAGCAGATTGGTGTAATGAAAGCTGTTGGTGCTAAGGATTCTCAAATTTTAACAATTTTTCTTGTTGAATCTGGAATTTACGGTTTAGTTGGAGGTCTAGTTGGTGGTTTAATGGGTTATGGTTTTGCTAAACTTATGGAGTTAGGGATTCAAAGTGAGGGAGGTTCCGTTTTCTCTCTTTCCGTTACTTTTTCGCCAGGCCTTATTCTTGGTGTTTTATTATTCTCTTTTGTTGTGGGAGTTGTTTCTGGTTTATTGCCTGCAAGGCAGGCTTCAAAAATGAATCCTGTAGATGCCTTAAGGTATGAATAAAAAAAAAAAATTAAAAAAAATGATTTTATTTTTCTTTTTTCTTTTTAGCGTATTTTTTTTTGTAAATTAGGAATCCTCCTGCTCCTAGAACGCTTAAAAGAATTATGTTTTGCAGCCATGATAAGTCTATTACAACTTTGTAGTTTGCAGTGAATGTTTTTGTAGTTTCGTGGTTTCCTAAATCATCGGTGTAAGTTATTTTTAGTGTGTAGTCTTTTCCTTTTTCTTGAACAATGTCAAATATTGCTATGTCATCGTCTTCGCTTTCAACTTCACCTATGTAGTTTGCACTTACTTGCTCTGAATTAAGTAATAGTGTTGCAACAACTGATTTTGCATTTCCCGGTCCGTTGTTTTCAATTGTTGCTATTATTGTTACTGATTTTCCCAAAACAGGTTTTGCTGGTTCAGTTTCTATAAGGGGTATTGTAATTTCTGACTTTGAGCTTAGTTCAAGAATCATGTTTCCAACGTGAAAGCTTGTTGTCGGTGTGTTAATCATTACTGGTATTGAGTAAACTCCTGCTGTTAGTTCCTTGTTTATCATGATTTTGTACGTAAGGTCATATGTTGTATTAGCTTCCAAATCACCTATAAAGTAATTATTTGGTTTTTCTTTGAAAATTAGTGGTATTATTTCTTGCAGTGAATTGTTTACTTGCACGCTTGCGTCACGCGTTTTTCCAGTTCCAAAATTTTTAATTGATAGTGTTAAATCAAATTCTTGTTCTGGAACAATTGTTTCATTACTTAATTTGTATTCTACTAATCTAACATCTGATGTTCCGCTAAATTGTAATGATATGTCTTTGTAAGTTCTCGCAGTGCATAGCCCTGTACAGTGGTATACTCTTATTGCGTATTCTCCTTCAGGTACATCTTCATAAGTTCTTATTCTAAAACTGCTGTAAACTGATGTTAATGATGCTAAATCCCCTACTCGTTTTTCGTATGTTTCCCCTGTTATTTCTTTAAAGGGGTAGGATAAATCAAGTCCTATAAACAAATCATCAGAGTATGTTAAATCAGCGTTGTAAGCTAAAATTGATAGCATAACATCCAGATTTGATTCTAATGGATAATTTGAAGGGTTAGTTACTGATAGTATTATCGCGTTTACTGTTTGTAAGCTTAAAAGAAAAATTAATAAAAATGCTATTTTTCTCATTGTATATGTTTTTAATTGTTTTGTTATAAAAAGTTTATCTGCTACGCGCGTGTATGGATTTTGTTGAGTCAATGATTAGAACACCTATTCCTGATAACATAATTATTTTAGCCCAGTTCATCATGGTAAGAGCTGTTGTTTGAAAAATTGTTTGGAATAGTGGGTTGTAAATAGTAACCAATTGTAATAATATTGAGCTCGCCACTGCGAATAGTAAGAATTTGTTCGCGAATGGTTTTGATTTGAATATGTTTTCATTACTTCTTGCACTGAACACTAATATTAATTCGAAAATAACTGATGTTGTGAATGCCATTGTTCGCGCGTGAATTATGCCTTTGTCCAATTCTGTGACGAACACTGTCATAAGTATTATAAAATTCATTACTCCTGATACAATAGCAAACATTAGTATTCGTTTTACAATGCTTTCTTTTGAGTGTCGTGGTTTGCGTTTCATCACATTTGGTTCTGCTGGGTCAACTCCTAACGCGAGTGCTGGTAATCCATCAGTTATTAAATTTAGCCATAATATTTGAAGTGCTATGAATGGTAAAGGTTAGCCCAAGAATGCTGATACTCCTATTGCCATTAGTTCTCCAAAATTTGCTGAGAGTAGGAATCTTACAAATTTTGTTATGTTATCATATATTGTTCTTCCTTCTTCCACTGCGGCAACAATTGTTGTATAATCATCATCTAAAAGTATTATTTCTGAAGAGTTTTTCGCGACATCAGTTCCTTTTTGTCCCATTGCAATTCCTATGTCCGCGTTTTTTAGTGCGGGGGCGTCGTTCACACCGTCACCTGTCATTGCTACAATGTTTTCCCCTCCACATTTAAGGGATTTTAGTACACGAACTTTGTGTTCAGGTGAGACTCTTGCGAAAACTGAGACGTTTTTCAGTTTTTTTGTGAGTTCTGAGTCATTCATTCTGTCAAGTTCTTCTCCGGTTATTGCAAGAACATCTCCTTCAACCAGTCCTATTTCTGTTGCTATTGCTTTTGCAGTTACTGCATGGTCCCCTGTTATCATTATTGTTCTTATTCCTGCTTCTCTGGATTTTGTTATTGCGTGTTTTGCTTCTTCTCGTGGGGGGTCGTGCATTCCAACTATTCCAGCAAAAACAAGGTTTTTCTCTTCTTTTTCAGTTATTTTTTTGTTATGCGTTATTTCTTTGTAAGCGAGTAGTAAAACGCGCAATGCTCTTTTGGACATGTCTTCGGTTTGCAGTAGTATTTCTTTTCTTTTCTGTTCAGTTAATTTTTTGACTCGTCCGTTAGTAAGTATTTTATCGCATTGTTTTAATGTTAATTCTGGCGCGCCTTTGAAGAATAGTTGTTTTTTGTTTTTTAGAATGTAAATTTTGCTCATTTTTTTTCTTGTTGATGTGAAAGGTATTTCACCAACATACTTGTAATTTTTGAGAGTTTTTCGTGTTATTCCCGCTTTTTGAGCGGATACGAGAAGAGAGCCTTCTGTATGGTCTCCGAGTATTCTCCATTTATTATTATCGTTTTGGAGTTCTGAATTATTGCATAATACTCCTATTTCCAATGCTTTTGTTAAATCAGCATTAGCAGTTGGTTTTATTGTTTTGTTTTCTTTTAAGAAATTTCCTTTTGGTTCGTAGCCGATTCCTGTTAATTCCACAGTTCCATTTCCCAAATAGTATTCTCTTGCAGTCATCTCATTTTTTGTTAACGTGCCTGTTTTATCAGAACAAATTATATTTGTGCTTCCAAGAGTTTCTGCAGCGTTGAGTTTTCGCACTATCGCGTTTTTCTTAGCCATTCTTTGCACGCCAAGTGCAAGTGTTACTGTTACTATTGCAGGTAATCCTTCAGGTATTGCTGACACTGCCAGGCTTACTGTTATCATAAACATTTCAACAAATTCTCTGCCTGCAAGTTCACCTAAAACGAATATGAACGCGCTTAAAATAACTACGCCAATTGCTAAGTATTTGCTTAATTTGTTCAAGTCTTTTTGCAAGGGTGTTGTTTTTGCTTCAGCTGTTTGCACGAGTTCTGTTATTGCGCCAATTCTTGTGTGCATGCCTGTGTTAATTATAACAGCTTGTCCTGACCCGCTCATAACAACTGACCCCATGAAAACAAGATTTGTCCGTTCTGCAAGGGGTGTTGTTTCTTTTAGTTGTTCAAATGTTTTAGTTATTGCTTGAGATTCTCCTGTTAATAAAGATTCATCAATCATTAGGCTGGCACAATTTGTTATTCTAGCATCAGCTGGAATGCTCATTCCTTCTTCTAAAAATATTATATCTCCTGGCACGAGTTCGCGTGCGAGGACTTCTTGTTTTTCCCCGTTTCGCATTATTATTGCGTGAGGAGTTGTTAATTTTTTTAAGGATTCAAGTGCTTTTTCAGCTTTGAATTCTTGTACGAACCCAAGAGTGGCGTTTAATACAATTATAATTCCGATTACTCCTGCATCCAAGTATTCGCCTAACACTGCTGACACTACTGCTGCGAAAATTAGTATTAAAACCATAACTCCTTTGAATTGAGATATTAACAATTTTAGGGCTGAGAACTTTTTTTTATCAGCTAATTCGTTGAAGCCGTGTTTTTCAAGTAAGGTTTTCGCTTTTGCACTTGTTAAACCTTGTTTTGACGTTTTTAAGTCTTTAAGGACTTTTTCAACTGGCTGAGAATATTCTTTTCCCTCCATGTGTTATTATTCGGATTTTGCGGTTTTTAACTGTTTTCAAGCAAACATTTAATTTTTTCAACCATGTAGTTTTTGTTATGAAAAAATGTGTTGTGCTGATTAGTTCAGGTTTTGATTCTTCAGTTGCAGCGTATTTAATGAGTAAAAATTGTGATGTTATTTTGTTGCATTTTGATTCTTGGCCTTTTGTTTCAGGGAAGAGTTTGGATCGTGTTAAGAGTTTGAGAAAAGTTCTTGAAAAGTTTACTGGTAAAAAGTTTGTTTTGTATTGTATTAGCAATGCTTTGGTGCAGAAAAGGTTGTACGAAAATTTAGGCGCGTTGCGTTGTGTTCTTTGTAAGCGCTCAATGTACAAGTTAGCTGGTGTTGTTGCTAAAAAGTTAAGTGCTGATTTTTTGGTTACGGGTGATAATGTTGGTCAAGTCGCGTCTCAAACAATTAGTAATTTAAAAATTCTTGATGCCGCTGTTGAGTTGTCTGTTTTAAAGCCGTTAATCGCGTATGATAAGCAAGAAATTATTTCTTTATCAAAGAGTATTGGAACTTTTAGTATTTCAAGTCTTCCTGGAATTAGTTGTAAAATAGTTCCGAATAGGCCTGCTACAAAGTCTATTTTAGATGATGTTGAAAGGTTGGAGAAAAAATTGGATTTGGATATTGTTTTTAAGGATTGTTTATCAACTCTCAAGTTGGTTAAGTAGTTTTATTAGTTTTTTTTCATTGTTTATTAGGTAGTCTGGTTTTGCTTTTTCTAATCGTGTTTTAGTATGAAATCCCCATGTTACTGCAATTGTTGTTAAATCGTTTTTTTTGGCAGCTTGAATGTCTTGTTCTGTGTCGCCTACGTAAACTTTGCTTTTGATTTGTTCAAGTGTTTTCTTTATTAGTTTTGTTTTATTTGATGTGCCCATCTCTGTTGATGATATTATTATTTTTGGTTTTATCCTTGCTTTGTCGCATAATTGTTTTACTGATTTTGAGAAGCCTGATGTTACAACTCCGAATTCTTTGTTTTTCAAGTATTCTGCGAGTTCAGGTATTATTTCTTGTTTAATTATGTTTTCAGCGTATATTTGTTTTATCATTGTTACTAGTTGTTTTTTGTTTTTTTCAAAGTCTATGTTTAAAACGTTCTTTACGAATTCGTGCCATTCAGGGTTAAGTTTTTCTCTGAATTCTTTTTCAGTGAGTTTTACGTTAAACGTTTTTCCTACTTCTTTCCATTGTTCGTAAATCATTTTCCAATTTTTTACTAGTGTGCCGTCAAAATCGAAAAGTATCATTGTTAAGAGTTAGTTGTTTTTTTATTTTAAAGTTATGTTTCATCAATTTTTTCGAGATTTTATAAACATTTATACTTGTGAACTTTCTTATTATTTTTGTTGTGAGATTTGATTGTTTTATTGTAAGGTATTCTGAAATAAGTTTGAAAGGAAGGGGAACGCGTTTTATGATGGAAAAGTTGTTGATGAAAAGTATTCGAACAGCGTTGTTTAAAGCTAATTTAAAGGGCAAGGTTAGAAAGTCTCATTCAAGAATCATTATTGATTGTGGAAATAAAAAATTGGTTGATGAGTTACGGTTTGTTCCTGGAATTGCGAGTTATTCTCCTTGTTTGAAAAAAAGTTTTAATGATGTTTACGTTAGTGTTAAAAAATTTGTTAGTGTTAAAAAGCCGAAAACGTTCAGGATTAGTTCTCAGCGAGTTAATAAAAATGTTAGCAAAACAAGTGTGAGTTATGATATGGATTTAGGTGCGCGTGTTGTTGATGATTTTGGTTTGAAAGTTAATTTGCGCAGTCCTGAATTGAATATTGGCGTGGAATTTATTGATGTGTCGTATGTTTTTACAAAAAAATATTCGGGTATGGGTGGTTTGCCTCAAAACACGCGTAATAAGTTTTCTGCTTTGATAGATTCTAAAAAATCATTGGTTGCTGCTTTATTGTTGATTAAGAGAGGTTTGTTTCCAAATTTTTTTTGCGTTAAAAAAGGGTGTGTTGATGGGTTAGATGATTTCTTGTTTTACAATTATGATATTGTTTATATTGATGATTGGAGGGATGTTGAGGGTAAAGTCGTTTCTGTTGGTTGGGGTTTAGAAAAATTGAATAGGATTAATGCTTTGAAGGATAGAGGTTGTCTTGTTTTAACCCCTGTTGTGAATTCTGAAGCCACATTTATTAATAAGTACAAAACTTTTTTAAACAAATAATTGTTTGCGGTTTTTTATGATAAACATTGATGAGTCTAACTTTGAAGATAAAGTTTTAAAAAACAGTAAACCTGTTGTTGTCGATTTTTGGGCGCCTTGGTGTCAGCCTTGTTTAAGGTTCGGACCAATTTTTGAGGAGTTAAGTAAATCTCGTAATGAGGTTTTCGTTAAATTAAATGTTGATGAACATCCGCGAATCGCATCACAATTTAGTGTGATGAGTATTCCAACTATTAAAATTTTTAAGGGTGGTAAAATTATGGGTGAAGTAGTCGGTTCTTTAGATAAAGAGTCTTTTTCAAAAAAAATTGATGGAATATTAAAATGAGTAATTTTAGTGATGCGTTAAAAAAAGTAAGTAAAGCAGGTAAACTGCTTGAAGAAGATGTTAGTATTCTTGAAAGTCCTCAAAGAGTTATTGGCGTTAGTTTTCCAACAAGTATTGGAGGACAAACTCGTGTGATTAGCGGTTATCGTGTTCAGTACAATAATGCTCGAGGCCCGTTTAAGGGTGGTATTCGTTTTCATCATTCTGTTGATTTGGATGAGGTTAAAACTCTTGCGTTGTTAATGGCTGTTAAGTGCGCTGTTGTTAATGTACCATTTGGTGGTGGTAAGGGTGGAGTAGTTATTGACCCTCGTGGTTTGAGTAGTGGTGATTTGGAAGGTGTTAGTCGTGGTTTTATTCGTGAGTTGAAGGATGTTGTAGGTGAAAAAAAAGATGTGCCCGCGCCTGATGTTTATACTTCTCCGCAAGTTATGGCTTGGATGCTTGACGAGTACGAAAAAATTACGGGAAAGCACGCTCCGGGAGTTATCACTGGTAAGCCTTTAGAATTAGGAGGTAGTGAAGGTCGTTCTTATGCTACTGCTCTTGGCGGTTTTTTTGTGCTGGATTTTTTTAGGAAGTTTTTGAAGGAGAAAAGGTTTTCTGTTGCAGTTCAAGGTTTTGGTAATGCTGGTAGTCATGTTGCAAGAATATTGTGGGAAAATGGCCATAAAGTGGTTGCTGTTAGTGACAGTAAAGGAGGAGTTTATGACGTTAATGGTTTGAACGTGCCTTCAATTATTGAGGCTAAAAATGATAAGGGAAGTGTTCAATCTTTTAAAAGTAAGAATATTAGTAATGATGATTTATTAGGTCTTAAAGTAGATGTTCTTGTTTTATCAGCTATGGAAAACACAGTTCATAAGGGTAATGTTAGTAATGTTAAGTCTCGTATTGTTTTAGAGTTAGCTAATGGTCCTATTACAAGTGATGCTGATAGTGTTTTAGAGAAGCAGGGGATTACTGTTATTCCTGATGTTTTAGCAAATGCGGGTGGTGTTGCAGTTAGTTATTTTGAGTGGGTTCAAAACTTGCAGGGTTTTTATTGGAGTGAGGATGAAGTTAATCAAAAGTTAAAAGTGTTAATGGATAATGCATCTCAATCAATTATTAAAACTAAAGCAGAATTTGATACAAGTTTTAGAATTGCAGCTTTTGTTTTAGGTGTTAAAAAAATTCTTGACGCTGAGAAGTTACGTGGTCGTATCTGAAAGTTTTTTGTTCAGGTCGTCTAATAATTTTTTCAGGTTTATTCCATGAGCTTCTGCTCCTTGCTCTACTGTTTCGTGAAATGCCATTCCACACATCGCGCAGGGCAGTCCATGTTCCATGAATATTTGTGCTGATTCAGGGTGTTTGCTAACAACGTCTCCTAAGAGCATGTTTTTAGTTATTTTTTGCTTTTTTTGTTTCATAGTTTTTTATTACGTTTTGCAATGCCTCCATTCCAAGTATTGAGCAGTGAATTTTTATTGGTGGTAATTTTCCAAGTTCGTTTAATATGTCCTGGCTCTTTATTTTTTTCGCTTCAGTTATTGTTTTTCCTTTTGCAAGTTCGCATAGCGCGTCTGAGCAAGCGATTGCAGCTATGCATCCGTAAGTTTGAAATTTTACGTCTATTATTTTTTCGTTCTCTACTTTTAAGTATATTTTCATAACGTCACCGCAACGTGGGTTTCCTTCTTCACCTATTGCATCTGCGTCTTTCATTTCTCCCGAGTTCTTCGGGTTTGAGAATCTGTCAACTACTTTTTTTGAGTACATAGTCCACCACTTTTGATAACGGAGATATTCTCCTTAATTTTGTTACAATTCCGGGTAATTCTTGCAGTAAGTAATTTATTTCTTCTTGAGTTGTGAATCTGCTAAGAGTTATTCTTACACTACTATTAGCTTGTTCTGGTGTTCTTCCAATAGCTGTTATCACATGGCTTGGTTCAAGCGTGTGCGATGAGCAGGCCGAGCCTGTTGATGATGCTATTTCTTTCAAGTCTAAGTATCCTCCAAGTGCTTCGCCTTCTATTCCTTGAAAACAAAAGTTTGTGTTATTGCATAATCGTTTATTCCCTGTTGGACCGTTTAATTCCACGTTTGGTATTTCAAGAACGCCTTTGATAAGGTTATCTCTTAATTTTGTCATTCTTTCTACGTGTTCAGGTTTCATTGCGATTCTAACTGCTTCTCCGAAACCTACGATTCCATGAATGTTTTCAGTGCTTGAGCGCATTCCTCTTTCGTGTCCGCCACCATGTTGCCATGCGTCTATTTCAGTGCCTGTTTTAATGTATAGTGCACCAACACCTTTTGGTCCGTTGAGTTTGTGAGCGTTAATTGTTGCCATGTCTAAATCTTGTTCTTTCACGTCAAGTTTTGTTTTAGTGTAGCTTTGGCATGCGTCTGTGTGAAAGTACACGTCGTGTTCGTGGCTTATTTTTGTTAGTTCTTTTAAGTTTTGTATTGTTCCTATTTCGTTGTTGCCATGAATTGCTGAGAACAGAATTGTTTTTTTTGTAATCGCGTTTTGTAATTCGTCTGTTTTAACAAATCCGTTTTCATCCACGTTCAAGTACGTGATTTTAAATCCTTGTTTTTCTAACCATTTGCAACTATGTAGTACACAGTCATGGTCTATTTTTGTTGTTATTATGTGATTTCCTTTTTCGCGGTTAGTAAATGCTGTGCTTTTTAGGGCAAAATTGTTTGATTCAGTGCCTCCGCTTGTAAATATTATTTCTTCTGGTTTTGCTCGTATTGATTTCGCTATTGTTTCACGCGCGTCTTCCATTGCGTGTTTTGCTTCTTGTCCCCATGAGTGTCCTGATGATGCGTTGCCGTATTTTTGTGTGAAGTATGGCTTCATTTTTTCAAGTATTTTCGGGTCAACTTTTGTTGATGCTCCGCTATCCAAGTATGTTTTCATAACAGTCGCAACCTCCACATTCAATTGTTTCGTCAAGTTTTTTGTGCAGTTCGCATAGTACCATGTTTTTTCTAGCTTCTCTGCAAATGTTTTGTGTTTGTTTTATTAGATTAACTTTTGAAGGGTTTTTTAGTATATTTTCAGCTGCTTCTTTTATTTTTTGTTTTGTTTCTTCGCGGAAAACAACTTGTTTTGCGCGTTTGTTTTTCATGTACTGTGAGACAGCTGGTTCAGTGATGTACAATTTCTTCGCTATTTCTTTTTGCGTTAGCCCTTTTTTTTTAAGAGTTAGTGCTAGTTCTTTTCTAATCGCTGGAATAATGTACCAGACTTCTAATTCTTGGGGCATGTTAACAACCATAAACAAATTTAATTAACAATAGTTAATTTATAAGGTTTTCTAGTTATTATTTTTGTTCGATTAATTCGAGTAAAGTATTATGTAAAGTATTTATGTTATTTTCATATCTTATATTATTTATTTTTTTGATTAATTCTTTGTTTAATGGCTCGTTTGGTATTGGATCATGTTCAATATTATAAGCTAAAAGTATTTCTAGCAAAAATTTAAGTTCGTGAGTGCAACATTTTATTTCTTTTTGTAGTTCTTGTGGAATTCCTGATTTTTCTTTATTCAAGTATCTTATCGTAAGTGTTACTATTTTACATAGATAAATTTGGTTTTCAATTTCATCATACATTTTTTTTTCTTATTTATTCAATCAAATTTTTTTTGAGTTTTTCTTTTGCTAAAGTTTTCTTTTTCCAAGGTTTTTCTTAGTTTTTGTTTATTTTTTTGGTACAAGAAAACATTTCTTGTTTTCTGTACACAAAAGATTTGCTTTTGTTGTAAAGCTTTTTTCTTTTTTGAAAAGAAAAAAGGTTTTAGTGGGCTCGGGCGGAATTGAACCGCCGATCTCCACCTTGTGAAGGTGGCGTCATAACCACTAAACTACGAGCCCGTTAGTTTATATCTTATTTTTCGTCTATTTTATAATGATTTCGTGCTTTGCCGGGGTCAATAAACCCTAATCGCGCTGCTGAGTCAAGCAGTCCGAAAACGTAACTGCATAGTTCAAAACATTCTAGTAAATCGCCTTTTTTGTAAAAGTGTTCAGCATCTTTTGCGTAACTATTTATTAGTTTCAGCAAGTCTTGCGCTTTGTTTTCTTTTGAGGTGAGTTTCAGTTCTTTCAGCGCGTATTTTACGCGTCCTAATTCTTTTTCAGCTTTGTTTTTCATTTTTGACTCCCAGAATTCTTTCGCTGCGAGAACATGTGAGCATGTTTTGTGTTTTATAGCATTATAACGGCAATCACAATGCCAGCCTATTTTTTCTTTGTCAAAAAAAACTGAGTGAGGTTCGTTTGAGTTTACTGTAAAGTAAATTCTCTTGTCAGTATTCATGTCTAATTTGATTTTCCCGTTTTTGCATAATTCTTTTGCTTTTTCTTCTTTCATTTTTTTAGTTTATTTATTATTTGGCAGGTTTTGCAGGGTTCTTGTGAGCTTGGTTCACCGCAGTTAGCACAGTTTTTTACGGGTTTTATTTGTTTCTGTGCAAGTTTTGGAATTATTTTACTGTCGTAAAAATTGATTATGTTCTTTTTTGTTTGAGGGTGTTTTGCTTCGTAATCATCAAGTAAGTCTCTCATTCTGCCTCTAAAAGAGTCTATCGCGTATTTACAGTTGCACGTGAACAAGTTCCATTCTTTTAGTTGTTCGTTAATCATTGTTTCTTTTTCGTAAACGTCTCGTAATGGTTTTATTCTTTGCACGAATCCTTTGTGAGTTACAATTCCTGTTGAGTACCCTAATCGTGCTTGTCTTCTTAAATCTCCCATAACAACATTCATTAGTATTGATTGCGCTTCATCGTCAAGGTTGTGTCCTGTTGCGAGTTTTGTGAATCCTTCTTCACGCGCTGTTTTATTTATTAAGTATCTTCTTACAACTCCGCAAACGTAGCATGGTGAGTGGTCTGTTTTTTTTACCATTTGGTCAAGTGTTTTTCCAAATTCTTGTTTGAAACTAACAATTTTTAGTGGTATGTCCCATAGCGCGCAGTATTTTTTCACTATTTTTAGTGATGGTGAGCTCACTCCACAAATTCCTTGATCCACATGGAGCGCTGTTGTTTGAGCGTGATAATGTTGACTCATTAAGTATAGCACAAGCATTGAGTCTTTTCCCCCTGAACAAGCGACTAATATTTTATCGCTTTGTCGGATTAGTTTGTTGTTTTTTATTGCACGTAAGAATTTTCCTTTAATGGTTCTGTAAAATTCTTCTTTAGATATTGAAGGATCTAGTTTTACTGTGAGTTTTGGGTTTCTTCTGCAAGTCATTATTATTTTTTATTAGTGTTTTGTATGTTTTAAAAATTGGGGAGTTTACATCTTGTTTCTGTAATAAAAACATTTAATACTTGTATTAGTAGTTATAATCTTTGTTATGATTGATTTTTCATCAATTGAAGTTATTGCACCTTTAATGAATATGGTTAATTGGTTAGTTGATTCTTTAGCAACAGCAGTTCCATTGTTGTTATCAGGTGCTATTATCATAATCATTGGTTGGGTTCTTTCAAAAATTGTTGAAAAAATTGTGCGTAAGTCTTTACACGAATTTGAATTTAGTAAATGGGAAAAAAAGAATGATATTGATAATGCGTTATATGGCGTTAAATTATCTGATGTAATAATTTTTTCATTGAAGTGGTATGTTGTTTTATTATTTTTGAACGAGGCTGCTACTGAGGTTAATTTGCCTTTTGTAGCGTCAATTATTCAATTAATTCTTCTTCTCGTACCTAATTGGTTTTTAGGAACGTTGTTCTTAGGTATTGCACTTATTTTCGGTCATAAAGTGAGTTCCCGTGTTGAGAAATCAAGATTGTTGTTTGGTAAGATTGGGGCGAGGATAATTTATTTAGTTACCTTATATTTTGCATTGGTAATGGCTCTTCCAAAGTTTGGTTTTGAGAACACCGAAATTCTTGTGGATACTTTCAGGCTTCTTGTTGCGGGCGTGTCATTAGGTGGCGCTATTGCTATTGGTATCGGTTTTGGAGCTGCTATGAAAGAGCCTGCAAAAAGCGTTATTAAAGACTTGTTTAAGTAATAATTATATATTTAGAAGTTAAGTAGTGATGTTTGGCTTTTCTTTTTTTTATCATCAAATAGTTTGGTTATTGTGCTATCAATTCTTTTTTCTGAAAAATCATGTTCGTCAACAAGGATTTGTTTTACTTTTTCATTGTTGAATTCTTTAAAATTGATTTTATAGTTTTCATTAACTTCTGGTTTTTTAAAGAATTCGTAAATCATTTTCAAGTTTCTTTCATCCCAATTTAATGAGTTAATCACGTTTTCAATTGTTTTTTCTTGTTTTACAATTTTCAGTGCGCGTACGGGTCCAATTCCTTTTACGCCTTCTGTGTAGTCAGTTCCAACTAGCATGGATAAAATTATTAGTTGATTTCTATCTATTCCTAAAGTGTTTAATACTTCTTTTAGTTCAGCAATTTCTGGTTGCACGTTTATGTAAACATTTTTCCCAGGTAGTTTTCTTTTTCCTGAAAAATTTATGTTTCTAACTAATTTGTAAGCGCCAAAAAGTAGTGCGTCATAATCTTGGCTTGCTACTGCGTAACATTCTTCCTTTGAAACCAGTAGCGCTGCTTGCGCTTCACCTTCTGAAGGTGCTTGAATTACAGGTATGCCCATTGCTTCAATTAGCGTTTTAGATTCTTCTGCCATTTCTTTTGTTAAGTAAACTGATTGAGCGGCTTTTAGTCTCGCAGTTTCATAGTCTTTCTCTTCAAGTGCTTGTTCATATTCTTTTTTTGCTTGTTCTTTTCGTTCTTTTCTGATTTCAAGTTCTTGTTTTTTGAAAAATGGGGGTTTTCCATCAAATACATATACGGGTTTTACGCCTTGCATGATTAAGTTTGCATTTCTGTAAAAAAGGCCTGATAAGTGTGATGTTGTTCTACCTTTAGAATCTTTTAATGGCGTGCCATCATATTGGCGTGTTGTTGTCAAAAATTGGTAAATAGTATTGTAAGCGTCAACTGCGAGTTTTTTTTCTTTTAAGTCTTCAACTCTTGTTTTTTTGAATTCTATTATTCTTTTGAGCTTCACGCCCATAAAAAATACAAACACATTTATTTTATTAAATTATTTGTATTCTTTAATGGTTGTTGAATCAATTATTAATGTTACAAAAGCTCGTAAAAAACCTATTCTAACAGTTGGTTTAGGTTTTGCAGCAACTCTTATTTCAACATGGCTTGCTGTTTGGGTTTTTCCTTCAGGAACATCTTTAGCAGTTGTTTTTCTCACTACTATGGCAACATTGCCTTTAATAATTAGGTTATTAGAGTCTGAGGAAAAGAAAGAGGAGAGGGAGCTTAAGAAAAGAAAGCGTCATTTGTTCATTAAAGACCATAAAGAAGTTTTTATGGTGTATCTTTATCTGTTTATTGGGTTAATGTTGGGTTTCACGTTTCTTTTCATTTTCATTCCTTCTAACATTGCTGAAGGCGTTTTTCAAGAGCAAGTATTAACAATTAACGCTATTCGTGGTGGAACTGGCAGTTTTGTTCAGGATACGAATATTTTCATATTAATCTTGTCAAATAATCTTAAAGTCTTGTTTTTTTGTTTGTTGTTTTCTTTTATTTATGGTTCTGGTGCTATTTTTATTTTAACTTGGAATGCAAGTGTTATTAGTGTTGCCATTGGTGATTTGATAAGAACTGGTATTGCGAATGCTTCGCATATTGAGTATTTTAAAATAATTCCGTTAAGTTTTGGCAGGTATTTGTTTCATGGTTTGCCTGAAATTGCAGCTTATTTCTTAGCAGGTATTGCTGGTGGAATTATTTCTACTGCGATTATTAGAAAACAGTTTAATAAAAAATATTTTTCAAAAATCGTTGTTGATTCTCTTGATTTGATTGTTCTTGCAATTATATTATTGTTTTTAGCTGGTTTGCTTGAAATATCTATTAGTCCATTAATCAAGTTTTAGTAAATAGAAAACCTTTTAATTTTTGTCGCGTTTGTTGTTTAAGTCAGTAATGAAAATTAGATTAGGGGATAAAACAGTTTTTTCATTGAATAAAAGTGCTAAAAAAGATGTTGTGAATAAATTGGATTCTGAAAAAATTGATGTTGTTAAATTTTTTAAAAAGAATTCTTATTTGTTAACTATTCTTGCCATTTTATTGATTGCATCTTTATCTTTTCATGTTAGAACGCAGAATATTCCAAATTTAGGTGATAAAGTTTTAGCGCTTGATCCTTGGGTGTTTTATAGATATGCTTTAAGCGTTGTTGAAACAGGCACTGTTCCCGAAATTGATTATATGAGGAATTTTCCAATTGGTTATAGAACTGATAAGGATTCCATGATTTTACCTTTCACAATGGCTTACGCGTATAATTTTTTAAGTAGTTTAAATCCTGAAATAACTTTGGTTCAAGTAGTGCAGTTTTATCCTCCAACTGCCACGTTTTTGTCTATAATCATGTTTTTCTTATTTGTTTCTCAAATTTTTAATAAAAAAGTAGGTTTACTAGCTGCTTTAACTCTTGCTCTTGCTCCAGGTTTTCTTTTTAGAACGGTTGCAGGTTTTTCTGATAAAGAAGCGTTAGCAATGTTTTTCATATTTTCAGCACTTTATTTTTATGCTTTGTCAAATAATACTAAAAATAAGAGGAAAACAGTTTTTTCAGGTTTTTTAGCAGGTATTTTTACTGGTTTAGCGGGGATGACATGGGGCGGATTTGTTTTTCCAGTTTATGGTATTGCAAGTTTTATGTTATTACAAGTTGCGATTAATAATGTTAAATCAAAAAGTTTGATAACTAACTTTTTTTGGCTGATTGGTTTTGTTATATCTGATTTTTTTACAAATAGATATTCTTTAATTAATATTCTTGCATTTCAACTAAGCGTTTTCGGGTTTTTATCAATATTAATTCGTTTGTATGTATATCCTTTAATTAATAAAAAATTCAAGGATGTTGATAAAATTCCAGCAGGAATCGTTTCTATTATTCTTGCAATATTAATTGGTTTTACAGGTTTCATAATTGTTTTTTCACCTGAAAAAGCGTTTAGCACAGTAAGTAAAGTATCTATTTACTTAACAGATCCTTTAGGTGGCGGTGGCGCTATGGGGCAATCAGTTTCAGAAAATCAGCAACCATTTTTTGATCCTGATTGGAAGGGTAGAATTGGTTTACATTATTTCATAATTTTTTCATTAGGTGCTGTTTTATTATTTCATAAAACTGTTAGAAAAGTTTACAAAAATGATATTGAGCCTTTTTTAAAATTAACTTTGCCGTATATTTTATTTTTTTTAATTCTTGTTTTTAGCAAGTATAAGCTAGGTGATTCTTTAACAAATGCTTTAGAGCCATTATATCAGCCATCATACATTTTTTTTATGGGGTGGGTTACATTAATTTTCTTGGTTGAGTGGCATAAAGGAAAAGAGTTTGAAAAAATGAAAAAGTCAAATTTGTTTATTTTAATTTTATTCATGATTTTAGTAATTGCGGCAAGAGGTGCTGTTAGACTTATTTTCCCATTTATACCTTTAGCAATAATTATGGGTAGTTATTTGTTTATTGAATTGTATGAAATGGCTAAGAATAATTTGAAAGATAAATTTTACAAATACATTGCTTACACCCTTGTTGGCGGTGTGGCTTTTATTTTAATCATAAATCCTGTTAATTTAAAATTTGGCGATTTTAGTGTTTCAAGTTATTATAATCAAATTTATGCTATGTCTCCAAATTTTGGTCCAAGCGTTTTTGGTGATTGGGATGAAGGATTTAATTGGATTAAAGAAAACACGCCAGAAGATTCTGTTTTTGTTCATTGGTGGGATTATGGTTATTGGATTCAGAGCGTTGCGAATAGAACAACTGTTACTGATGGTGGTAATGCTCGAGCTGATTGGAATTATTTGATGGGTAGGCATCTTTTTGGGGGGTCAAGTCTTTCAGAAGTTTATGATGTTTTACGAGAGTTAAGCAGTCCTAATTATTTTTATGTAGTAAGTGATGATGTTGGTAAATTTTATCAAATGGAAAGAATAGGTGATAGGAACACGTATTATAATCTTATGATGGTTGAGAAAACAGATGTTAATACTTTGCAAGGAGTTAATAATTCAGAGTATCCTAACATAATTATTTACACACCTTCAAGTGGTGCTGTTGTTGTTAAAGAGGATTTTACTGTTAATGGTAAGTTATTTGCTAAAGGTGAGACGTATGTTGTAAATGTTTTCGTTCCTTATTCTGAAAGTAAAGGTATATCAACTCCTCTTGCTGGAGTTTATAATACAATGTATGGGCAAGCATTATTGCCTCTTAATGGTTTTTGTGAGGAAGGTAGAGGTTGTTTTGAAGTTGAGAATAATGGTGTTCCTGCTTATTTTTACATGGTTCAAAATGGCGCTATATGGGTTCCTGAGAAAGCAAATCAAATGTTTATGACTCAGCAATATTTATTAAATAGGGATATTCCTGGTTTTGAATTGGTTTGGGAAAGTTCTGCGCCATTAAATAATATGGTTACTATTGCTGGTGGAAGGCAAAATATAAGGGTTTATGAAATTAATTACACTAACATGAAAAGCGCTATTGATGAGGGTTATTCTTGGTCATGATTTTGGAAGTGTTGTTTCTTTCGGTTTTTTCTTTTATTCTTGGTTATTTAATTCTCCCTAAATTAATTAAAAGTCTTGTGAAGAATGGTCTGTTTGGTAGGGATATTCATAAATTAAACAAACCGAAAGTAGCTGAGCCAGGGGGTATTGCTTTAATTTTTTCATTTATTTTCACTATTTTTATGTATATGGCGTTATTAACTTATTTTGGTGAAGGCGTTAATAATTCTTTATTTGCGGGTATTTTAACAGTTATGATTGCTGGAATAATTGGTTTAGTGGATGATTTTCTTAATATTAAGTGGCGAACAAAGATGATTTTGGCTTTTTTTCCTGCTTTGCCGTTAATTGTTTTAAAAGCGGGTGTTAGTGGTATGATTATTCCATTAGTTGGTTTTGTTGATTTCGGTTTTTTTTATAGTCTTGTGTTAATTCCTTTAATGGTTAATTTCGCAATTAATGAGTTTAACATGGTTGCGGGTTATAATGGTCTTGAATCTGGATTGGCTATTGTTTCTATGGTTACAATCATTATTGCTTCTTTTTTAACAAACAATGTTGTTGTTGCAGTTCTTGTTGCAAGTATGCTTGGCGGTACTGTTGCATTTTTCTTATTTAACAAGTTTCCTGCTAAAATTTTTCCAGGTGATACAGGTACTTTTTTGTGGGGTTCTCTTTTAATCACTGCTTTAATCATTGGTAACATGGAAAAACTTGCTTTAGGCATTTTCTTTTTATACTTTATTGACTTTGTAGGTTTTCTTTTTTGTTTAAAAAATGGTTGTAGAGTTAAGTTTGCTAAAATTGATTCACAGGAAAGGCTTCACCCAAGTTGCGGTCATAGAATTTATTTTGCGTTGCCATACTTTTTTCCAAACTTGAATTTAAAAGAAAAGAATATCACAAAAATATTTGTTAGTTTTCAAGTTTTAATTTGCATTATTAGTCTTATTGTTTTCATCTAAGGATATTCTTTTTTTCTGTTTTATTGATTCAACAGCGGCTAATGCAATTTTCAGGGCATTAATTCCATCGTCACCATTAACAAATGGTTCTTTATCATTGATTATTGAATCATAAAAATCAAGTATTTCAAGCTTTAATGGTTCCACATGTTTTAATCGTATTATTTGTTCTTCAGATTTATAATCCAAAAATTGGGAGTATGTTTTAGGTGTTTCTTTTGGCAATAATGTGTAAGATGTTATTTCTTGCGATATGTAGTCAGCTTCCAAGTACCCTTTTGTGCAATTAATTGAAATTTTACGTTTTTTTACGGGTGTCAGCCAATTAGTTTGTATTATTCCAATTCTATTATGGTCATAGTTTAATAATAGTTGAGCTGCTTCTTCTCTTCCATCTTCCCCAATTATTGCTTCTGAAAAAACGTGTTTGACATTATTATTGAATAAGTATCCAATAATATCTATTTCATGAACTGCTAAGTCAAGTAGCACATTAATATCAGTTATTTGTTTTGGGAATACTCCAACTCGTGTTGATGAAATTATTATTGGTTTTCCAAACATTCCTGTTTCAATTAATTTTTTTACTTTATCAATAACGGGGTTAAATCGTTCTATGTGTCCAACCATTAGTTTTACTTTTTTTTCTTTTGATACGTTTATTATTTCTTCAGCATCGGATAGTGTTAACGCGATTGGTTTTTCAATTAGAACGTTAATGCCCTTATTCATGCATTTAATAGCTATTGTTTTATGAAATGATGATGGAACTGCAATACTTACTGCGTCAAGTTTCTCTTTATTAATCATTGTTTCATAATCTTGATAGTAATTACAATTGTATTCTTCGCTTATCTTCAATGCTTGCTCTCTGTTAATATCAGCAATGACCACTAGTTCTGTTTCTTCAAGTTCTGAGTAAACACGTGTGTGGTGTCTTCCCATGTTTCCAACTCCAATAACTCCAACTTTTATTTTTTTCATTTTTCAAAATTTGTTAATTGTTTTTATTATGTAATCAACTTCTTCTTCTGTTAAGTGTTGATGAATTGGTAATGACAATACTTGTTTTGATATTTGTTCTGCGTTGAAAAGGTTATCTATATAGCCTATTTTCTTGTAGGATTTTTGTTTATGAACAGGTATGGGGTAGTGTATTGCTGTTCCAATTCCATTTTCCATTAAGTGTTTCTGAAGTGCTTCACGATTATCAGTTTTTATAACGTATTGATGATAAACATGTTTTATTTCATTAATTTGTTTTGGCGTGTTTATTTTTAGTTGGGAATTCATTTTTTCAGCGTTCAATATTCGTTTAGAATTATTATTGTCTAATTCTTCAAGTTCACGTAATCCAATTGATGATAGTATGTCATTCATTCTGTAATTGTATCCTATTTGCGTATGTTCGTATTTTCTTGTTTGACCGTGGTTTCTGTAAAGTTTTATTCTTTTTGCAAGAGTGTCTGAGTTTGTTGTTATCATCCCACCTTCACCTGTTGTCATGTTTTTCGTTGCGTAAAAACTAAAACAACCTAAATCGCTTAGGCTTCCAGTTTTTTGTTTGTAATATTCTGCTCCATGCGCTTGAGCTGAGTCTTCTATTAAGTATAAGTCATGGTCTTCGCAAATTTCTTTGAATTCTTTCATTTCACAAGGTTGTCCGAATAAGTGTACGGGCATTATTGCTTTTGTTTTGTTCGTTATTTTTTCAACTATTTTTTGAGGGTCTAAATTAAAAGTTTCAGGATTAATATCAGCAAATACTGGTTTAAGGTTGTTGTAAATTATTGAGTTTGCACTTGCTATAAAAGTAAAGGGTGTTGTTATAATTTCTCCATTTGATATTCTTAAAGATTTTATTGCTAATTGAAGGGCCATTGTTCCATTTAGAGTGGTTATTGCGTGTTTTACGCCAATGTATTTTGCGAATTCTTGTTCGAATTGTTGTGTTTTTTTTCCTTCAGCTATCATTCCTGCTTGTAAGGTTTGCGCAACTTCATTAACACTATTTTCAGATAATTTTACGCGTATTATGGGTATTTGCATATTGTTTTTTGATAAATGTTCATTACTTAAACATTATGAATGTGTAATTGTTGGATTCTCTAATTGTCTAATAATCTTTGCAGGATTGCCTGCAATTATCACATTTGGAGGTACGTCTTTTGTCACTACTGAGCCTGCTCCAACAATTGAGTTTTCACCAATTGTCACTGGCAAAATTGTCGCGTTCGTTCCTATGCTTGCTCCTTTTTTGATTAGTGTTTTTTTCCATTTTGAGCGGTCTGATTGAGGTGGTTGAGTGTCGTTTATGAACATTACGCCATGGCCTATGAAAATATCATTTTCTATTGTTACCATATCACAAATGAATGAGTGTGATTGAATGCTGCAATTGTTTCCTATTTTTACTCCTCCTGTTATTTCAACAAATGCTCCTATCATGCAGTTTGAGCCAATTTCGCAATCGTATAAGTTTACGAAATTCCATATTTTCGTATTTTCACCGATTTTGCAGTTTCTTATTATTTGTAATTCTTCGTGTATTAGTTTTTCATTCATTTTGAATCAATTTATTTTAGAGAAGTGTTTAGTTTTTAAGATTTATTAATTAAAAATTCATTTTTTGCGTTTTTGTATTCTTTTATTATTTTTTTTGCTATTTCTGTTATTTCAAAGTTTTTTTCAATTATTTTTCTCGCATTTTTGCGTATTTTTGTTGTTGTTGTTTTATCTAATTTAGTTACTTCATCTATAATTTTTTTTAAATCATCAGGATTCCCACTTTTAAATGTAAATCCTGTAATCCCATTGATTATAGGATAACTGTCAGGATCGTAGTCTGATTTTATTACAATACATTCGCTTGCCATTCCTTCAAGAACAACTCTTGATATTCCAAATAAATTTATTAAAGGACATACTAGTATGTTTGTTTTTGCATAATATTCAGGTATGTTATTATTATTAATATTTGTTAATAGTTTTCCATTAAACACGTTTTTAACTTTATCTTCTTCAGGTCCGTGCCCTATTATTAATGTGTTTTTTAGTTCTTTTGTGGATTTAACAAATAATTGCCAGCCTTTCCAGTCTTTTGTAAGTCTTCCAATGTAAGTTAAAAATTTTCGCGGTTTTTTTGAATATGGTTTAAACCTTGTTGTATCAACACCATTAGGTATAAAAATTGCTTTTTTCGTGTTAAGAAATTTTTCTATTGCTTTATCAACTGCAATAATTTTGGTTACGTAGTTTATATCTTGTTTTTTTAGGAATTCTTTTTTCCATGATGGAATAGCATGATAATGCATTACTACAGGTGTGTTAAATTTAGTCCAGGGTTGGAAGTGTTTACAATTTTTAAAAAATGTTCCGAATGCACGTAGTAGGATTGGTGGCGTCATTGGACCATGAACGTGGATTATAGAATTGTTATCAATGTATTTTTTCAAAGTTTTGTGAAGTGTAAAATCTCTTATAGTGTTTTTTATGAGTAATAATATTTTGCTATCTTTGTTATAATCTGTTGGTATGCTTATTCTTATTATTTTTGTTTTTTTAAACAATTTTTCTTGTTTTCTGGTTCCTTTGAGGCGAGTGGTTATTATTATATTTTCAGTTATTGTTGGTTCATTTTCTATTTGTTTTGCTAATTCGTAAAGCGCTGTTTCTCCACCACCCATATAAGGATAGAATTGTTTTATCCAATGTATTATTCTCATTTATCTTCTTAATTTTTTTGTTAGAATTGCTATTTTTTGAATTAAATGGCTTATAATTTTTGAAATTGTTTTTGATTTTACCAAGAATTTTAGTTTAGGTAGTTTTGTACTTATTATTAGTATATTATTTAATTTTTCAACATATTTGTTTACTTGTTCTTTTGTTAAATAGCGAGTTCCACATATTGCAAATTCTTGGTGGCTGAATGTGTCTGTTTCTTTTTTCAAATTTTTATCTATTAAATCATGTTGAACGCATTCTTGCCATACATCCGTATTAGGGTATGGCGTAAAATAGTTTACTCTTCCAGTATTGAGGTCTAATTCCAGTATTTTTTTTTTCATTCTTTCATATGTTTTATGGTTGTCATCAGGGAATCCGAATATGAAGAATCCTCCTGCTCTCACCTTGTATTTTTTAAGGAATTTCAAGGTTTGTTTTATTTTTTTGTAAGTCATATTTTTTCTTATTTTAGCAAGTTCCCTGTCAGAAGCTCTTTCAATACCTATATCAACTTGGTAGCAGTTTGTTTTTTTTAGGGCTTTTATTATTTCTTCATCTAAATAATCTGCGCGAGTTGTAATTTCATATTGTACGTTAAAATTGTTTTTTTTGTAATTCTCTGTGAATTCAAGCACTCTTTTCCTGTTTATAGTGAATTCAGGGTCTGAAAACGATACTTTTTTGATGTTTTTTGATTCTAAATATTTAATTTCTTCTAAATAATCATTCATATCTTTGTAAATAACCGGGTTTTGACTCATTGTTTTAACGCAAAAAGTGCATTTGTTAGGGCAGTAGAGGCTTAAGTAAGTGTCTATAACAGAATATTTTGTCACGTCAATAAGTTCAAACATTGCTCTTGGAACTTTTTCTTTTAAAAATATTTTTTCTAAAGGGTATAAGTAAGTTTCTTTTTTAATGTTTTCACCTTGGTTTACGAGCATTTCATCAAATATTTTTTTATGTTCTTTATAGCATCCTGTGTAAAATATTGTTACAAGTTTATCCGCAGAAGGTATTTTAGCATTAGGGTTTATTTGCAAGTCTACAAAACTTATTTTGTTTCCTTTATCCGCTTCTTGTTTTGCAAGCATTAGAAGGAATGTTGGTGTTGCTGAGTAATCTATCATTCCAAATACGGTTACGTATTTATTACGAATTTTTGGTAAGTTTACGAATAATACATGCATAGTAATTTTAAAAAATCACTTGGTTTTTATATTTTGTGAACTTGAATGAGTATGATACATTTTACTTTCTAAATTTAGAAAATCTTGTTTTTTAAATATATCTGTTAATTTAGACAGGGCTCCGAATCCGAATGAATATGAGTACAGTACAAAATTTAGGCTTACGTAAAGTGTTTCAATAAAGTTCAGGTTTCTTATTTGATAGTATTTTGTTTTGTAAATCATTCTTAAAGCAAATAGGAAGTATAGTAATGGAATTATTAGTCCTATTGCTAAGAATATTGGGTGAATTAACATCATGAATATAAACGGTATTGACGCTAGTATGAACGCTTTTTTTACGGTGAATGGTGTTTTATTTGATATTGCTGTTCTCATGTTTCCTTGACCCCATTTATAAAATTTTTTGAAGTTTTGTATGAATGTTGGAGGTGAGTAATGTTTCACTGTTGTTCCTCCAACTGAGTAAAACTTAAAATTAGGGTATTTCTTTTTAATTCTTAAAATAACATCCGCATCTTCTCCAGGCATTGATTTGCCTTTAAATCCGTTTACGCTTTTAAGAATTCTTTTTTTTATTATTGTGCTTGCAAAACTAGTTGCTGAATAATATCGTGATTTCCTAAAATCTTTTGCAGGTTCATTTGTTGAAGGTACGTACAAATATTTTGAGAATCGTGAAGTTGATTCAATCATGTATCCTACCACTAGTGCGAGTGGATTTTTTGTGATTATTGCTTCTCTCATTTTTTGAACCCAGTTATTGCTTATTACAGTATCAGAATCTATGTAAGCTAAATATTCACATTTGGATTCCTTCATGCAAATGTTTCTTGAAAGAGCTATGTCTCTGTATTCTGGTTTTTTAATGAATATTTTGTAGGGTATTCCTGTTTTTTTTAGGATTGTTTCAGTTATTTTAATGGTGTTATCAGTGCTACTATCATCAACTATTATTATTTCATCAAATTTTGTTTTCTGGTTTACAACCGCGTTCAAACACTCTTTCCAGTGTTTTTCACTATTTAGTGTTGCGATGCAAGCACAAATGGTTATTTTTGTTTTCATGTTGTTTTTATTTGTACGTATATTGTTTTTTAAATGTTTTATGAATTTTTAGAGCATAATTCTGTTTTTTTGAATTCGTGCGTTTTTATCGTAATCAAATGTGTTTTTTATTCAATTTATATTTTTTTTGTAAATTTTAATAATTTTTTTTTTGTTATTTCATAGCTTAATCGTTTAAGTTTTAGAAATAAATTTAATTCATTATTTATTTTTTTATTTCCTTTAAAAAGTTGATATTTCCCTGTTTTTAATGATTTTTTAATATTTTTTTCAGTTAAAATGTATAAATCTATTTTATGATTTTTTTTATGAAAATCAATTGCAACTATTGGTTTAGCATTTAGTTTTTTCATTAATTCAATATTTTTCGGGTTTAACACATATTTTCCGTCATAAACACGATTCCATATTTCAACAAAGTCAACTTCTTTGATTTTTTCAAAGTTTATTTCCTTGTATTTTGCGGGGTGTGCAAGAATGCTTATTCCTCCTTGTTCTTTTATTTTCTTAATTGTTTGTTCTGCACTTGTTTGTTTAAAATAATTTTTTATAAAAATTCCAGATATATGATATCCTTCATCAGTGTTGAATTCTATTCCTGGAATTATTTTTTTGTTTTCTTTTTTGCATTCTTTAACTAAAATATCATATTTGTTGGAATTTAGTGTTTCAGAATGTTCAGTTATTATTATAAAATCCATTTCAGGAAATGTTTGAACTATTTCGCTAACATTCATAACTCCATCATAAGAGTGTTTTGTATGTACATGGAAAATACCTTTCATATTCTTTTGATTAGCTCTCTTGCTCGCGTAGAGTTCATAATTATAAATGGTTCTGCCCAGCCTTTTCCAATTTTTGTTAATCCGTAGTAATTATTCAGTGAGATTATTGCTTTTGGCATAGGGTCTTTTAAGAGTGTTTTTTTGTACGCTTGCAGCGCGTTCATTTTTACATTTATTTGTTTTGTTATGTCGATTATGTGTGTTGGTAAACTGATAGGTGTATGAACTCCATAAAACCACGCTTCATAGTTTTCTAAATATGAATTTATTATTAATTGAGTTGTTGCTGAATGGTCTAAGTGATTTTCAAGAAATGCTGGTAGAATTATTATGTTTGGTTTTATTTCAATTATAATTTTGTTTATTTTTTTCATAGTTTTCTTATCATTTTTTTTGAAAGTTATTTTGGAATTTTCTAATTTTACAAAAATTGTTTTGTTTATGCCAATAATTTCACTTGCTTTCAACGCTTCTTTTTCAATTATTTCTGGAGAAGGATATTCCATTTTTTGAAGTGTTGGCCCGCCACTAGTCATATAAATGCAGGTTATATGGTTCTGTTTTGATAATTTTTTTATTGTTCCTCCACACCCAAATATTTCGTCATCGGGGTGTGGTGCTACAACAAGAATTTTTTTGTTTTTTATTTTAGAGTCATTAGCGATTATTGAAGATAATAAATTATTCTTATCAGTTACGTATTTAAATTGAGCTATTACTTTTTTTAAAGTTCTTTTCTTCAAGTAAACGTTATCAATTATTTTTTTTATCATTGTAATTTTTTTACTATTTTATGCATTATTAATATTGTAAATTGCGCGATGAATGGTTTTAAATCTTTTAAATCAAACACGTCTTCGTAAGCGATTGTTGTTATTACGTTTAAGAAAGATTTTAGTCGTGGGGGATATTTTTCTTTTCTTTTAAAAAATACTTTGTATAAAAATAATAAGTCTCCATAAAGATCTCTTGCTTTAACTTCTTCTTTATAAGTTAAAACAGGTTTAATTTTTTGGTTTGTTAAAATTTGGTAGTATAAGTAAGGAAAATTAACTCCTGAAAACACCGCTAGTGGCAGTGATCCCCAAAATCTTCCATTTATTTCAAGTAGGTAGTTTTCTTTTTCATCGCATCTGAATTCCACCATTGCTGGACCATACCAGTCTATTTGTTTTAATAACTTCACACTATCTTTGTCTAATTTTTCATTTATTTTCACGCTTTTTCTGCAAACACTTGCTCCACCATCAGGAGGTTCTTCACGTATTCTTTGATGTGCAAATTTTGCAATTATTTGTTTTTTATTTACTAAATAAAACATTCCTTTGCCAACACCTTTAATATATTCTTGTATTAAGGGTATTCCATTTATTTTTGAGTATTTTTTGAATTTTGTTTCAAGATCTTTTTCGTCATAAGCATATTCCCTATAAGCATATTTTGGACCTTTTTTTGTGAAATTCCACGAGTATCTTGATTTAATAACTAATGGGTAATTCCAGTTTTTCGTTGTTTTTTTTATTTTATTAATGTCTGTTTCATAAATTGTTCTTGGCGTTTTTACATTACATTTTTCTGCTTGTTTTATTGTTTCTAATTTATCAAATGTTTTCATCCAAATTTTTTGGTCGGGAAGTGCGAGTTTTGTGTTTTTAGGTATTTTATCTTGGATATCGTAAAGTATTTTTATTACAGGTTCTTTTAAAGGTATTATCAAGTCGTAATCATTTTTTTTTATTATTTTGATTATGTTTTTTTTAAATTTTTCAGTTTCGGTTAAGTAATTAGGGTAAATTATTTTTTTATTCACGTATTTTGAGTAAAATGCAATACTTTTCTTATGGCTTGCTCCAACATCCACTATTATACCTTTTCTTGCGAGTTGTCTTGCGATTAATAGTGTTACTTTGTTATCACCATCTGTTATGAATATCTTATTCATGTTTGTAATCATTTTTTTTTATTATTTAAGTTTTATGAGCATCACATTTGTATAGAAATTTTTAAAACTTGTTTGAATATATATTTTAATCTATGAACCATTTATTTTTTTGTAAGTTATTCTTTGATTCAGTAAGGTGGTTCTAGTTGATTTCTATTATTGTTCCAACCTTAAATGAAGCTGAGGTTATTAGTGAATTTATTGAACAAACTTGTAATGTTATGAATCAGTTAAGTAAAAAATATGAATTGTTAGTTGTGGATGATAATTCGCAGGATAATACTTGGAAAATCGTTAAAAGTATATGTAAAAAAAATAAGTGTGTTCGCGTTTTGAGACGTAAAAATAATTATGGGTTAAGTTTTGCAATTGTTGATGGTTTTAGAAAAGCAAAAGGTGATTTTTTTGTGGTTATGGATGCTGATTTGCAGCATCCTCCTAAAATTATTCCTATCATGATTGATAAGTTAACTAATTTTGAGTTTGTTGTTTGCTCCCGCAATAGTTATGCTAGCATAAATATGTTCAGGCGTTATATTAGTTATATTATTAATTTTTTTGTTAGAAAGTTTTTGTGTTTAAAAATTAGAGATCCTATGTCTGGTTTTTTCGCGATTAGAAAGGGCGTGTTTAATAATTCTAAAAAACGTATCAAGCCAAGAGGTTATAAAATAATGCTTGAATTATTGATTAAATCACAAACTAACAGTGTTTGTGAAATTCCTTTTGTTTTTCAAAAACGTTTTTCTGGTAAAACAAAAGCAAATGTTACAGTATTTCTAGATTTATTAGTTCAGTTTGTTGATAATTTTTTGTTTAAGTTTAAATCCTGTTTTTAATAGTTTATGAATATTTAGAACCTATCTTTTTAATTAGTAATGGTTTAATATTATTTCAATGAGTATAATTCAAAATTTCAAGTATTCTTTAAGTTCTAAATTTATAATTGTTTTTTTAAGTTTTTTTTTGAATTTATTAATTGTTAGATTTCTTCCAGTTTCGGATTATGCAATTTATGTTTTAATATTGTCAATTGTCCTTTTCGTTAGCGCATTATCACATTTTGGTTTTGCGAGTTCGATTCAATTTTTTTTATCTGAAAATAGGTCTAATATTATTAAATCAAAAAAAATTTTTGGAACAGGAGTTTCAGTTATATCAATTTTTATTATTATTTACATGTTTGTAATGTTTTTATTATCACCATATCTTTCTAACATGTATGGGATTCCATTGTATTTCTTTATTTTTGCAAGTATTTTTATTCCGATAAGATCCATTTTTGGAATTATTATAGCAAGTTTATTGGCTATGAATAAAATTAAAGCGTTAAGCATCACAAACACAATTTATACTCTTTCAAGATTTTCAGTTATTTTATGCATATTGCTGGGTTTAGGTAGTTTTGGAGCACTTATTGCTGAGTTATTTGTTCATTTGCTTTCAATTTTTATTGGTCTTTTTATTTTAAGAGAAATCATAAATTTTTCTTTTAATGAGCAAGTTTTTAAAAATCTTTTCTCTTTTTCAAAAAAAGTTGTTTTAGGAGAGTCATTTAATTCTTTTCTTAGTCCAATTTTTGAATTTGCTTTAGGTTTGTTCAGTCTTAGTTCTCTAGCGTTTTTTGCAGCGCCATTAAAAATAAATCATTTTTTTTTAATTGCTTGGGAAGTTGTTTACATGGTTTTTTTCCCTATTTTCGTATCTAATCGTCATAATTTAAAAAAAATTAGGAATTACATTTTTTTGATTTTCAGGTTTAGTTTGATAGTTTTAGGTTTTTGTTTTGTTAATATACTTTTATTTTCGAAGGATATTCTATTTTTTGTTTTAGGTGATAAATATTTAGATTCAAGTAGTATTTTTGTTTTACAGAGTATAGCTATGATTATTAATTTCTTTTTTAGTTTATTATTAATGCTTTTTATAACCTCAAAAAAGCCTATTTATTCAACTTATTCAATTATTTTTAAAACAGTTGTTACAATTATTTCATTAATGTTTTTTATACCTGTTTTTTTAGAATTTGGTGCTGCTTTTTCTTTTATTCTTTCAGTTAGTGTTGGTAATTTATTAACGTATTATTATTCTAAGAAATTTTTTGGTTGGAAATTTCCATTTCGAACTTTTTTAAAATGTGTTATGTCTGGCTTGCTTGTTTTTGTATTAGTTAAAATTGTTTTAAGCATGTTTAATTTTGGAGTTCTATCATTGTTTGTTGGAGGATTTGTTTCATTGTCTTATTTTGTCTTCTTATTTTTGTTAAAAGAGTTCGGAAAATCTGATTTAATTATCTTAAAAAAAATAGTTTTTAATAAGTAAACTATTAATAAAGTATCATGGATAAGTGGTTGATTTTTTTGATTGTTTCATTTTCAATTTTGCTTAACGCGTTTGGTCAAGTTAGTTTGAAATATGGTATGAATGCGTTCGGTGGCGTGGATTTTACGGATTTAAGAAAAGTGTTTTTCATGTTTTTCCAACCATTTGTTTTTGTGGGTTTATGTTTGTATGTTGTTAGTACTATTTTCTGGCTTGTTTCATTGTCTAATGCTGATTTAAGTTTTATTTATCCTTTAAACGCTTTGAGTTTTATTTTAGTTGCTTTTCTTGCAAGAATCGTGTTTAAGGAGTATTTTAGTTTAACAAAATTAGCTGGTTTTTTCTTTGTTTTTTTAGGTGCGTTCCTTATTGGATCTGGTCGTTTTAAGACTTGAGTATTGTTTTTTCAATTCCTTGTTTTAAAGTGGTTTTTGGAGTGTAATTGAATTCATGTAATAGTTTTGAGTTGTCAAGTATTACTTTTTGCACGTCGCCTTTTCTTTCAGATTCGTAATTTGGTTTAAGTTGGTATTCAAGTAATTCGCTTAGGATGTTGAATATTTCATTAACGCTTGTCCCTTGTTTTGTTCCAACATTGATTCTTATTTTTTTTCTTGATTCAAGCGCTTTTAAATTCGCTTGTGCTATGTCACCTACGTAAATGTAATCGCGTATTTGATTTCCGTCTCCAAATATCGTAACTGGCTGTTTGTTTTTTATTTTTTGCATGAATGTTGGTATTATCATTCCTTTTGGCGGTTGTCTTGGTCCGTAAACATTGCTGTATCGTAGTATTACGTAGTTTTTAACGAATAATGGTATGTAATATTCACAGGTGAGTTTTGAAACGCCGTAAGGGCTTTCGGGTTGTAATTTATGTGTTTCAGTTACTGGAATTGTTTTGGGGTTGCCATAAACAGCGCAGGTTGATGCGTAAACAAAATTTTTTACGTTGTGTTCTTTGCTTAATCTTAATATATTTAGTGTTCCTATAATATTTGTTTGAGCGTCGTGAGTTGGGTTTTTTACTGAGTTTGGTACGCTTACATGTGCAGCCTGATGATTTACCAAGTCTGGTTGTTCTTTTTCAAAGATTTTTTTTAAAGTTTCATAATTCGTAATGTCTGTTTCGTAGTATTTTGCTTTCGGATTCGTATTTTTTAAATCTTTATCAACTACGATTACTTCGTAGTTTTTTTCTATTAGTAAGTCAACTATGTGTGAGCCTATGAATCCGCTTCCACCAGTTATTAAGCATTTCATTTGTCTAACCTCGTTATGTTTTGAACTCTTTTGTGCAGTGATGGGTGCGTTGAGAAGAGTTCTGTTATGTTATTTGCCGCGAATGGGTTAGTTATGTACATGTGGCTTGCACCTTCCATTCCTTTTCTTAGTCTTGGTCCTTGGCTGATTGTTTCAAGAGCGCTTATCATAGATTTGGGCGTTGATAGTTTTGCTCCTCCTTCGTCAGCTGAGAATTCTCTTGAGCGTGATATTGCTAAACGAATGATTATTGCTATTATTGGCGTGAATATTAGCATTATTATCCATGCAATTGTTTTGCTTGTTGAGTTGTTATTATTTCTTCCTGTACCCGTGTAAAACGCGATTCTTGTAAGCAGTGTTATTGTTCCTGCTATTGTTGCTGATAGCGTGCTTATTAGCGTGTCATAATTTTTTATGTGTGTTAGTTCGTGTCCTATTACTGCTTTAAGTTCATCATCATTTAGCGTGTTTATTATTAGTGGTGTTAGCGCGATTGCCGCGTGTTTTGGGTTTCTTCCCGTTGCAAACGCGTTTAGCGTGTTTTGATGTATTATGTATACTTTTGGTTTTGGTATTCCTGCTTTTTTCGCGATTTCTGAGACCATGTTGTTTATTTTCGTGTTGTGGTTTTGTTTTGCCCCGTGCATTTTTAGTATTATTTTGTCTGAGTAGTAGTACATTCCAAAGTTAAGTATTCCTGCAAAAATGAATGCTATGATTAATCCTTGCATTCCGCCAAGTAGTTCTCCTATTAGTAGTAGTAGTATTGTTAGTCCTGTTAGGTATAGTGTTGTTTTTACTGTGTTGTTCATATTGTTTTTGTAATAGTAATTGATTTATATTCTTTCTGAATTGTTTGTTCTTTATGAAAAAGGTTTTGAAGGTGTGCGCATTTTGCAATAAGAGTTTTGATTTGAAGTCTAATAAGCATAGGATTGCTCTTGAGTTTAGGGATAAGTCAAGTAATTTGAAGAAGGAGTATTTTTGTTGTAAAGCGTGTTTTAGTGATTATGTTAAAAAAAATGTATAAGTTTTTATTCGTCTTTTGTTAGTTATTTTAGTTATGGCTTTTTTTTCAAATAATAAAAAAGTAATTCGAAAAGAATTACTGAAAAGGGCTAAAAAAAGTGTTGATAATATTTTTATAAGGAAAATGTGTTTTAATAGTTTAATAGGGTTAATGAATTATGGGTAATGGGAGTCTTGAAGAGTATTATAAGTTTATTAAAAGTGCAGAGGATTCTTTAGAAAAGAGTAAGGGCGTTACTAAAGAGAATGTTGTTAACTTAGAAGATACAAAATTAAGTATTAATTATGATGAGTTAAAAAATGGTGAAGAAGCGATTAGTAGAGTTGTTACATTAAATTTTGATGATAAATCAAAAATTATTAATAAAAAACAACTAATCACTGCAATTAATTTGATTGTTCTTATTTTAAATAAGTTTTCTAATAATGAAATTAGAACATTATCACGCGCGTATGTTGATTCAAGGGGTATGGATCAAAAAAGGAAAGAAGAGTTTGATAGTATCCTTAAAAATCGTAAAAAAAATATTGAAGAGTTTGAAAATATTAAAAACAAACATTTGAGATCTGTTAAAGAGTATCATGATTCTTTGCTTAAAGAGTTTAACGAGAAATATAAAACAATAATCAAAATTTATGAACGTGTGGGTGATTTAGCGATTAATAATAAAATTAATGCCAATAAAGCAGTTAATATTATTACACATATTACTAGCAAAGATAGAAAAAACTTTGATGATTTAATTAAGATTTCTCAAGCTAATAATAAAAAAGACGTTGAAAATATCGTTAATTCTAAAAAAAAGAGTTTTGAAAATAAACATAATATGATTTCAACTTATCTTAAAATGTTTCGTGAAAAATTAAAAAAAATTTATGAAGTTGTTCAAAAAGGTTGTGAGAATGATTTAAGATTAATTACTAAAAATTAATTCGTTTTATGTTGTAATATCCACCTATATGAGCTGTTTTTTCGTGTTTGTTTGTTATTTGTTTTAGTATTTGTTTTGTTTTATATATTCTTGCTTGAAAAATTATTTCTTCAAATAAGCAGAATGGTTTGAAAATTAAGTGGTCTAACTTGTTTTTTGAAGGTTTGTTAAAGTATAGTTTTTTTGTTTTTCTAAAAATGCTTGTTCGCGTTTTGCTAAAGGGGTTTACGCAATAAAGGGGTATTTTCATTTTTTTCGCGTATTTTATTGCTTCAAATATTTCAAATGCTTTCCAAGGTTTTTCTTTGTTTATTTTGTTATAATGTTTATAGTATTCTAAATCTGCTTCAACACTTATTGCATTTATTGAGTCTAAGTTTTCTAAAATGTTTGTAAGATTGTTCCAGCTTTCTTTTGAGTCATGTTCGGTTCCTACAAGTATCATAATAAATAATTTAGTCGTGCATGTCGCTTTCTTCTTTTAGTCCTTCGCGTTCCATGATTGTTTTTGTTATGTCTATTTTGGTTATCATTTCTTTTTCGAGTTCTAAGTATGCTTTCCAAGTTCCAACATCATTCCACATCCCTTTATGCGTTGTTGATGTAATTAAGAGTCCTGATTTTTGCATTAGTTCGAATGTTTCTGGTAAAAATTGTTCTCCTTTATTGTTGAATGGTGTTTGTTCTATGAATTTGAAGACTTCACTGCTTAGCACGTAGCATCCTGTTTGAATTAAGTATTCTTCGTTTTTTTTGTATTCTTCTGCTTGTTCCCATGTTGGTTTTTCTATCATTTTTATTACTTTGCCTTCATCATCTATTTTTGCGATTCCTAGTTGTGTCGGGTCTTTCACACCGTACAGTGTTAGTGTTACGTGTGATCTTGTACGGTCGTGCTGTTCTATCGCGTTTAGTAGTGAGCTTGATGGTTGGAAGAAATTATCTCCATTAACGACTACGAAGTCGTCGCCGTTCGTGAAGTTTTTTGCTTGGTGTATCGCGTTTGGGAGTCCTTTGCTTGCGCGTTGGAATGCGTATGTTATGTTCACGCCGAATGATGAGCCATCTCTTAAGTAGTCTTGGAGCGCGCCTTTTCTCCAGCCAGTTACTATTAGTATGTTGGTTATTCCAGCTACTTTCAGTAAGTCTATGCAGTATTCTATTACTGGTTTTCCCGCTATTGGTATTAGTTCTTTTGGGTACGCGTTGGTTATTGGTTTTAATCTTGATCCTCTACCTGCCGCGACAATGACTCCTTTTCGTATCATTTAGTATTACACGAGGTTTTATGTAGTAAAATAGTTTTATATGTTTTATGGATGTTAAGCATGTTCGGAGTGTAAAAGATTTGCTTCCTGCTGGTGTTGATTCGCGCAGTCATGATGTGGTTGGGAGTGTTTGCGTTCTTAATTTTAAGGGTTTTAGTGTTAGGGAGTTACGTGTTATTGGTGAGGCTTTTTTAAGGTTTTATCCTAAGGTTCGTACAGTTGTTAATGTTGTTTCTGATACGCGTGGTGAGTTTAGGATTAGGAATGTTAAGTGGTTAGCAGGTAAGCGTGATTTTAGTACAGTTCATACTGAGAATGGTTTTCGTTTTAATGTGAAGTTAGATGATGTTTTTTTTAGTGGTAGGTTGCAGAATGAGCGTTTAAGAGTGTTAAACAAGGTGAAGCAAGGTGAAGTAGTGGTTGATTTGTTTGCGGGTGTTGGCCCATTTATTATTCCTATTGCTAAACGTGATGTTGAGTGTTGGGGTGTTGAAAAGAATCCTGTTGCTTTCAAATTATTGGAGGAAAATTGTAAGTTAAACAAGGTTCATGTGAATTGTGTTAAAGGTGATGCGAACAAGGTTGAGTTGCCGTGTGCTGATCGTTTTGTTATGAATTTGCCGGGTAAGAGTGTTGGTTTTTTGCCTCGCGTGTTTGAATTGGCGAATCCTGGTGCTGTAGTGCATTTTTATCGTTTCGCTCATGAGCGGGATGGTTTTGATGTTTTGAAGAAAGAGGTTAAGGATGCAAGTAAGGTTGCGGGTCGTAGGGTTAGATTTTTGAATTTCGTAAAAACAGGGAACACTGGTCCTGGGTGGTATAGAATTTGCGCTGATTTTAAAGTTTATTAATTATATAAATAAGAATGTCTATTTTTCTTTTCTTTTTCTATTATTTTATTATTTAATTTTTTAATTTTTTCAAATAATTGTGTCAACAATTTTTCAAAATCTTCCAATGATGGTGATTCTGAAATGGAATGTATTTCTTTTAATTTTTTGTAAAGCTCCAAATTTTTTGAATAATTTTTTTCAATATTTTGCAAATTATTTTGTGCAAGTTCTTGATCAAATCTTTTCTGTAGCGTTTTTATGTGTTTTGATCGCATTTCTATAATTTTTTTTAGATTAACATCTAATTTTTCAAGTATTTGATTAAGGTGTTTTAAATCAATGCCTTTAGATTTTAATTTAGGATAATTATCTATAATTTTATTATAGTAACTGATTTCATCATTTTTAAGAAAACGCGCGTTTGAATTTGTTAAATAATCTTCAATTATTTTGTCATTAAAATATACTAAATATTTAACGTAATCATTTATTTCAAAATTTTCTTCATTTGATGTTTGCGCAGGTGTTTGTTCACTATTAGTATTAAAACTATTATTGTAGGCTTTTATTGCGTCTTTAATACCGATTACAGACATTATTATTCACTCCTCAACCCCTTTAATAAATCTTCTAATTCATTATTTGGTATTCCACCATCAGTATTTTTTATTTTTTCTAAAATTTTCATAATTTTTTTAGCTTCATCTTCTTCTAATTGTGTAAAATCTATCTTATCAATTGATATATTTTTTTCACCGAATGAAATTTTTATAGTTTCAATATTTTTACCTTGAGTTGCCGAATTGTTTGTATTTTCTCTTAACTTATTTATTTCACTACCAATTCTCTTTCCACCACCAAGTAAAACATTTTTAGGCAAGTTATATAAAACTAATTTCGGCATTTTCCTTAAACCTATTAGAACACCACGCACAGTTCGAATTTCTAAATTTGCTGTTTCTTGAACTCTATCAGTTTTTTTAATTTGTTTTTTAAAACCTTTAATTTTAATTTGTAGTGGTATATACTTGTATTTCTTACTATTAATCTTATTTAAATTATCAAATATTTTAATTATTGGAACAGTTATTTTAGTAATTGTTTGAACTAATTGAAAGAAAATATTTTCAATTCCAACAAAATGGTTTAAGTACATATCAACTTGATTACTGCAAGATGAGTAATATTTACAATACCGGTTATACGCGGAAAACGGATCCCATGAGCTAATAGAATTAAGGAATTTCCTTTTTTCAGTAAAATCTTGAAACATTTTACTTACAAAGTTTTCTTCCTCTGAAAAAAGAACGTTTAACGCACGTATTTCTGAATAAATATTTGACATTCCACTTTGAGCAAGATTTCCAGCTTCAGTAACAATTGCAGTTAAATTATGTAACGCATCGATAACTTCTTGTTTTTCAGTATTATCTTTATTAGATTTTTCCCTATTAACTTTTTCTTGTTTTGATTCAATGGCATCTAAAATATTTTTAAAAACGTCATCAATTGTAAGTTTTTTTGAAATCAAAAATTCCATTCTTTCATCATTACGTACTTGATGCAGTATGTTATTTAGTTCATGCAAATCCTCAAGTTGCTCTTTTGTAAATTGTTGTGCACGGTTAAGAATAAAAATTACTTGTTCACGAAAGGGGTTACTATTTTGATTAACTTCTTGAGTTTGTTGTTGATTTATTAGTTCAGATAATTTTTGAGTAATACTTTGCTCGTCTATTAAACTACCTTTCAGTCCTTCCAATAATTCAGTAATTCTATAAACATGATTCTCTTCTATTGCTTCCAATGAACTTATTAAATCCAACAAATCTTCAAGTGGTTTATTAATATCTTCAAATTTAACGTTTTTCGCGTGTTTAATAACATCTTTAAATTTTGATTTTAGTTTCTTAGTATGATTTTTCTTAAGACCTAATTTCTTAACATCTTTTTTAATACGTTTTCCAATACTTTTCATTCCTTTGTTTCGACGGTTACGAATCCTAAAACGATTAGTTTGTCTTTCTTTCCACATATTAAAAGCAACCAATGGATTTAACGTGGGTTTGGTGCGCATCGCAACATCAATTTTTCTCCCAAGTTTTTGAGAAGCTTTCCAAGTAACAACACCACCCCCAACTAAAACAGGTATTAGTAAAAGAACTAGTTCTATTGCCACCATAATTATTAAATCGTATTTCCTTTAATAAAAGGGTTTTTATTAATTCCGCAATTAATACAAAACTATGTTTTACTTAGTTGGACTGGGTTTGTGCGGTGAACAGGATTTAACACTAAAATCAGTTGAAGCATTAAAAAAGTGCAGTGAAATTTTTTTAGAAAATTATACCAGCCTAGCACCCGAATTAAACATCAAAAAATTGGAAAAAATAGTTGGGAAAACAGTTAAAAAAATTGGACGTGAAAATGTTGAAGTCGGTGAATTAATCACTCTAGCAAAAACCAAGAAAATCGGGTTGATAGTGATTGGCGACCCTTTAGTCGCGACAACTCACGCTGAACTAATACTTGAGTGTAAAGAAAAAAATGTTGATTTTGAAGTATTTCATAATTCGAGCATTTTAACTGCTGTGTGCGAAACTGGTTTGCAAGCTTACAAGTTCGGTAAAACATTAAGCATTCCGTTTCATGAAGCTGACAGTTTTCTGAAAACGTTAAGTGATAATCAAAAAATTGGGGCTCACACATTATGCTTGTTAGATTTGGATTTGGAGAAGAACGAGTTTTTAAGTGTAAAACAAGCGTTAAACAAACTAAAAGGTACGAAAAAAGCAGTTGTGATTTCGCTAGCAGGTTGTAAAAATCAAGTGATTAAATTCGGTGACGTGAATAAATTGAAAGGTTTGGTTTTTAAACCGCCTTGTTCAATTATTGTTCCTGGAAAACTTCATTTCAAAGAGGAAGAGTTTTTGGAGGGTTTTAATGTTTGAAGTGTTGCTTGCAATATGTTTTGTTGCTTTAGTTTTAGCAAGCGTTCATGATTTGAAAACAAGAGAGGTTCCGGATTATTTGTCTTACACGTTCATCTGTGTGGGAATCCTAATTCAAATATATTACGTTTTGAAAAGTTTTGATTTGAATTATGGCTTGTACGTTTTACTAAACTTTGTTGGGGCGTCAAGTTTTGGAATGCTTATGTATCGTGCAAAACAGTGGGGTGGCGCTGACACTAAGCTTACAATAGCATTATCACTTTTTTTGATGAAGCCAAGTAATATTTGGCTGTTCAGTAATTATTTCTTAAATTTCTTATTAGTTGGCGCGTTTTATGGTGTTTCTGGAAGTTTATTTCTCATAATCAAAAAAAGGAAAAAGTTTTTTGAAGTAAGTAAAAAAGAGTTCGGAACAAGTAAGTATTATTATTTCGCGAGTTTAACAATCTTAAGCATTGGTATCATTTTCTTGTTTTTACAAAATTTTTTAAGCGGTTTTTTCATTATAGTTGGAATTTTAGGGTTGCTGTCCATTTTTTTGAAGAACGCTGATAAGTTAATGATTAAAAGCATTAGTATCAATAAATTAACTGAAGGTGATTGGGTTATTGATAAAATCGTCATTAATGATAAGGTTTTGTTTGACCCTAAAAAAGAAGTTGATGTTAAATTAAAGCAAATAACTAAAATGAAAAGTGAAGGTGTTAGAACTGTTAAAATAATTGAAGGAATGCCCTTCGTACCCGCGTTTCTTATCGCGTTCGTGATTACAATGTTCAAGTCTGATTTTTTCTTAAGCGTTATTACGGGTTTAGTTTTTCCGGCATTTCTTTTTTAATTACTTTAATAATTTCATTCTGGTGTTTGAGGAATTGTTTTTTAGCTTCTTCTTTTTGCTGTTCAAGTTTTATTGTTATCGCATTAGCAAGGTTTTCATTATTTTTTTCATCTACTTTTTTTGGTTTCCAGCCCATGAAAACTTCCTCATCGCCTTTTAAGGGTATTAAATGAATTGAAACATGTTTTGACTGCTGATTTTTTACTTGACCTACATTCATTAAAACGTTATATCCTGCAGGGTTAAGTTGTTCGGATAGAGTGATGCCTAAAAATCGAACTATGCTCCACAAATTAAGAAATTCTTGCGCTGGTATTAATTTCATGTCTTCATAGTGTTTTTTTGTTGTTATAACAATGTGTCCCTGACTTGCAGGGTTCAGTTCGAAAAAAGCAATGCAAGTGGGGTCTTCATAAATTTTTGAGGTGGGTATTTCCCCACTGCTTATTTTACAGAATATGCAATCCATAAGAAAAGTTAAAAAGGGTTTGTTTTTTAAATTTTGTTATGAACTTGAATAGTATTAACAAAAACGTGGTGGGTGAGCAGTTGAAAACGATTAGTCAGGCTAGTGCGAGTAAAGCTTTAGAGGATGTTGCTGGAAAGCATTATAAGATGGGTAATGGTTTTTTAGTTGAAAAAAATTATGCTTTAAGTTATTATTCTTATTTTATGAGTTTGAAGGAATACGCTAAAATAATTGTTAGTAAAAAAATTAAGGTTAGTGTTAGTTATGATGAGGCTTTGGAATATTTGTCAAAGAATAAGCAATTCGGTTTGAATAAAACTGTTTTAAGTCAAGTCAGTGAAATCGCGCTTAGCGTGTTGAATAGGAAGAAGCTCGAAAGAAAGGATTGTGTTTTCATTAAAGAGTTTATTATGAAAATGAGGAAACAATTTTCTTAATAGCTTTTTCGCCATTTGTTATTTCTCGTTCAAGTTCCACGTATAATCTTCCTTTTTTCTCAAATACTTTTTTTGAAGTCCATTTTTCGCGAAACTTTTTGCAATGTTCTTTCATTCTTGTTTCAGGTCCTTTGTGAATTATTTTTTCAGGTATTTTTTCAGGTATTATGAAGAAAAAAGAGTTTTCTTCAGGTATTAGTCCATGTTTGTTTGAAAAACCAAGTTGTATGAGTTCTGAGCTTATTCTTCCAATTTTCTTGTTTAATTTGGCGAGAAAAATGTCGTTTTTTCCTTTTACAATAAATTTTTTTGAAAAAAATATTTCCTTGTTCCCTTTTAATGATTTGAAATATTCTAACGTGTTTTTATTTTTAAAAAAGTTTTTAGACGGGTTTTTAGTGTATTCTTTGCTTATTTTCACGAATTTTTTGAATTTTTCTTCTGATAATGCGTTAGAAGCGTTTCTTAAGCTTTGAACTGGGTCTATGATTATTAGTGATGTTTTCTGACTTTTTTTTAGTGGTTGTTCTTGTTCGAGTATTATTTTTTTTCCAATTTTCCATTTCGCAACATTGGATATCGTGTTTTCAAATGTTTTGTAATGTATTGTTAGTAATTCAATTGAGTAGCCTGATAGTCCTTGTTGGTAGGATTCCGCGCCGTATAACCCGTTTTGTTTGCAAAAATGTTTTAGTAGCATTGTTTCATCAGGGTGTTTTAAGTGTTTTTTCACGTATTCAACGTGAAATGGTGAGCAGTCCATTATGTTTTCTGCTTGTTCTGTTTTTTTAATTTCGTAAACAGGTATTATTTCTATTTTGAAGTTTTCTAAATTGAATGACGCGTAGTTTCTTGATGCTTTAACAATTTCAGGAGCGTATTTTTTCAGTGATTTTAGCGTTTTTTCACTGATGTTTTTCGTTTTTAACGCGTATTTTAAGAATATATCAATTTCTTTGTTGTTTTTTAGTCGTGTGTTTTTCGCAGCTGACCCTCCAAGGAAAGGTTGCGCGTGAGGTGAGTGTGTTTTTATTTCTTTTGATATTTGTTCAAAAATTTGGTTTATTTTTTCGTATTCTTGGTTTTCTGGTTTTATGTTTTTCAAAACTTGTTTCAAGAATTGTTTCATAATGGTTTATTAACAAAAACTAGTTATTAAATTATTTGAAAACGTGCATAGTCATATTTTCGTGTTATAATAATGTGTTATATGTTGTATTAAGCATAATAAAATTTTTAACAACTGTTCAAATGATAATTTAATTTAGAACGAGAAGTCATCGTAATCAAAATCGTCCAATTCTTCACTTGTTTTCTCAGTTTTTTGATTTTCTTCTTCTTGTTTTTCAGGTTTTTCTTCTATTTCTTCATCAAGAAATGAATTGTATTCTGAGGGTATTTCTTCTTCAAAGCTTGTTTTTTCTGTTTCAATTTTTGAAAAGTCATTTTCGAAATTGATTGGTTGTTCAATGCGATTCTCCATTTTTTCTTCTTTTTTCTCGATTTTGTAGGAGTGTTGTGTTTTCCATATTATTTTCGAGTTTCCTGCTGGTAAGTGGCGTACTATTTCATCAATATCTGTAATACCTAATTTTTCTGATAGTTGTTTTGCAGTTTCTGTTTGCGTTAATTCTCCAGGTTTTATGAGATTGTAATTCATCGTCTTATTTTTTACAGTGTTTTCAGGTCCGGATATTATTTTATTGTCAACACGTCCGATTGCAAGTGTTAGTTCTTTTCCATGCAAGTAATTTCGTCTTCCGTAAACCATGAAGCTTCCTTTTTGCAGTCCGCTTTCTTTTGATAATTGTTGTGGTGTCACCCAATAAACATCAGCTGCTCCGAAACCGTCACGCCAAGCTCGTGAATGGCAAGCAATGAATGTTCCTGCTTCTTCATAGTCATTTTGTTCTAGGTTGCCTGTTTCTTTTCTTAGTATTCCAAAAGGTGAACCTGGCAGGTCTGCGTGGAATATTATATCTTCATTTCTCACGTACCTTTTTATAAGTATGTCATTTTGAACTGCGTCTCTACCGCACACTAATAAGTTATTATTTGTTGTGTGAAAGTATTTGAATTTTTCATACCAGTTAGCGTACGTTTTTTGAGTTATTTCTTTTAATTCCTGTGCTTGTTCTGGAATTATTTGTTCTGCTTCACTTATTTTTTGTTCTGTTATTTCTAAGTGTTCTTTTGCTCTTCCAATTTTTGATTCTGATTGTTTTGCAGTTTCGTACATTTTTGAAGCTTGTGAGCCTATTGTTGAATCAAAGTTTAAGCGTGATTGTACTCCTTTTACTTTAAATGTTCGTGTTGCAGGGTCTAAGTTTTCAACTAGTAGTGCTGCTTCAATTCCGTTTTTCCTGTCAATTTCGAGCTTTTCGCGTATTTCATCCCATGATTCTCCCGCGTTTCTTGTTTTTAGTATTGCAAGTCGGACTTGTTCGAGTAATCCTATTTTTTGCATTATGTCCGCGCCGTGTTCTCTTTTTTCTTCAGATTTTGTTTCAAGTTCTTTTATTCTTTCTTCTTGTTTTTCTTTTATTATTTCAAATTTGTTAACTTGTTTTTCTTTTATTTCTTCTTTTTCTTGAGTTTCTATTTCAAAAAGGTTTTTCGTGTAGTATTCGTCAACAGCTCTGTTAAAAAAGTCTGTTTCCGTTTTTTTTGAATTTGCGTAGCACTCAAGGGGTGTTGGTTGGTAGTCTGTTGGTTTTTCGTTTTCTAAAATTATTGATGGTTCGTATTTTTTGTATTTTAGAATTCTTACGAACGCGTCTATTTGTGAGTACAATTTTTCGTAATCTTCCCCTTTCAAATCACTTAAAGGTTTATCCTTATCTATTCGTGCTCTTAAACAAATTTCTTCAGCGTATTTTCCTCCAAGTCCTATGTCTGCCGCAAGTGATTTCACAACGCTTCCCATTCGCGAATAATTCATTGTTCTTTTAAACATTATTAAGTTAAGAGTTAGTGGCGTCATCCTTTTTTCGGGCAGTATGTATGGTTTGTGAACCATTATTTTTCTATCTCTGAATACTTGAACTTGCTTTAATGCTAGTATGTCATTATCAGAATTGCACAGTACGAAGTTTCCAGGGCTGAAAAGTTCGCATACAAGTTTTTTAATTCCGTCTTTTGTGTCAAAATTTATTTCAAGAATTCTATCATTGTTTTTTTGGGCTATTGATTTTATAAATGAGTTTGTTAAGTGTTTTCTTAAAAACATGCAAAAGTGGGGTGGAAAGTGTTTATAGTCTTTTTTATAGTTTGAAAGATAAATTGCTCTTCCGCTTAGTATTCTTAGTATTAGTTTTCCGTAGTTTTTGTGGTATAGTACGAAAACTAATTCGTCATTTCCTGGTTGGTAAACTTTCTCAACTTTCGCTTCGCGAATATTTTGGAGTTCTCTTACTACGCAGTAAAGGTCAAGTGAGGTTATATTTTTTACGTGTTCCATATCTTTTTTTTTCGAATACTTTTTAACTTGTGATTTTTTGTTTTTGTTTTATGCATGGAAATTTTTATTTGTATTACGCCGATTTTAAAACGAGCGTTACTGGAAAGATTTGTGTACGACTATTTGGTAGAACTAAAAGGAATAAAAACGTTTGTGTAATTGATTATAACTATAAACCATATTTTTGGGTTTTATGCAGTAAACCCCGTGAAATCGTTGAAAAAGCAGTTAAAACAGGTTTGTGCAGTGAAAATGTTTTAAGTGTTTGTGAAAAAAAGTTTTTAGGAAAAAAAGTTAATGTGGTTCGTGTTGAAGTTGAAAATTTTGAGGGATTAAAAAAAGTTAGTGCCACTTTCAAAAAATTTTCTGGTGTTATCAGCGTTAACGAAGTTAGCATTCCTTTAGTCTCAAAGTACTTAATTGATAAAAAAATAATGCCTACGGGTTTAGTTAGTTTTGAAGGTGTTGAAGTTTCTGATTCTGACTTAAACGTTGATTCAGTGTTTAACGCTAGTAAAGTAGTTGGTTTAAGTGATGTTAGTGATGATTTTAGTGTTGCGAGTTTTGATATTGAAACTTTTTCAGAGAATCGTATTAGTTATGATGATCCTATAATTCTTATTTCTCTTGTTTCAAAGGATTTCAAAAAGTCGTATTCTTGGAAGAAAACTAGTAGGAAAAGTGTTGTGGTTTTCAATTCGGAAATGGATATGATTAAAGGTTTTTTTGATGATTTAAAAAAAGTTAATCCTGACATTCTTATCGCGTATAATTCCAATGGTTTTGATTTTCCATTTCTGAAAGAACGTGCGAGAAAATTTGGCTTAAGCACTGGTTTTTCAAAAGATGGTTCACCAATTAAGATTTCCAGAGCTTCTAGAGGTTTTTTGCATGAGTTTTCAGGTATTAATCATATTGATTTGTACAGTTTCATGTCAAACATTTATGGTAGGACTTTGAAATCTAATTCTTTAAAGTTATCAAGTGTTGCTCAGGAATTAGTTGGCGATTCTAAAAAAGAGTTTGGAACACCTCCAAGTTTATGGCGTGAAAATAAGATTAATCAATTAGCAAGTTATTGTGAGCATGACGCGTTTCTAGTGTTAAAAATTTTTGACGTGGTTAAAAGTCTCATTTTTGAGCTTTCTAGATTAACTTTTGTTCAACCAGGCAGGGTGTGCGTTTCAGGTTTCAGTAGTTTAGTTGAGAATCATTTGATTTCAAAAAGAAATTATTTTAATGAAATCGCGCCTAATAAGCCAAGTGTTTCTGTTAAAAAAGATAGGTACGTTAATCGTCTTGAAGGCGCTTATGTTCATCAACCCACGCCAGGTATTTACAGTGATATTGTTCAATTTGATTTTCGTTCTATGTATCCTTCAATAATTAGCTCTCACAATATCGGTCCTGACACTTTTGTTAATAATTCTTTTTCGAAAAAAATCAGGGGTCTGATTCCTTCAAGTGTTAAAGAAATTATTGATAAGCGCGTCATTGTTAAGTCACAATGTAAAAAAGCGAAGGGCGCTAATCTTGTTTTGTTAAGGGCTAAGGAGCAGGCTTTGAAAGTTTTGGCTAATAGTACTTTTGGTTATTTGGCTTTTGATAATGCGCGTTGGTATTGTTTTAAGTGCGCTAGTGAAGTTACGCGTTTAGGTAGGGAGTATATTAAGAATACCATTTATGAATGTGAAAAAAATGGTTTTAGCGTTATTTATGGAGATACTGATTCCGTTTTTTTGAAGTTGGGCGATAAGTCTCTTGCCCAAGTTAAGAGTTTTATCTCTAAAATTAATAGTAATTTTCCTGAAGGTTTAGTTCTTAATTTAGAGGATTATTATTCTAAAGGAGTTTTTGTAAAGAAAAAAGAAAGTGGTAGCGCTGCTAAAAAAAAGTATGCTCTTGCAACTAAAAAAGGTGAGTTAATTGTTAAAGGGTTTGCTTTTGTTCGTAAGGATTGGAGTCCTATTGCTCGTGAAACTCAAATGGAAGTGTTTAAACAAATCCTTATTAAAGGTAATATTAAAAACGCGGTTAATGTTGTTTCAAAGTCTGTTAAAAAATTAGTTGGTGGTAAGTGTTCAATTGATGAATTAATTATTAGCACTCGTTTAAAGAAAAACGTTGATGATTATAAATCAAAAAGTCCGCATGTACGTGCAGCGTTACATCTTAAAAACAATGGTTTGAACGCTTCTAAAGGTACAGTAATTAATTACATTATCTTAAAAGGTAAGGGTTCTATAGGTGAGCGCGCTTGGCCGGTTGAACTTTTAAAAAACGGTTTTGAGTATGATGTTGATTATTATGTTAACAATCAGGTTATACCTGTTGTTATTGAAATTCTTGATGTTGCTGGAGTGGATAGGTTGGATTTTATTAAGAAAGAGCAGAGCATATTATCTGATTTTTCAGGCAATAATTGATAGTGCGTATTCTAACGCGTAAGTTATTGGTAGTGAAATTATTAGGTTTATTGAAAAATAAATTAGTAGTCCTTGTAGTTTTGTTATTTTATTCATTTTTGAAACTGCTAGCCCTGCTGCGCGTAATGATAATATTAGTGATACGAAAGCTGTTATTGAAATAATTATTGATGCACCAGGTAAGTACGCGAATAATTGCATTGGTATGACAAATGCGTACGAAATTAATACTACATAATTAAGCAGTGTTAGTGTTTGTTTCCAATTATTTTTTCCTTTAAAAAATGTTTTCGCGCAGAAAGCGGAAAGTATTGCTGTTAGTACTATTGTTGTTATTGCAAGTATCGCTGAAAAAGTGATGTAAAAAGGCAGTAGGGATACTATTTCAGAAATTGTTATTATTCCTGTTGTATCTCCTGAAATTATAAGTATCAAATATTGTAAAATAGTAATTGTTATGAGAGTTGTCATTGTTATTTGAAAACTTTTTTTCAGACCGTCTTTGTTAAATTTTTTAAAGGATCTCTCAGGGTTCGTAAACAGGTATACAAAGTTTTTGTAGTACTTGTCCATGTTTAACACAATAAATTTAATAGTATTTAAACAGTTCTAAAAAATAGTATGATTGATGAAGCAATAACTGCTGGTAAAGTTGCGAGTAAAGTTCGTGATTTATCTTTAAAACTTGTTAAGCCAGGAGCTAAAGTTTTTGATATTGCTGAAAAAATTGAGGCTAAAATAATTAGTTCAGGTTGCGGTATTGCTTTTCCAGTTAACATTTCTATTAATGAGTTAGCAGCTCATGATACTGCTATGATTAATGATAAGCGAGTTTTAAAAAAGGGTGATGTGGTTAAGGTTGATGTTGGCACGCACATTGATGGTTTTATTGCTGATACTGCGAGAACTGTTATTGCAGGAGAGCCTAATAATAGTTTAGTAATTTGTGTTGAAAAATGTCTAAGTAACGCGTTGAAATTTGTTAGGCCTGGTGAAAAAATAAGTAAGGTTGGTGAAGTTATTCAGGGTGTTGCTGATTCGTGTGATTTGTCAGTTGTGAAGAATCTTGTCGGTCATGGTTTAGGTAGGTATAATGTTCACACGGGTGTTAGTATTCCTAATTACAAAAATAATGAGTCTGGTGTTTTTAAAAAAGATGAGTTGGTTGCAATTGAGCCTTATCTAACAGATGGCACAGGTAGTGCTGTTGGAATTAATCGTGCGGAAATTTATTCTTTGAACAGGCTTAAACCTGTTCGTGTGAGAAAGGCTCGTGAATTGCTTGATTGGGTTGTTAAGGAAAGAAATGGATTGCCTTTTTGCAAGAGGTGGTTGAACGGTTATGGTAAGCAGTTGGATTTTATTCTTAATCTTCTTACTCGTCAGGGTATTCTTACTGAGTACAAGGTTTTAAGGGAAGTTTCTGAAAAACGTGTTTCGCAGAGGGAGGATACTGTTTTGCTTGTTGATAAACCCATTATTACTACAAAATAGTTCTAAAGCGTTTTTTTTGTAAAATAAGGTGTTTCCTCCGCATAACGAAATTATTAAATACGCTTAAAGCGTTATTTTATTAAATAGTGGGGGTTTTAATCAAAAAATGAGTGGGAAAAGGGCTTCTCTGCCACTTGCACCTGTAGAAAAAATAATTAGGGCAGGTAGTGGTGCGAATAGGGTTTCTTCTGGCGCTACGAAAACACTTGCGAATGTTCTTACTGAAATAGCTTTAAAAATTAGTGAGAGAGCAACTTTTTTGGCTAAGCATGCTGGGAGAAAAACCATTAAAGCTGAGGATATTAATTTAGCTTCTAAAGAGATTTGAAGTTTATTTTTTGTTTTTTTTCAAGTAATCTTTACTGGAGCAGTTAATGTTTATGCATAAGTCCCATGGTCGTTTTCCGCGTCTTATTAATCTAACAACAGGCATTCCGCATTCTTTGCAAGTTTTGTGCAGTACTTGTATTTTTCCATTTTGGGGTAGTGGGAAAGAGTTGGAGCATTTCGGGTAATTGTCACATCCCACAAATCGTTTTCCAGTTCTTCTTGAACGTATTATGACGAGTTTTCCTTTTTTGCATTTAGGGCATGTTGATAAAATAGCGTCATCTTTTAATGCTTCTACAAGTTCTTTCCCAATTTTTTTGTTATGTTTCTCAAAATCTTTTAGTATTGCTTTAACTGCTTTTTTTGAGTGTTCAAGTGCTTTTTCTTTTTTCAGTTTTCCGTGCAGTACTAAGTCCATGTTTTTATCAACTTCCATTGTTAGGCTTTTCGAAATAATTTTAGGAGAGTATTTTTCAAGTATTTCCACAATTGTTCTTCCAAGTTCAGTTACTGTTACACTTTTTCCTGTCAAGTATCCTCGATAGTAAAGTGTTTTTAGTATATCTGAACGTGTTGCTTTTGTCCCAATTTCTTCTTTATCCATTAGTTTAATTAGTGATGCTTGAGAAAAACGGTTTGGTGGTTGTGTTTTTTTAGAGTGTTTTTTTGATTTATCAATGTGTATAGTATCGTTTTTAGTGTGTTCAGGTAGTTCAACATCATCTTCTAATATGTAATCGTAATATTTTATCCAGCCTTGTTTTATTGTTTGTTTTCCATGGGCTGTGAATTCAAATCCTTTGCTGTTAATCGTGTATGTTACACTTTTTTTAAGCGCAGGTTCTGCGAAACTTGCTAAAAATCTTTTTACAATCAAATCGTATAATTTTAATTCTTTTCCGCGAACAGGTTTGCTACTTCCTGTTGGATATATTGCTGGGTGCGCAGGGTCAGTTTTTTTTCCGTCTACGGGTTTAAGTTCTTTTTTATCTAATAGCATGTTGCACAAGTTTTCGTATTTACTTTGTTTTGCTAGTTTATTTATTATCTTTTTGTACCCGATTGATGGAGGTAGTTGTTGTGATGATGTTCTAGGGTATGATATCATCCCTTTTTCGTACAGTTTTTGAGCTAATTCTAATGTTTTTGAGGGTAGTGAGTTTATATGTGAGTAAGCTTCTGTTTGTAGTATTGTTAGATTAAAGGGTTCACAAGCGGGTTGTGTGTATTCTCTTTGTTTGATTTCAGTTATTTTTGCAGTTTTACTTTTTGCAGATTCATAAACTTTTTTCGCTTGTTCAGGTTTCCATATTTTTTGAGGGTGGAATGCTTCAACTCCTTCAAAAGTTATTGATATTTCCCAGTAAGGTTTTGATTTGAAATTTTCTATTTCTATTTCTCTTTCGTAAAGGACTTTAAGCATTGGTCCTTGCACTCTGCCCATTGACAGTATTTTGAACCTTCCCGCGGATTTTATTGATTCCATCAATGCTCTGGACGAGTTTATTCCCCAATAATAGTCTGTTAAATGTCTTAATTCTCCTGCGTTTATCATTCCTTTGTTTAAGTGTTTGTTTCTTTTCTCAAATGAGTGTTGCAGTTCGTCTTTTGTTAGTGTTGAGAATTTCATTCGTTCAGCATCTGTTTTTTCGAATAAGTATTTTAGAATTGTGTACGCTATCACTGAGCCTTCAGTATCGTAATCTGTTGCGACTATGAATTTTTTCGCTTTTTTTTTCAAGCTTAAGAATGCTTCATAGTATTTTTTTGTGTAATTAGCATCATCCCTAAATGAGTGGGTTGGTGTCCATTCAACTTCAAATATTGGTGTTTTTGCTCCTTTTTTGTGTTTTAAATTAAATAAGTGACCTACAGCAGGTGCAGCGTAGTATGTTTCGTTTCCTTTTTTGAATTCGTACGTTTTCACGCCTTTGATTACTTTTATTTTCGCGTTATCAGAAAGTGCTCTTACAATTTTTTGGCATGCAATTGGTTTTTCAGTAATTATAAGAGTTGACATAAGTATTACTTCTAAATGGTTTACTTTTATAACTTACTCTTACCCACACACAAAAATTACTCTTTTAGCATTACTTGTGCGAACGCGATTACTCCTGCGAACACTGCTAATAATAGTACATTTGGTGTTATAATCCAGTACGCGAACGCGAATATTGCTGTTATTATTATTGATTGAGTTATTGATTTTTGGAAGATAACGTCAAGTAAACTTCCTATTATCATTAAAATTATTGCAGTGATTAATGGTGAAATTGGTAATGGTATTATGCTTATCACAAAATTTGGGATTAGTATTTCGGGCACGAAGTTAAGTATTCCCGTAAAAAAATTTGTTATAACTAATAATGATGTTAGTACGTCAATTGTTAGTTGCTTCATTACTTATTAGTTTACAGATTTGAACATATGAATGTTTTCGTATTCAGGTCCGTGATGGGTTAGGTTGCTTTTGAAAAGTGCGTATTCTTTAACTATGATTTCTTCTTTGAATTCTTGTTCGTAAATCATTGTTGGTCTTTCCTGTTCTTTTACGCGCATGAGTGTTATGTGTGGCGTGTAGTGTCTAGCGTCAAAGTTTCGCATTGTTTGTTGTATTGTTTTTTGTAATTCTATTAGTTCCGGGCTTTCAATTTTTAAGTGTAGTATTTTTGCGAATTTTTTGTTGGGAAAAGCGTCAAATCCGTTGATTCTTATTGTGAATGGTTTGTACTTGATTGTTTCTAATTCTTTTATCAGTCTATTTGGTGATGGCATTTCTCCTAAGAATTTTAGGTTTATGTGAATGTTTTCTTTTTCAACTTTTTTTCCTATAAAATCTTTGATTTGTATTTTTGATATTTTCTCTTTTAATTTTTCAGGTATGTCTATTGCTAAAAATAATCTCATTACTTTTAATAAAATTTAAATATACATAATAAATTTTGTTGTTATTATGAGTTATGATTTCCGCCAGTCTATAGAATGACTTCGGCATTACATGTATCTATTTTTAAATATTCTCAAAAACAATTATTAAAGGTGGTAAAATGATTGATGTAAAACTTTTACGTGAAGTTCCAGATTTGGTGAAGCAAAACATTGCTCGTAGGAAGGATGATAAAAAACTAAAGCTTGTTGATAAAGCAATTATTTTTGATAAGGGGTGGCGTGAATCATTGCAAAAACTTGAAAAATTGAAGCATGAAAAAAATTTGGCTACTAAGAAGATTGCGAGTTCAGGTAAGAGTTCTAAAGTAATTTTTCATGTTAAAAATTTGAAAAAGCAAATTATTGATTTAACTAATAAAAATGAGGGTTTTAAAAAAAATTTTGAGGAAGTAATGCTTCGAATCCCCAATTTATTGCATGAGAGTGTTCCTTTCGGTGAGGATGAGCATGATAATGTTGAGGTTAAACGGTGGGGTAGAATTCCTAAGCGTGATTTCAAACCTAAAAATCATTTACAGTTGCTTTTAGATTTGGGTTTGATTGATAATGACAGGGCTGCAAAAGTAAGTGGTAACGCGTTTTTTTATTTGATTGAGGAATTGGCTTTGCTGGACATGGCTATTCAAAGGTATGCTATTGACTTTTTAAGAAAACGTGGTTTCAAACTTGTTTATCCACCACACATACTTAGAAGAAAATCTTATGAAGGAGTTACTGATGTTGCTGATTTTAAGGATGTTATGTACAAAATTGAAGGTGAGGATGCTTTCTTAATTGCAACTGCTGAACATCCATTAGGTGCTCGTTTCATAAATGAAACTTTGCTTGAGCAAGAGTTGCCTTTAAAGTTTGTAGGTTACAGTACTAATTTTAGAAAAGAAGTTGGTACGCATGGTAAGTATACAAAGGGTTTGTTTCGTATGCATCATTTTAACAAGATTGAACAATTTGTATTTTGTAAGCCAGAGGATTCTTGGAAGTTACATGAAGAAATTCAAAAGAATTGTGAAGAGTTGTATCAAGAATTAGGTCTTCCTTATAGGGTTGTTAATAATTGTACTGGAGATATTGGGATAGTGGCTGCTAAGAAGTATGATACTGAAATGTTGATGGCTGATGGTGAGTATCGTGAAATAGGTTCTAATAGTAATTGTACTGACTATCAAGCGAGAAGATTGGGCGTGAAGTATCGTGAGGGTGTTGGAAAACCTCCGAAAGATTACGTGCATACTTTAAATAATACTGCTCTTGCAACTAGTAGAACAATGGTTGCCATTATTGAAACGTATCAGCAAAAGGATGGTTCTATTAAGGTTCCGAAAGTTTTACAGCCTTACATGAATGGTTTAAAAGTTGTTAAGAAAAAAAAATAGTGTTTTTACCAGAGAATTGTAACTTATTAGTATTTAATGCGAATTTTTTATAAGTTACACTAGTTTAGTATTGTGTTATGAGTAAGGAAGTTGAAATTGTTGAAGAGTTTGTTGTTGATACTTCAGTAATTATTGAGGGGGAATTATCAAAACTAGTTGAGAGTGGTAAAGTTAAAAACACTATTATAATTCATAAGGCTGTTGTTGCAGAGCTCGAGCATCAAGCTAATTATGGTAGGGAAATTGGTTTTCTCGGTTTAGATGAGTTAAAAAAAATTAATGAATTAGCGTCTAATGGTAAAATCAATATTTCTTACACTGGAAATAGGCCTGGCGAATCTCAAATAAAGCGGGCTAAGTCAGGAGAAATTGACGCGATGATTCGTGATTTAGCGTGGGATAGGAAAGCAACTCTCGTTACTGGTGATAAAGTTCAGGGAGAAATGGCTAAGGCTCTTGGCATGAAGGTTATTTTAATTAATGTTGAGAAAGTTTTTGATAAAAAAGTAGGTCTTGAAAAGTTTTTTGATGAAACAACTATGAGTGTTCATTTAAAAGAGGGTGTTGAGCCTTTTGCTAAAAAAGGCAAGCCAGGTAGTTTCGAGTTTAAAGCGTTGAGTAGTGAGAAGTTAACTAAAGAAAAAGTTAAGGCATTAGCTAATGAGCTTGTGCTTAAGGCTAATATGTTTGATGATTCGTTTGTTGAGATTGAAAGGAAGTTTTCTAAAATAATTCAGTATGAGGACATGCGAATTGTTATTACGAGTCCGCCTTTTAGTGATGGTTGGGAAATAACTGCTGTAAGGCCTTTAGTAAAATTGGAAATGGATGATTATCATATGAATAGTGAGTTGTTAAGCAGGTTCGCTAAAAAAGCGGAGGGTGTTTTGATTGCGGGTAGTCCTGGCGCGGGTAAGACAACTTTTGCTCGTGCGCTCGCTAATTTTTACGAGTCTCAGCAAAAAATTGTTAAAACTGTTGAGTCTCCAAGAGATTTGAATTTGAAAAGTTCTATTACTCAGTATTCTAAGAATTTCGGTTCTTCCAGTGAAATTCATGATATTTTGTTATTATCGCGTCCGGATTACACCATTTTTGACGAGGTTCGTGATACGAGGGATTTCAAGCTTTATACTGATTTACGTCTTTCAGGTATTGGTATGGTTGGAGTTATTCATTCTACAACTGCGATTGATGCTGTTCAGCGTTTTATTGGTCGTTTAGAGTTGGGTATGATTCCTTCTGTTCTTGATACTGTTATTTTTATTGATGAGGGCGGTGTTAGTCAGGTTTTGGATTTGAACATGAGTGTTAAAGTTCCTACTGGAATGATTGAGGCTGATCTTGCCAGGCCTGTTGTTGAGATTAGGGATTTCATTAACAAGAATATTTTGTACGAAATTTATTCTTATGGTGAAGAAACTGTTGTGGTTCCAATCACTAAGGATGCTAATAAGGCTTCGGGTTTGAAAAAGTTAGCTGAAAATCAGGTTCGTAATAGGATTAGTAGGGATTTGAAAAAGAATCAAAGTATTAAAGTTGAAGCTACTGGCAATCAGTCTGTTAGGGTTTACGCTGATAAAGATGCTATTCCTCACATTATTGGCAGGGATGGTAAGACTGTTCAGGATTTGGAGAAAGAGTTAGGTGTTAGAATTGATGTTAGGGATAGTGGTGAAAGTGTTGAAACCCCTGAGAAAGGTGATAAAATTAGTTATTCGTTAAACGAGTCTAAACAGTATTTCGTTTTTGAGTTCGGTAGAAAAGTTAAGGGTCATAATTTATCTTTTTTTTCAGGTGATGATTTCGTTTTTGATGGTATTGTTGGTAAAAAAGGCCAGATTCGTGTTGCGAAGAAAAGTGAGTTAGGTGTTAGAGTTAAGTCTTTAATTTCGCAGGAAAATTTTGAAGTTTTTGACTGATTATGAAAATTTTTGTTTTTAGTGATTTACATTGTGATGTGGGAAGAGCTAAGGAAATTTGTAATTTTGAAGCTGATTTTTTCGTTTTATGTGGGGACGCGAGTGATGTGGGTGATGGATTGAATGAGGTTGGTAAAGTTTTATCAGTTCTTGGTAAAAAATTGTTGGTTATTCCTGGAAACAATGAGAGTGAAAAGCAAATGAGTGCTTGGTGTGATGAGTTCGGTTTCACAAATTTTCATAAGAAAGTTTTGAAAAAGGGCAAGTATTATTTTGCGGGATTAGGGCATTCCATTTTTTTGCCTTTTAGTAATCCTCCAAATGATTTGGCAACACCCGGTGAAAAAAGTGAGGACTGGTTTAATAATGAGTTAAAAAATTTTGAGGGTTTGAAAAATTTATTATTGTTCTGTCATCAACCACCCATTAACACAAGTTTGGATTTAACAAGTTCTGGTTTGCATGTTGGAATCAAAGTCGTTAAAAATTTTATTCTTGAAAACAAGCCTAAATATTTTTTTAGCGGTCATATTCACGAGTGCGCGGGCAATAAGGAAATTATTAGTGGAGTAAAGTGTTTTAGTGTTGGGAAAAAAGGTGTTTGGATAAATTTATAAAAACAAGTTATTATTTTGTTTTATTATGAAAGTACTTGCAGCATCAGATATTCACGGTGATCTTAATTTAATCAAAGATCTTGTTAGAAAAGCAATTGATAATAACGTTGACGCTGTTATTTTATGTGGAGACATTACCATGTTTGGTATGGAAGTTAAAGGGTTGATTAAGCCTTTTAAAAATGCGAATTTGAAGGTTTTAGCAATTCCAGGTAATCATGAGAGTTTTGCCCTTGTTGATTTTTTCTCACAATTTTACGGTCCGAACTTTTTTAATTTAGAGAATGGTGTTTACAAAAGTAAAGGTGTTGGTTTTTTTGGTAGTTCTGGAACGCGAATGGGCGTGTCAGGCGAGTCTGAAAAAAACATTGAGGATGTATTATTGGAAAAAGGTAAGGATGTGGAAAGTTTAGCAAAGCGTGTTATGGTTGTTCATGAGCCACCTTACAATACTAAGTTAGATAATATTGGTTTTTCAGCTGGCAGTATTGGTGTTAGAAAAGCTATTGAAAAATTGCAACCTGATTTGTGTTTGTGCGGTCACATGCATGAAACTTTTGGTTTAGAGGATTCAATTAATAAAACACGAGTTATTAATGTTGGTAGGGAAGGTATTATTTTAGATTTATGAGAATTATTTTTACTGGCACGCCAGGGACTGGTAAAACAACTGTTTCTAAAATTGTTTCGAAAAAATTAGGGTTGAAGCACGTTGAGGGTAGTGAAATAATTCGAAAAAAAGGTTTAAGGGAAGGTTATGATGTTGATTTAAGTGCTGTGATTGTTGATGAGAAAAATTTGGCTAGAGAATTCGAAAAATTTGATGATTGCGTTATTGATTCTCATTTGTCATATTTTATGAGTTCTAAAAAAGTTTTGTTGTGTGTGGTATTACGGTGTGATACGAATAAATTGATTAGTCGGTTGGAGGAAAGAAAGTACAGTCCTGAAAAAGTTCGTGAGAATGTGCAGTCTGAAGTTATGAACGTTTGTGGTAATGATGCTTTTGAACGTGGACATGTAGTTTTGGAAATTAACACTTCAAAAAGAAGTGTTAGTGATGTTGCAAGAATTGTTCTTGAAAAAGTAGATTTTCTTTTGAATGGGTGATTATAAATTTTTAATTTATTTTTTTTATCTATTGTTTTCTTTCGTGTTTGAAGTATTAATTGGTGTGTTACTGGCATTTTTCCATCATTACATATTAATTCTGTTGCTTTTGTGCTTGCCACTTTTAATCCTGAAATAAGTTTTTTGAGTTTCGCATCGTTCATTGTTAGTTCAAGCGTTGCTCATAATTTTTTTGATTTCATACCTGCAATAGTGTTTGGAAGTGGTGAGGAAGGCGCTGCGCTTGTTGAATTGCAAAATTTTGGTGAGCTCGTTTTTTCGGATTTGATGGTTTTATTCGCGATTGGTTTTGCAAGCGTGGTTTTATCTTTTATTCTTATTAATCATTTTGGCGCTTCGTTGATAAAGTTAGCAACAAGGTTAAATTATAAGAAGTTAGCTTGTGCTTGTTTTATTGTTTTGATTAATTTTTTGTTTAATGGTTTTTTTGGTGTTGTGATTTGTTTTGCTGGAGCTATTATTTCAAAAAAAACAATTGATTCTGGTGTTATGAAAAGTCATTGTATGGGTGTTTTAATAGTTCCAACAATTATACATTATTTAATCTAAAGGAAAGAGAAAAGAATTGTTTATAATAGTAAAAGAATAATTAGTTGTGTATATGAAAAAGTTTAAGAAATTTAGTGAAGAGGGTATAGGTCAATTAGTTAGTGAAGATGATAAATTATATTTTGACGTTATTAAAATAATAAGTGATGATGGTTGTGTTGGGAATGATTATTTGTTTAATAAGTTAAAAAATGTTTATTCTAATATGAGGAAGTCAGAGCTTAAGCTTAGGATTATGGGTATAACTTCAAAAATTAATGAGAAAAAGGCTTGGGGTCTTCAGCAAATTAAAGATTTATAACTATTAATTTATTTTATCAAATTGATGAGGAAGTTAATTTTTGCAAGTGTTCTTTTACTATTTAGTTCTGGTTTTGCAACGAGTTATGCTCATAACATTAGTTCATTGGGCGGTGCGTTTTTTGAAAGTGTTCAAAATACTTCTTTAGTTAGAGGTTACGAATATTATTTTTTTAATGGTATTTCTCTTGTTGAGTTAAACGGAATTCCTCAAGATGCTGTTACTTCAAATATTTATGTTAAAAATGTTGATAATAATATTTTTGAGTTAAAATTTTTAAGCATTGTTGAAGGTAGTGAAGTTAGTGGTTATTATACCACGATCCAGTGTTCTGACCATTCCTGTGATGGTTGGGTAGGGATAACGTCTAATATTTTGACTAATTCAGGTTTGCAAGTAAGTGTTCAAAATGGTGGTTTCGTACTTGAAAAAAGTGTTGAGGATTGTGGGGATGATGTGTGCGAGTCAGTTATTCAAGAAAATTGCGGAACATGTCTTGCTGATTGTTCGTGCAGTCAGGGTTATGTTTGTTCTAGTAATGTTTGCATAGTTGATGTTTCACAGTTTTGCGGTGATGGTTATTGTGATGTTGGAATAAATGAGAATTGTGCGACTTGTTCGGTTGATTGTTCTTGCAATGGTTGTTGTTTAAATGGTGAGTGCTTAACTAACATAACTTGTGGTGATAGTGTATGCATTTCTGGTTGTGAATATTATACTAATTGTCCTTTTGATTGTCTTGAAGAAATAGATGTAATTGCAAGTTCTGAAAACTTGTTTTGCGGGGATGGCGTGTGCGCTTCTAATGAGAGTTATGATACTTGTCCAAATGATTGTTCGAAGAGTGAGCAGTTTATTCACAGTAATGCTTATAATCACAAGTGTCAAAAATTTTTTTTAGAAAATGAGAGTGATGTAACTGTTAAAGCTGTTTTTAAAAAAGTAAGAGATATTAATAAAAGGCATTTCATGATTAGTTTGGATTGTTCTAATTCTTTGAATAAAAATTTGTATTCTGCAAGTTGTTTGAGTGATATTTGTGAAAAAGGTATTTACTGTTCCTTCGGTTTTGGGCGTGGTGGAGAATACTATTATAATTTCAAAAATGTCAGTGTGGGAAATCATATTGTCTGCGTTTGGCCGTCAGCGCCTTCAAATTTTTATTGGACTTCTGAATTAAGCATAATTCCAATTATTCCATTATTTTGTGGGGATGGTTATTGTGATAAATTTGTTAACGAATCTTGCAATAGTTGTGTTAATGATTGTGGTATTTGCATTAAGGAAGTTTTAAAAACGAAGGCTTTTGAATTTGGTAAAACATTTACTTGGATTGATTTGAATGAGCAGGTATCTTCATTTAACATTTTTGTTCCTAAAAACACTGTTGTAAAGCATGCTTTTATCAGTGTTTCAGCAAAGAATGGTGATACATTTTTTTCGCGGAAGGTTTTCACGTCAATAAATAATTATCAAACAGTAACTTCCCCTTACATTAAGCCTTTAGAAGAAATTTCGAGAATAACTGTTCTAAATTCTTCAATGTTTAAAAATGGAAGTAATAATGTGATTAATTATTTAACAACTTTGAATAAATATTCTTCAAATTCGTGGTTGCAAGGTTATTTAAAAATTTATTATGAGGGCGCGCAACCATATTTGGATAATAAATTTGTTGAATTAGGATTTTTGAATAGTTCTGTAATTGAATTGAATATTTTTAATGATTTAATTTCTTGCAGTGGTAACTATTCTTTTGCTCAAATTTTTGTTCCAGAAAATACTTTAATCCATGATGCTGAATTAATAACTGATATTTCTAATGTTGAATTAGTTCCCCATAAAATGTTATTTATAGTGAATAATAAAAAAAGTGAACGAATCATTTGGCAAGGCGGTTCTAAAGTTTTTGTTAGAGATGTTTCGAACAATTTTAAGGATGGTAATAATAGTTTTATAATCTTATTTGAAAGTGATTGCGTTACTATTAATTCAAGTTTTAATTCTTTTTTACGATTTAATTATTCTGGTAATTCTCCGTACATTAGTGATTTCAAGTTTGTTAGTTTAAGTGGTGATAAAAATTTACGTCCTGTTGAATTATTTGATTTTGATGAAGTCGTTCTTAAAAATGAGTATAGTAAAGAAAGTGCTTTGTGGAAAGTTTCGTTGATTAGTGAAAAATTAAAAGGTTTGAAGTCGAAAATAATTTTGTTAAAAAATAAATCTTCAAGCATTAAAAAATATTATTCTATTTATAACATTAGTAAAAAGAATTTTTGGGAAGGTGTTAGTTTGAGTTTGAGTTTTGTATTTTCTGAAATTGAAGAAATTGAATTGTACGCATCTGAATTGAATAGTAGAAATATTTTTAATCGAAATTTACTTGAAATAAAAAGACGTGTTGTTTGGTTAATAAATTTGTGTGATGACATTTTTAATCAAGTTTTCGTTGAGGTGTCTTCATGAAAAAGTTATTTTTAATCTTGTTGTTATTATTGGTTAGTGGTTGTGTTAGTTCAACGCAGGAATTAATTAGCAATGATAGTGATGTTATTAATGCAAGTGGTGTTTTAGTAATTGAAAAAGATTTTGTTCAGGAATTAGGTGTTATTAATGCTGAGTTAATAATTGCTGTTTCAGATGTTTAAAAGAATGTGCTAAGTGATTGTTGTTTTTCTTTTTCTTTACCGAAAACAGAGTCTATTCTCATTTTTAAAAGTTCAAGTGATTGCATCAAGTAGGGTTGAACCGTGTATTTTCTCGCAAGTTCAAGTGATTGTTCAACATATTTTACAACGCTACCTTCATGAATTGTTAGTAATATATCACCATTGCAGAGCAAACATTTTCCGAGCAGTGGAATTCTGCGATATTTTTCATTACATGATACGCATCTGAATTTTTGTTGTGAGAATTTTCTTAAGTTACCTTTTATATCTCTAAGAAAGTGTCTTTCAATAACTAGTGATGCAACTTTTGACGAGTCTATTGCTTTTATCCTAACAGCGATATCCATTTGTTTTTCAACTTTTTCAGCCATTGTTGGTAAAAGTTTGTAAGAACTTACTGTTACACCATCATTAAAGTTTTTAACAGGATGAGTGAACCCGTAATTCTCGTATTGTTCGGGTTTTTCAAGTACGTTTTCAATAATTCCAACATTAATTTCTGTTGGGAATGGAAATTTTTGTGTTTCATAATAAAATTTTTTAGAATATTCCCATACCAAATCCATGTTGTAAACTTCATCATCAACAACTGATGTGTCAAGGGCTAGTGCGAGAACCAATGGGCAATCCATGTTTTTTGTTCCTCTTAAGTTAGGTAAGTATTCGTGACTAAAGTTTATGAACGCGTCAAGCAATAACATGAATCCTACTTCATCACCGTCACAATCACGTCTTGTAGCTGCGTGAAGTAGTGGGTGTGCAAGTCCGCCTTGAGTTTTTGTAAACCCAATTATCCTAGTTAACGTTCCTGCTGAGGTATGAGGAGCGAGGGCTATGCAAAGTGTACCTGCCAGGTCGTCGCAATTTTTTGCATTATAGTATTTTGGCAGTCCGTACATTTTTTCTAAAAGTTCATCTAAAAATTTTGTTATGTTCATAACCACTTTTGATAAATCGGAATCCGCTAATTCTTTACACGCTGGTAGAACAATGTCTTGTGGTTTTAATTCAAGAATTTGATTTTCGTTTTCAAGTTCTTTTCCTTCAATGTCTTTTTCATATCCTAAAAATTTAAGTTTTTGAATTGAAGTTCCTATTTCACAGGGCTTAAAATGTGTTAAAGGTAGTTCTGTTACGTCCATTCTTATTGTTCCATCTTTGTTAACGTAAACTTTATTTAAAGCGCGTAAAATTCCTTTTTCAAGTCTTTCAGCTACATGACGTTCATTACTTGTTCCTTTAACCCCTTTCATGAGAGGTGGTAGTACGCAATATTTTTGCCCGAATGTTTCCTTGTTTTTTTTGCATCTTAAATTTTCTAAAGCTTTATCAATTAAGAACACAACATCAACTACACGATTATCGTATTGTGCTGTTTTAGTGTTACAGTGCTCTTTATCTGATGTGTAGTTTTTGCAAACTTTGCAAACACTCCAATTCTTTGTTTTTGAACCGCACTTATCGCAAACCCCGAAAACAGTTGTTAAATTGCATTTTTCGCAAAAGTATAGTGAAAAGCTTGTTTTAACATATCCTTCTTCGTAAGCTGCGTTAAGACTTCTAAGTCTTCCCCCTTGTTCACTAACAGGAAATAATATGTGGGGTGATGATTTCATTTTGCGCATTTTTGCTTTTTCAGGTCTTCCCATTCTCGCACCCATAGTATATCCCGTAACATCTCTAATCTCGAATGGTGCGACTTTGTTTATTATTTCAAGAGTTGTTAATGCTTTTTCTTCTGAAATAATGATTGTTCGTTGTTCTTGGAATATGTTGTTTATTTTTTCAAAAGATTCTTCATATCCAAGAGAGTCAAGTATTGATTTTGATGTTTCAACATCAAAAGTTATGTTATTCAAAATCATTTTATGAGGTATTAGTAAGTTTTCAAGAATTTTTTTGAATTCTATTTCAAAATCAACTACGAGTTGAACGTTTTCAAAGTTTTTAACTCGTTTGTTCGAAATATGATTAACTAATGTTTTAAGTTCTTGGGGAGTTATTAGTTTCCAAAAAAAAGTATGGTATGGGTGTAGCGGTGTTCCAGTTTGGATTGATATTTGTTTTGCTGTTTCGTAGCTTATTTTTTCAAATTTGTTTTTTAATATTTCATCATAATCAATCGTGTTTGATAATGTTTCTTTTATATTATTTTTAAGTTCTAAAGCCCACCATTCTTCAACAAAGGGTGATGGTACTAGTAAGTGCTTATGCTCTAAAAATGCACCGTAATTAATTAATACATCACCCAAAAATAGTATTTCTTTAATTCGTTTTTTAACGTTCTCGTATGTTTCGTAATCATCCACTCGTAATACACTCCCATCATCAAGTTTTACAACAGGTCCTCTCATCACTTCACAAGTTGTTATAGTGCATCCTTTGCCAGGTCTTTCAATTGCTAGTTGTGTTCCAATTGCTAAAAAATTATTAAGAATGTATGATGTTGTTGGGTTAAAACCATAACCTTCAACTCCTGAAACCCTTGTTCGACCGTATCGTATTCTAAAACCATGAGGGTGTGATGGAAATGATAGTATTGGTCTTCCTCCAATCGCGTCTCGTAAGTATTTGAAATTTGGAGCTACTTTCACGCCGTCAGAGTTTTCTTTTTTTGAGCCTGAGTAAATCTTTTTTTGAAAAGTTATGAATTCTTCAAGAAATTTAAGCCAGTGACCTAGTTCAAAGTCGTTTGCAAATTTTTTTAATCCGCCTAATAATTTTTTGCTTTTTTGAGCTACACCTTCTCCTAACACAAGACACATCCCTCCACGTATCTTGCTTGTTTCAACTCTTCCAACTTCTTTATACAAGATTACTTCTTTTTTTGAAGTTGGCGTACCATTAAGCTCTATTGGCAAAAAATTGATTAATAATTCTGTTTCCTCTTCTGATGGGAAGTATTGAAGTCGTGATACCCTATCATTGTATAGTTCAAGTTCATGGTAGTATCTTTTGATTTCATCTTTTGTTGGGTCGTAAGACGCGTAACCTAACAATTTCCGAGCGTAATCCGCAAGCACCACTGATATTGCTTCTGCAGTTCCTCCTGCTGCACGTATTGGACCGGCGTAGTATATTGCTACGTACTTTTTCCCGTCAGCTCTGTCTTTTTCTTTAACACCTATCATTCCTTCAAGTGGTGCTGATACCGTTCCTTGTGTCATGTACGCTAATCCAATTCTAACACTTAGTTCTAATATTTTTATTTTTTCAGGTATTTTAACGAATTTTTGTTCTGCACATTCTTTGCATAGTGTGAATCCTACTCTCCAATCCCCTGGTTCGTATTTTTTTTCTAGTTCAACTATTCTTTCAGCTATACCTGTTCCTTTTATTTCAGGGTGGACAGCTGATACAAGTCCTTCAACTCGTTCACCTATATTTCTTGCAAGTGATATTTCAACAATAGGTTTAGGATCATAATTTTTAGCTCTTGCTTTTGAAGCTATTTCAAATTCTTTTAAGGATTTAAGTTCTAATTCTTCAAAATACTTATTTATTAAATCTGATGCGACAATCATTTATTTAATTAGGAATTAAGTGCCTAATAAAAGATTTTTGATAGTGTTAGTTAAAATCCATAACACTAACTTTTCGTGTTTTAAGATTTATGATTGGTACAATAGCTGGTGTTGGTTTATGACCTAGTCTTTCAGCGTATGTTTCACCTGTTGTTCTTTCAAAACATGAGCATGTAATTACATTAATATGGTTTAAAACACTTGTTCGTAAATTATGAATGTGTCCTGTTGCTACTATGTCCGGAACAATTTCTATTATCATTTTATCTTCTGACGATGGTACGAATAGTGATGACCCGTGTGTTGGTGCTAAGTGACGTTTTTTTAGTAAGAATTCAACTACTTTTTCAACAGCGCCGTAACCTCCTGCGTTTCGTAAGCTTTGCACATCAAGACAGTAATGGTCAAGTGAGTATCCATGATACATTAATACTATAAATCCAAGTGAGCCTTCAACTTCGTGTATTTTAAGATACGCTGGGTTTGATACCATTGTAACATTTTTCATTTCGTAAAGTTCTTTTAAAAAAATTTTTGGGTAAGGTGGTTGCGGTTCCGCTATTCGCGTGCCATCATGGTTTCCGGGGCATATTATTATTTGTACGTGTTCAGGTATTTGTTTAATAAATTTTGTGAAAACATTAAATTGTTCGTAAATGTCTTTTATAACTAAGTCATTTTCTTGTGATGGGTAGATTCCAATGCCATCAACAACGTCACCAATTATGAATAAGTAACCAAGTTTTTTTGAGGTTTCTCTTTGTTCTGGTGAGCCTGCACTTCCTTTAACCCAGTCAATAAATTTTGTGAATGATTCTTCCATAAACGCTGTTGAACCAATATGAATATCTGATATGAATGCTGCGTAAACTTCATCACTTGATTTTTTGAATTCAAAATTTGTAGGCATGTCTGGAAAAAATATTTCATTTGCGAAAATAAATCCTCTTGCTTTTGAGCCTGTGATTCCAATAACTTCATCAAGAACAATGTCTTGTGATTTTTTGTAAAGGTCTGAATTTTTTTCAGTTATCATGATTTTAACATTACCTGTTGGGTCTTCAAGTGTAATAATCATATTATTGTTTTTTGTTAAACTAATATTTGAAACCATTCCAATCATGCTTATTTTACTCGTATTATTTTCTTCTGAAATGTTTTTTGCTGAATTAACATTTGATAGTTCAGGTCTGTTTTTGAGAAAACTGCTTATTTTTTCAAAACGGTCGTTGTAAAATTCAACAAATGTGTTAACCTTTTTTTTAGAATCTTCATCTTCAAAGCTTTTAAGAATTTCAACATGAGTGTTTGGAAAATCATTATTAATTGTTTCCATTTTTTTATTTGTAAAATCATTGTAAATGGACATGTTTAGTATTTTAATCTTAAAATGGTTCGCGTGAACGTGTGAGTAAAGTTCTTGTAATTGTGAGGATTTCATTTGTAAGAGTTCAGGTGCTAATAAATAACCTTTTTGTCTGAATAAATTAATTATTTCTTTCATTATTTTCTAATTGTGATTAAAGAAAAAGCATTATTTAACGTATGTGGTAATTCATAATTCAAGATGGTTTTTCAAAAATAATCCTATTCTGTTAAGCGTGTCTTCAGGTATTGAAAGAGTAATTTCACGAGTTCTACCATATCTTCCTTGAGATATTACTCGTGCATTTATTATTCCTAGCATGTCTAACTCAGAGATTAAATCGGAAATTCGTCGTTGCGTGAGTTTTTTGAGGTTTATATTGTTACAGAAAGCCTTGTATATTTCATAAATGTCTCCTGTAGAGGCAGGTTCATTTCTCCCTTCATAGTAGGACATGACAGCGTAAAGAACTATTTGACTTTGTTTTGGTTGTTTTATAATCGCTTCCATAAGCCTGTCTTTTTCCATTTTATTATCTGCTATATCTATGTGTTCTTCAGTTATTATTTGGGAAGCGTCTCTTTCAGCTAACTCTCCAGCGACTCTTAATAAATCAAGAGCACGTCTTGCATCACCATGTTCTCTTGCAGCGTAAGCTGCGCATTTTGAAATAACACTTTCACTAATAACATTATCATAAAATGATTGTTTGGATCTTTCTTGGAGAATATCTCTTAATTGAAGAGCGTTATATGGTGAGAAAATTATTTCTTCCTCACCTAAACTTGATTTAACTCGTGCGTCGAGTTTTTCAGTGAAGCGAAGGTCGTTAGAAATACCAATGAATGTGAGTTCAGAATTTTTAAGTGATGAATTAATTCTAGTTAAGTTATATAATATTTCATCACCCGCTTTGTTGATTAAATGGTCAATTTCATCAAGGACGAGCACTATTATTCTTTTTTTATCATCAATTGTTTTGTAAAAAATGTTGTAAACTTCATCAGTTGGAAGTCCTGTTGGCGGAACTGTTTTTCCAAAAGACTCTGCTAATTGAGCGATTAATCTATATTCAGTATCTGCAACGCGTTTAAGTTTACAATTTAAATAAATAAATTTTATGTCAACTTCTCTTTCCTTAGATTTTTCAACAAGTTTGTTAATAACGTGTGATACAGTAACTGTTTTACCAGTACCTGTTTTACCATAAATGAATAAGTTTGATGGTTTTTCCATTCTTAAACAAGGTGCAAGAATTTTTGCTATTTGCATTATTTGCTCATCCCTATGAGGAATATTTTCAGGAGTGTGTTTTTGAGTTAATGATGCTTTGTCAAGAAATATTCTTTTATTTTCGAGAAAGTCATTAAAAATATCATCCAAGGATTTCTGAGTAACTCCCACCATACACATTCCACAAGAAATAGAAGTTTATTAATGTTATCCCCACACACCATTATTTCAAATGGAGCTATTTGAAAACGATTTTTGTTTTGAACACCCCACAACTTCATATGTAACAACACCATCATTTCCTATGTAAAATAACCTTGATTTCTTATGTAAGGATTATAATATAATAATATAAATAATAATTATTATATAATATATATTATTACAATATTGTAATTTATTATATTATTTTTTTTTGTTATTTTTTTTTGTTTTTTTGGAATTGTTTTAATATGGTGTTTTACAGCATTTTCTTAAGTGTTAATTCATTTTAGTGTTCCATAAGAAATAATGGGGTATGTCAGTATTCATAATTTTTTAGCTGTTTTTCTATTTCTTCAATTTCTATTCTATTCGTTTTTTGTTTATCCCAATTTTTTAATTTTTTAATTTTTTTAGTTATTAATTCGTATTTTTTGGTTCTAATATTAACAGTGTATATTTTGAAGTTTTTTGCGTATTCATTTATTTCATCTTTTATTTCATCTATTATTGTTTTTGTTATTTCTTCTTTGTTTATTTCTTGGTTTTTTTGTTCCATTTTTTGCAGTTTTATTTTTTGCGTTTCATCAAGTATTATTGGTTCTGAGTAAGGTCCGTTTGCATAGTATATTCTTTCTGTTTCATTGCCCCATGTGTAGTTTCCTATTTCTCTTTTTATGTCTTGTATTAAGAATTCGTTGAGCATTACACCTTTTCTTAGGTTATAGTATACTGTTCTCATTTTTACTGGTCCGAATATTTTTTTGTAGTTTTTGTATATTTCGTATCCATAAGAATTATTTACGTGTTGGAGTATTGCCGCTATTTTTCTTCTAACTTTGCTTTTTGCAGGTCTACCTCTCATAATTATTTTTTTATAATATTGTAATATTTATTCTTTTTGTTTCTTGTGAAATATTGTTTTTTTGTGTTTGACGGACATGTCCGCTGGTATGGATATTTTTATATTGTTCGTAATATTTTGTTTTTTTTATAATGATTCAAATTCCTTTTGAGAAAATTATTGAGCGTACTCTTAGTTCTACAAGTCTTTCCCGCGCTGAAGTTTTGAAAATGGTTGATGCTAAAAAGGAAAGTATGAAGGGTTTGGTTAGTGATGAGGGTGCTGCTTACATTGTTGCGAACGAGTTGGGCGTGAAATTTTTACCTGATAATGTTGATGAGGCTTTACCTTTGGAGAATGTTGTTCCTGGTTTGAAGAGTGTGAGTGTGAATGGTCGTGTTACTAATATTTTTCCAGTTAATTCTTTTGAATCTAAAGGTCGTAAGGGTAAAGTTGGTAATTTTGTGATTGGTGATGGTTCTGGTAGTATTCGTGTTACTTTATGGAATAATATGACTGCTTTATTAAGTGAGAATAAAATTGTTGTTGGTGATGTTATTTCTGTGAAAAACGCGTATTCTCGTCAGGGTTTGCGTGATATTGAAGTTCACTTGTCTAATAGGTCTAGGATTCTTATTAATCCTGAAGGTGTTAAAATGCCTGAAGTTAAACCTGTTTTTTCTCAGAAGGCTCAGGACGATTCAGTTACTGCAAGTGTAACTCACGTTTTTGATAGGGTTAGTTTTTTTGATGTTTGCCCTGATTGTCGTAAAGGTGTTAAGACTGGTTCTTGTCCTTCTCATCTTACTTCTGTTCCTGTTAAGAATTTGGTTTTGAGTTTGAATTTGGATACTGGTAGTGAGATTGTTCGTGCTGTTCTTTTCGGTAACGTGGCTGAGACAGTTTCAGGTTTGTCTTCTAAGCAAGTTTATGATGATTTTGTTATTTCCAATTCTAATGATGGTTTGTTAAGTATTTTACGTTCTAAATTGTTAGGTAAGACTATTACTGTTTTTGGTAGAAAACAAGTTAATGATTTTTCTGGCAGGCAGGAAGTTGTTGCGAATAGTTTGGAAGCTGATTTGGACCCTGTTGTTTTAATTAATGATTTATTAAAAAAATAATGTTTTTTTTTTACCCTACTCTTTGCATTATTTTTTCACCCATTACTTCCCAGAACATTATTTGAGAACCTTCTATTACTTTATTCAATAATTCTTCTGGTATTTCCATGTCAAATGTTTCGTAACTTTCCAAATCCATAACATTCGCTATGTGTGTAGTTGTTGTTTTTCCATCTATTGTTTTACTATCTGTTTTCGTACTCATCACTTGTGCTTGTCTTTTATTTATTATTGGCACATCTACTTTCGCGTCGCCAGGTTTTACAAATACTCTTTTTTTTTTATCTATTAGCCCTACAGCTGTTACTCTTGCTTTCGCGTGGCCGTGTTTTCCTGGTGCGCTTGTTTGTATGTCTGTTATCCTACAGGGTACGTCGTCAACCACGATGTACGAGCCTTTTTTTATTGAGTGCATTCCTATTTGTCTTGTTTCATTCATAATATTTTGTTTTTAGAAGTTATTCCTTATTTAAGTTTTTATTTCATAGCGCAGTATTGCACCTATTCCTCCAAGTGCTTTTAATGTTTCTCCTTCTCGTGTTTCAGTACTTACTATCATTATTTGTGTGCCATAGTTTTTCGCGATGTCATTGATTTTTTCTATTTTTTCTTCTGTGTTGTTTTCTGTTATGAATATTTTTTCCACTGCTCCTGTTTCAATTATGTTTAGTACTTGTGAGTATCCATATGTTGTTTTGTTCGGTGTTTTCGCGAGTTTTTCAAAGAATTCTTGCAGTTCTTTTTTTTCATTGTATAATTCTTCTTCTTTTATGAGGTCTTCGCTTTTTTGCAGTACTTCTTCGAAACCATCTGTTCCCGCGTATCCTACGTCTACTAGTCCTATTATTTTTTTCAAGTTTTGTCCGAGGAATCGTTCATTGTTCAGTTCTTCTTTGAATGGTCCTGGTCCTGCGAGTATTATTTTTTGCGTGCCATGTTTTTCCATGGCTTTTGTTATTATTCTGCCAAGTTCATTCATGTAGCTTTGTTTTTGTTCTTTTCTTTGTCTTGCTAGTCTTGCCGCACTTTGCCCTCCTGCCCTGAATTTTCCTGGTACTCTGCTTTCCATTTTTTTTAGTGATTGTATGTGTTTTCCTTTTAGTACGCCGAGTGCTGCTTCTTGCAAGTCTGCGCACACGATTAAGTATTCAGCTTTGTCTTGTATTATTTCTTTTAATGGTTCTAGCCAGAATATTTGGTCGCACCTGTACATTTTTGTTTTCAGTGGTTCTGGTAGTGAAAACACCCAGATTTTAAGGTTTATTCTTTCTCCGCCCGTGTTTCCGCAGAATATTATCATTCCATTTGGTGGTGTTTGTTTGTATTTTCGTAGTTCTACAAGTATTTTTTCCAGTGCTGCGAGCACGTTTTTTCTTGTTTGTTTGCTTTTTATGTTGACTGCTGTGCTTTTTTCGTATGTTATTTGGTTTGTTGTTAGGTTTATGCTGTACCCGTCTGGAATGTATACACTAATTAGTTCTGTGCCTTTTCCTCTTATTTGTTCAAGCTTTTTTATTGTTTGTTTGAGCTTGAATTTTTCTTCGGGTTTCATATTCTTGTATTATTCGTGGTTTATTTATTAAACCTATTGCCCTCAAAAGTTTCCATAGGAAATGGAGGGGTGTATTTTTGGGTTAAATACTGTTTTTTCTGTTGTTATTGCTTGTTTGCTTAATGTTTTGTGTTTTATTTATTATTCGTATTAATTGTTATGTATCATTTTCTAATTTGTGTTTTTTTCTTTGTCAGGACACGTTTTGTGTTAGTATTTTTAGTATCAGTTGTTTGTTCTTTAGGGAATTGTAGTGTTTCTTTTGGAATTGTTTAACAAATTTCACTGCCTTCTTTCACGTTCTTGTCTGGTTGTAATAGTACTGCTTTTCCATTTATTTCCGTGGCTAATAGCATTCCTTGACTTTCTATTCCACGTAATTTTTTGGGTTCTAAGTTTGTTAGTACAACTATTTGTTTGCCTAGCAGTTCTTTTATTGTGTATTCTTGTTTTATTCCTGATACAATAACCCTATCTTTTCCAGTGTTTACAGTGATTTTGTATAGTTTATCAGCACCGTTTACTTCTTCTACTTTTTTGATTGTGCCTATTTTTATTTCAAGTTTTGAGAAGTCTTCATATCTTATCATGTTTTTACCTTTTTTTTTTTTAAATTGTTCATATTCTTTTTTGATTTTTTCTACATCAATTTTTTTGATGAGGATTTCTGGTTTTTTTATTTTAATAATTGATTCCAGTTTTGTTATGCTGTTCCAATCTTGTTTTCCTATTATTTTTTTCAATTTTTTTGTGATTGATGGCGTGAATGGTTGTAAGTAAACACTTAACGTTTTTACTATTTGATAGCTCGTGTATAATGTGTTTTCGCGTAGTTTTTCGTTTTTCCACGGTTCTCTTTTTTGGAAGTACGTATTTGTTTTCGAGCTTAGTTCTAAAATTGTTTTAAGAGCATTTTTCAAGCTGCCAGTTATTTCTATTTCTTTTTCTATTGTTAGTCCTGTGCTTTTTATTTTTGCTATTAATTTTTTGTCTTCAGCATTTAGTGTTGGTTTTTTTAATCCTTTAGGGTGGTGTCTGTGTATTAGTGTTAGGGTTCTGTTCACCAAGTTTCCGATGTTTCCTATTAATTCTGCGTTGATTGATTTTTCAAGTTCCACCCATGAAAAGTTCACGTCTCGTGTTTCAGGTCTGTTTGAGAGTAAGTAAAATCTCCAGTATTGTGCTGGCAATATTTGTAGTGCTTCGCCTACGAATAGTCCGCGTTTTTCCGTTTTCGAAAACTTTTTTCCTTCTTCCCAGTTTAAGAATTCAGTTGTTAAAACTTGGTCTGGTAAGTGCCATTTTTCATTGTTTGCGGATAGTAATCCTGGGAGTATTATTGTGTGGAAAGGTATGTTGTCTTTTCCTATTGTGTGTATTTGTTTTACGTTTTCTTCTTGCCAGTATTTTAACCATTTCCTGTTTCCTTTGTATAGTTCTTTTACTGCACTAACATATCCGAGAACTGCTTCCGCCCAGACGTATATGACTTTTTTTTCAGCTCCTTTGAATGGTGCTTGTATTCCCCATTTCAGGTCGCGTGTTATCGTTCTTTCTTTCAGTCCTTCTTTAAACCATCTTGCCGTGTAGTTTTTTACTGTTCCTGTCCACTTTTTTGTGTTGAACCATTTTTCAATTTTTGGTTCTATTTTTGGCAAGTTGAAGTACCAGTGTGTTGTTTCTTTTTGGATGATGTTTTTTCCGTTGCATATGCAGCAGTGCGGTTTTATTAGTTCCTCTGGGTTTAGTATTCTTCCGCAAGTTTCGCATTGGTTGCCTCGCGCCCCTTCTTTTTTGCAGTGAGGGCATGTTCCTTGTACGAATCTGTCTGCTAAGAATTTTTCACAGTCTTTGCAGTAAACTTGTTTTTCTTCGTGTTTTGTGATGTAACCATTTTTTTCTAGTTTTTCGTAAAACCGTTTTACGAATTCTTGGTGTGTGGTGTTGTGCGTGATTGTGTAGTTGTCAAATTCTACGTTGAATTCTTCTATTATTTTTTTGAGTTGTTTATGGTTGTCGTAAACGAGTTTTTTTGGTGTTGTTCCGCGTTTTGTTGCTTCGTATTCCATTCTGGCGCCGTGAGAGTCGCTTCCGCTTACGTAAATGGTTTCGTATCCGCGTGATTTGTAGTATCTTGTTATTGCGTCTCCGCTTAGTATTTGCAGGAAGTTCCCTAAGTGCGGTAAGTCATGCACGTAAGGCCATGCTGTGCATACGAGAATTTTTTGTTTTTTTCGTGTTGTTTTGTATTTACTCACCTGTTCTTTATTATTTTTCTTTGTTTTTTAAGTTTTTCCTAATTTAAAAAGACTTATAAATGGTATTTTACATTATTTTTATCTAACTATATGTTGTGGTGTGAAAAATGATAGAATTTAATCAAAAAGAAGGCTATGTGGATGATAATGAATTTTTTATTCCTGAAGAAACAATTTATAAAAACAATTTTTCAAATATTAATCTAGACAATATTGATTTAAAAGATATTAGTCCTCAGCAGATTGTTAATAAAAAAAATTTATTGATGAGTGATTTAACAAATAATAATGCGTTAATATATCGTATTAAAAAGAGAAAAGGAAATTATTCTGGTGGTTTTTTCTATAATGGTAATCTTTTTGAAGGAAATATTAGTCTTGATAATTTAAAGAAAATTAATAATAAAATCGGTTTTAAGTTAGAGACAACTAATTTAGCTACTTCTAATTTTAACTTAAATGATACAAATGTTAATGATGATTTTTACAGATTTAATCAAATTCTTTCTAAAGTTGAAACTTTTTCTGGGTTGCCTATTATGCCAGATATTTTAGTTTCTGCAAAAATTTTTAATTCTAAAAATTCGAATAGTGTTGTTGCTAGGAAAAATTTGTATATTCATATTTTAGAATGTTTAGATATTATGCAAAATATTAAAAATAAGGGTATTAATTGTGGTGAACCTAATTTGAGCTATGTTGCGGAGAAGTTTGGCTTAACTGATCTGCTCTGTTAATTGTGTTGTGATTTTAAATGAATAATGAAGAAGTTGGAAAAAATTTGTTAAATGACTTAATAATATTTGTAAGAAACTTGAGTTGAATTTTCAAAGTATTTTATTGGACGCTATTGAATCTTCAGAAGTTAATGTTATTGATATTTTAAATGCTGTTTCATCACATCCTAATTATGAAAATATTAATCCTCAAGTTTCTAATGTGTTTATGGGTAAATCTTATGTTTCTAAACAATTAAGTAAATCAAAGGATAGGAAGTATATTTAATAATAATTTTTTTTCCCAAAACCTTTTTAAACCACTTTTTCGTGTTTTATTGTTTGACGGGTCCTTAGTGTAGCCTGGTTAGCATTAGGGCTTTGGGAGCCTTAGACCCCAGTTCAAATCTGGGAGGACCCATTCTAATCTTTTTTTTTTGAGGGGTAAGAAAAAAGCTTGACTAAAAAAGAACTTTAGCAGGACGTGTTCTAATATTTCTTTAATAAAGAAATTTTGAACCAATCTTTTAGTATTTTTGTAGTGTTGAAAAATTTTAAATAATAAGTTTTGTTTAATTTTTTTTATGAAATTGGGTGAGTGTCCCCCATTCTAGAAAAGGTTTTTCTAGTTTTACTTATATTAATTTAATAATAAACTTGGTGAGTTATTTATGAGTGAGCAGGAAGGATTAACTGTTAAGAAAAGTAAGGATTTTAGTGAGTGGTACTCGCAAATAATTCAAAAAGCGGAACTTGGGGATATAAGGTATAATATTAAGGGTTTCATAGTTAATCGGCCTTGGGCAACAATGCTTATGAATAACATGTACAAATTGTACGAGGATGAGTTACAAAAAAATGGTCATTTGCCTGTTTTGTTTCCAACTCTTATTCCAGCATCCAATTTGAAGCAGGAGGAGGAGCATTTTAAAGGTTTTTCAGCTGAAGTTTTTTGGGTGACTGAAGGCGGCAGTGATTACAAAAAGTTTGAGGAGAAGTATGCTTTACGCCCTACAAGTGAAACAGCTATGTATCCTATGTACGCGTTATGGATTAGAAGTCATCGTGATTTACCATTAAAGCTTTATCAACGATGTCAAGTTTTCAGGTATGAGAGTAAGATGACTCGCGCTTTTCTTCGCGGTAGGGAGTTCTGGTGGATTGAATCCCATAACGCTTTCACTACTCGCGAGCAAGCTGAAAATCAAGTGTTGGAAGACATGCGTATGAGTGAGGATGTCATGCATCAAAAATTTGGCATTCCTTTCATTTTCTTTAACAGACCTGCTTGGGATAAGTTTCCTGGCGCGGTGTACACTTACGCTGCTGATTCTTTAATGCCGAATGGTAAGATAACTCAGCAACCAAGTACTCATTTGCTCGGCCAAAATTTTTCAAAGCGTTTAGGTATTGAGTTCGGTGATGAGAGTGGTAAGAAGGATTTTGTATGGCAAACTTGTTATGGTCCTTCTATTTGGCGTATGGTTGGTAGCATTATTGGTTTGCATGGGGATGATAAGGGTTTGATTTTACCTCCTGAAATTTCACCTTATCAAATTGTGATTATTCCAATTCTTACAAATAAGGATAAGGGTAAAATTTTGTCAAGTGCTAAAAAATTGTTTTCAAAACTCAAAAAATCAGGTTTCAGAGTTTTTTTGGACGAGCGTGATTTTTACAGTCCTGGTTGGAAGTTTAATGAATGGGAGTTGAAGGGTGTGCCTTTACGCGTTGAGATAGGTCCTAAAGATATTCAGAGAAAGCATGTTGTGTTTGTTAGGCGTGATACTGGTGAGAAAAAGTTTGTTACTGATAGGTCTTTAATCACGAGTGCGAGAAAGAGTTTGAGTGATATTCAAAAAAGTATTGTTAAGCGGGCTGATAATTATTTTAATGATAAAATGTTTGTTGCGAATAATTTGAAAGAGTTATCTTCAAATTTGAAGAGTGGTGGTTTTGTTCAAGTGCCTTTCTGCTCTGTTGATTTGGATGGCGAGGGTTGCGCTGAAAAACTTAAAAACGATTTTGCTGGTGTTGAGGTTCGCGGAACTCGTGTGGATGTTAAAGAGAAGCCCAAGTCTTCTGATAAGTGTGTTGTTTGCAATAGATCTGCTAAAGTGTTAGTTTATGTTGGTAAATCATACTAAACATTGATTAAGAATATGTTTTACTGGAGAATATCGTTGTTTAGTATTAAATTGCTTATGAGTTGTGTTAAGTATTGTTTTTCATTTGCATAACCATTAGTTTCTCCTGAGCCTACTTTAAAATATTTGTTCCCAATAATTAGTAATGGTACATATCCTTTGGGGTTGTATTCTTGAAACATTGAAATCTCAAACGCGCTTATTTTATAGGTCATATCATATTCGCTGTCTAAGTAATAGTCTTTTAATGTTACTTTTTCAAAATTGGTTAAAACATCTGTTAGCACTTGTTTTTCCCAAGTGCAATACTCGCATGTTGTAGTGCCAAAAAACCATATTACTAATGATTCATTCTCATAAATAGCGGTTTTATTGGTGTCTTTGAAACCGCCAATAACGTCAACGTAATTAACCGCTCCTGTTATTGAAGGGTTTTGAAAGAACAGACCTAATAATGGTCCTACAAATATTACTGTTACAAAAATCGCGAAGAGTTTCTGTCCCGTTATTTTCATTAGAAATATTATAATACAGTAAGATTTATAAACATATTTTTCCACTCATTACTCATTAAAATCTAAGACCATTTTATTCTGGTGAGTCTATAATGCAAAATAACATTGAGCCTAAAAAAGGAACAACAACTGTTGGAATCATTTGTGATGAAGGTGTAGTTTTAGCAGCTGATAAGCGTGCTTCTATGGGTTATTTGATTGCTCATAAGAATGTGAAAAAAATTCATCAGTTAATTGATGATATCGCAATTACTATTGCGGGTGGTGTTGGTGATGCTCAAATGCTTATCCGTTATGTGAAAGCTGAAGCTAAGCTTTTCGAATTCAAAAACCAGCGTAAGACAAGTGTTAAAGCTTTATCAACTCTTTTATCACATATTCTTTACAGTGGAAAAAATCAGATTTACCCTTATTACGTGCAGTTTTTGTTGGGTGGTAAGGATAAGAAGGGTTTTTCATTATCTGTTTTAGGTCCTGATGGAGCTAAGCTTGAGGACGCATTTATTTCAACAGGTTCAGGTAGTGTTTTTGCTTATGGTATGCTTCAAGAGCATTATAAGAAGGATATGAATTTAAGTGAAGCAATCAAGCTTGCTGTTAAATCTGTTAATGTCGCTATTGAGAGGGATATGGCTACTGGTGACGGTATTGATGTTGTCATAATTAATAATGATGGTTTGAAGGAATTGTCAAAAACAGAGATTGGTAATTATTTAAAAACAGTGATTTGAAAAGGAATTTTTTATTTTTAGGATGAGATTATGGATGAAGAAAAATACCCCATATTGAAAAAAGTAAGTGAACTACTCCCCAAGAACGCAATGATAGTTGATACTTTGTTTGAAGGGGCTAATATTGTTTTGTACTCTAAGAACAAGTCTTTTGTTCTTGATTGCGGTGCTGTTATTAAGAAAGTTGTTAATACAATAAAGAAACGGGTTGAGGTTAGGGCTGACCAGTCAATTCTTTTACCTGTTGAACAGGCTGAGAGTAAGATTAGAAAGTTAATACCTGCTGAAGCATTTATTGATGAAGTTTTGTTTGATGAAAAGCGAAGTATTGTGGTTATTGAGTCAGTTAAGCCTGGTGTGGTTATTGGCAAGGGTGGCGGTATTGTTCAGGAGATTCAGAAACAAACTTTGTGGTCGCCTATGATTAGGCGCAGTCCTTCAATCAAGAGTGATTTGGTTAAAACTATTCGTTATAATTTGTTTAAGCATTCTGATTATCGTAGAAAATTTTTACACGATATTGGTAAGAAAATTTACGCTGGTTTTCATAAGAATAAGAATTATTGGATTAGGTTTTCAGCTTTGGGTGGTGCAAGAGAGGTTGGTCGTTCTTGTTTTCTTGTTTTCACTCCTGAATCAAAAGTTCTTGTTGATTGTGGTATTAATGTTGCAAGTGATGAGAACGCGTTTCCTTTTTTGAACGCGCCTGAGGTTGATTTTAAGAGTATTGATGCTGTTGTTATTTCTCACTCTCATGTTGACCATTGCGGTCTTATTCCTTTTCTGTTTAAGTATGGTTATAGGGGTCCTGTTTATTGCACTGAAGCCACTCGTGATGTGAGTACTTTGCTTCAAATTGATAGTATTAATGTTTCTCAAAGGGAGGGTAAGAATAATCTTTATTCTATTACTGATATTAAGGAGATGTTGAAGCACGTTATCACTTTGGATTATGGTGTTGTTACTGATATAACTGCTGATGTTCGTTTAACATTGTTTAATGCTGGTCATGTTCTTGGCAGTTCTATGGTTCACATGAATATTGGTGAAGGTTTTCATAATTTATTGTATACTGGTGATTTTAAGACGAATGGCACTAAGCTTTTACCTCCGGCTCATAAGTCTTTTCAGCGTGTTGAAACATTGGTTATGGAATCCACTTACGCTAAGCAGGAGCCTCCAAGTGTTGATCAGGCTGAGAAGAGCATTATTGATTTGGTTAATGGAACTTTGGAGAATGGTGGTAAAGTTATTTTACCTGTTCTCGGTGTGGGTCGTGCGCAAGAGTTAATAATTGTTTTAGAGGAAGCTCTTCGTAAGAAGGTTATTCCTGACGTGCCTATTTTTGTTGATGGTATGGTTTGGGATGTTAATGCTATTCACACTACTTATCCCGAATTTTTTAATCGTAAGGTTTCTTCTCAAATTTTTAATGATAATAATAATCCTTTTTTAAGTAAGAGTTTGAAGCATGTTGGTTCACAGAAGGAGCGTAAGAAAATTGTTGAGGAGTTGGGTTCTTGCATAATCCTTGCTACAAGTGGCATGCTTGTTGGCGGTCCTTCAGTTTTTTATTTGGAGAGTTTAGCTGATGATGTTAGGAACACTCTTATTTTTACTTGTTATCAAGGTCCTGGTTCTTTAGGTAGGAAAATTGAGGAGGGTTCTAAGGAGATTCTTAAGAAAATAGGTAAACGCGTTCAAACTATTCCTATTAAGCTTCGTGTTGAAGCGATTCGTGGTTTTTCAGGTCATTCTTCTCGCAGTGAGTTAATTAGTTATGTTGGTTCTTTAAACCCTAAGCCGCGTAGGATTGTGGTGGTTCATGGTGAGAAAAGTTCGGTTCTTGATCTTGCTTCTACTTTACATCAGAAGTTTTATGTTGAGACTTCAGCTTTACGTAATCTTGACACGTTAAGATTAAGATAATCTTTTTAAACTCAGTGCTTTTTATTTTTGTTATGAACGTTTTGAATTTTCTTTCAAAGAAAAATGAGTTATTAGTTATTGATGCTATGATTACTTCTCCTAAAACTATTTCTGCCAGTGCAAGTATTTTTGAAGTGAGTAAAAAATTGATTAATGATGGTAAGGGTAGTTTGCTTGTTGTTGAGAATGGTAAGTTATTAGGTATTTTAACGAAGACTGATGTTATTGAGCATGTTATTCTTAAAAATAAGGATTTGAATTTGAAAGTTTCTGATATTATGACGCGTCGTCATTTATCTATTGGTCCTAAAAAGACTTTAAGCGAAGCTGCTAAATTAATGGTGGATTATGGTGTTCGCAGGCTTCCTGTTGTTGAGAAAGGAAAACTTAAGGGTTTGATTACTCAGACTGATTTGTTAAGGATTCAGCCTGCTATTATTGATTTACTTGTTGAAAAATTTGTTCAGGATAAGTCTGTTTTGGATATTAGATCTTTGGATGGTGTTAAGGGTGTTTGCGATATTTGCAGTGATTCATCTTATTTAAAGGAGCATAAGGAAGGTATGGTTTGTGATAATTGCGTTGACGCTTTGCAGTAACTTTTTTATTGTATTTTAACTTAATAATTATTATGTTAGAGGTGTTGTTGTTTTGGCTGCGGATTTAGTTGTTAAAAAGAAGGTTTCATATTCAGGAGTTTTTGATATGAAAGATTTTTACGAGTTACTTAACAGCATTTTTTGCGAGTTGGATTATGATATTACTGAGAAGGATCATAAGTTGAAACACCAGCCTGATGGTATTCTTTACGGTTTTATTTGGGAGGGTGAGAAGAGTGTTGATGATTATTCTCTTTTGAAGATTTGGTTGAAAGTTCACGCTTCAGGTTTGAAAAAGGTTGAAATTGAGGATGGTGGAAAAAAACGTGAAATGTATGAGGGAAATATTTTAATGGTTTTTCAAGGCAGTATTGTTACTGATTATGGTGGTAAGTGGGAGGCAAATCCTTATCTTGTTTTCTTGAAGGGTTTTTTTGATAAGTATTTGTATGGTAAACAGGGTTCTCCTGCTCTTGCTAAGGGTGTTTACAAGGATTGGGTTGCTAAAATTAGCCGTGATGTTAAGGAAGTTATTAATGAAGCTAAGTCTTTTCTGCAAATGTATAAATCCTAGTGAATTTATCATTTTTTTAACGTGTTTTTTTAGAAAACTTTATAAACCATTTTTCAGATTAATTGTAGTGTAAACCCGATGTAAAGGTGCTCGTGGACAGACTTTTCATTAGTTTGATTGAATGAAGCGTTGTCGGAGCATCGGGTTGCAAAAAAACATTAAAAAAATATACTCGCGTAAATCATAGAATAACTCATAATCACAATAATTCCCACTCACAAAAACACCAGTCATTTTTTTTTTGCTAGGAAAAAAAAGAGATGGTTGGAATGTGTAGTAAGTATTGTTTGGTTTTAATTTATTCTAATAAAATAAAAAAAATATATAATTGAGGTGAATTAAATATGGGAAAAATTGCCCCTGTATCAACAAAATACATAATCACTGCATCAATCAAGTCAACAGGTATTGTTGAAAAGCCTGATGTTATCGGCGCTATTTTCGGTCAAACTGAAGGCTTGCTGGGTAGTGATTTGGAGCTTAGGGAGCTTCAAAAATCAGGTCGTATTGGTAGAATTGATGTTAAATTAATTAATCGTAAGGATAAAGCTGAAGGTGAAATAATAATTCCATCTTCTTTAAATAAAGCGGAAACAGCTATTATTGGCGCGTCTATTGAAACTATTGAAAGAATCGGTCCTTGTGATTCTCAAATTGCAGTTCTTAAAATAGATGATGTTAGAGTTGCTAAAAGAAATTACATCATGGAACGCGCTAAAGAATTATTACATAAAATGGTGTATGATACTTTACCAGATAGTAAGGAGATTTCCGAGACTGTTTTCAAGTCAGTTAGGACTATGGAAATTAAGGAGTACGGGCCTGAAAAATTGCCTTGCGGTCCTAGTGTTGGGGATTCTGATGAAGTAATTCTTGTTGAAGGCAGGGCGGATGTTATTAATTTGTTAAAGCACGATTTTCGTAATGTTATTTCTATGAATGGAACTTCAGTTCCTAAATCCATTATAGAATTATCAAAGATTAAGGATGTAACAGTGTTCATTGATGGTGATCGTGGAGGCGATTTGATTGTGACAGCTCTTAAGCGTGTTGCTGAAATAGATTTTGTCGCAACTGCACCGCCAGGTCGTGAGGTTGAGGAATTAACTAATAAGGAGATTCATAAGTCTATTAGGGCTAAGGTTCCTGTTGACCAAGCTAAATTCAATGGTAATGGTGGTTATACAAAGACTCTACCTGTAAAAAGAACTTTTAATACTAGTAATCCTAGATTTAAGCCTGTTCAAGCAAGTCAAACAGTTTCAAAAGTTGCGCCGGTTGTTAAGAAATTAGCTTCTAATTCTAAGGAGTATTCTGTTTTCAAGAATTTTTCTGAAGAAATAGTGGGTAGTAAAGGTGCTTACATTCTTGATAGTGCTTTGCAGGTTATGGGTAAAGTACCTATTTCCGCGTTGAATAGTGCTTTGAACGAAATGGAATCTGTTCACGCTGTTGTTTTGGACGGTGAGTTGGATAAGGTTTTGTTTGAATCAGCTAGGGATGCTGGTGCTAAGTGGGTTGTGGCTAATTCTTCTAAGGTTAGTTCTTCTCGTCAAGTTAGGGTTGTTACAGCTGCCGAGCTTTAAAAAAACTCGGCTTCTACTTTTTTTTACATAAATTTTTTTAAACTCTTCATTGTTTTTATTTAATCATGATTGATAGGATTAAGAGTTTGTTTTCTTCAGAATCTTATTCACCTGTAACTTTGTTTGAAGTTAAGAATGTGATTAGTGGTGAGGGTAAGATTATTTTACCATCTGAGAAGAAAAAAATGGTTAAGGTTGTTGAGAAAAAGAAAAAAACTGGTAAGCCTTCTAAAAAGAAGGGTTCTGTTTTGAACATTATTGAATCTTACAATGGTCCTGTTAATTCTACTGATGTTTTAGCACGTTGTTTGGATGAAGGTGTCTGTTCTCGCGCAACTTTTTTTCGTAAGATGAATACGTTGGTTAAGGATGGTGTTTTGAAAAGGAGTAAGGAAGGTAAAGAAGTGTTTTATTCAATTAATTAGTTTTAATAATTATTCATACATTTTTTTTTGGGCACAAACTATTAATTATATTATCAGTTCTGTTTTGAGTATTGTGAAAGTTGCTGTTTTCGGGTTGGGGCCTGTGGGTTTATCTTTTTGTTTTGCAGTGGGTAATGCTGGTTTTAGTGTTTTCGGTGTTGATTCTAATGATGGTGTTATAAATCAGTTGGTTAGTGATAATTTTCCTAATTACGAACGTGATTTTAAGAGTTTGTTTGATTCATTAACTTGTAGTGGTTTATTGCGTGTTGGTAATGCATTATCTAAAGAAGAGTTGTTTGACGTTTTCGTTATTTGTGTGGGAACACCCCTTAATAAATCAAATGGTGTTTTTAATGATGGGCATTTAATTAGTGTTGTGAGTGATGTTTCTAAATTTATTAAAAAAAATTCGTTAGTGGTGTTGCGTTCAACTGTTCCTGTTAAAACTTCTAGAAATATTGTTATTCCTTTACTTGAAAAAAATTCTGGTTTACGTGTGGGTAGTGATTTTTTTTTCGTGTACGCGCCGGACCGTACTGTTCAAGGCGCATCACTTTCAGAATTTAGTGTTGTGCCTCAAATCATTGGAGGGTTTGGAAGTGATGATATTAACTATGCTAACAGTTTTTTTAGCACATTTAGTTCTGTCTTAAATGTTTCCAGTATAGAGTCTGCTGAGATGATTAAGTTGATGGATAATTCTTTTAGAGATGTTGTTTTTGCGTATTCTAATGAATTAGCTCTTGCGTGTGAAAAATTGGGTTTAGATGCTTTTGAATTAATTAATTCCGCTAACAAGGATTATTCACGTAATAACATTCCTTTTCCAAGTCCTGGAGTGGGTGGTTCGTGTATTCCTAAGGATTCGCATGTGTTAGCAGAGTTATATTCAAAACTTGGTTTTTATGATAATCTTGTTTTTACTGGTCGTAAAGTTAACGAGTCAGTTCCTTCAAGAATTGTTAGTAGAATAAAGTTTCATTTAGAGCGTGCAGGTAAGAGTGTTACTGATGCTAAATTTTTTGTTGTAGGTTTTTCTTTTAAAGGTCATCCTGAAACAAGTGATTTGAGAGGTTCAACTGCGCTGTTAGTTGTTGATGAATTAAAAAAGTATTCTAGTAACATTTACGGTTTTGACCCGGTTATTAGTAAAACAGAACTTTCTTCTTTTGGAGTGATTGGTTGCGATTCTGTTTATGAGGGTTGTGAAAATGCTGATGTTGTTTTGTTTTTGAATAATCACGTTTCTTACGCGAAGTTGGATGTTAGTAAAATTTGTTTTAGTATGCGACCTAAGAGCGTTTTTTTTGATGCGTGGCGTGTTTTCAGTAAAGAAAATTTTTTAAATTTGAAGGATATTAACTATTTGAGTGTTGGTTTATGAAAAAAGTTCTTGTAACGGGCGGTGCTGGTTTTATTGGCTATCATCTGTCTAAAGAATTATCACATGATTGTGAAGTTTTCGTACTTGACAATTTTGTTCGGGGAAAAAAAGATGAACTGTTTGAAGAACTGTTATCTAAAAGTAATGTTCATTTGTTAGATGTTGATTTAACAAGTCAAGGGGATATTGCTAAAATCGGAAGTGATTACGATGAAGTGTATCATTTAGCTTCAATTAACGGTACTGAAAATTTTTACACAATTCCAGCTAAGCTTTTGAGAAACAATACTTTGGTTAATATCAACATTCTTGATTGGTTTATTAATAGTGGCAGTAAACGTATTCTAATTTCTTCTTCTTCAGAGTTTTACGCTGATGCCATGACACATATTGGTTTACGAATACCCACCCCTGAGAACGTTCCTTTTCACTTAAATGATGTGTCTAATCCTCGCTGGACATATGCTGCGAGTAAACTAATTGGTGAAATGGCTTTTATTAATTATGAGCGGGATTACAACATTGATATGAGAATTATTCGATACCATAATGTTTACGGTCCGAGAATGGGTGACAAGCATGTTATACCTAATTTTTTAGAGCGCGTGTACAATAATGCCAATCCTTTTAATATTTTAGGCAATAATACTCGAGCGTTTTGTTTCGTATCTGATACTGTTAAAGCGACAATTCAAGTTATGAGAAGTGATGAGTGTTCAGGTCAAACAATTCATGTTGGTAATGATTCTGAGGAGATTAGAATGGCTGATCTTGCGAAAACAATGTTTGAAGTGCTTGGTCATGATGTTGAAATCAAGTTTAAACCTTCACCTGAAGGTTCTGTTGACAGAAGATGTCCTGATATTTCTAAGTTAAGAAAATTAGGTTTTAAGCAGCAAGTAAGTCTTAAGCAGGGCATATTTCTTACTCATGAGTATTATAGAAAAGTATATTCTTAAATAACTGAGATTTATTGTTTTGTTCCATGTTTGATTTTTTTAAGTTAGGATTTCACGCTTTCAACATTTTTTATTCAAAACATTTGGGTTTAATTCCAAAATCTCCTTTAATTGTTTATCTTGAAATCACTCGTAGTTGTAATTTGCGTTGTAAGCATTGTGGTATTTGGCGTGTTAACATGATTGATAAGAGTTTATTTAAAACTGAGTTAAGTACTCGAACAATTTTTAGTTTAGTTGATGACGCTGCGCGTATGGGTGTCAAATTTTTTTACCTTTTTGGAGGGGAAACTCTTCTTCATAAAGACATTTTCAGAATAATTCGCAGAGTTAAAAGTAATGGAATGAGTTGCTCTATTGTTACTAATGGTTCTTTGCTTTCAAAAAAGATGTGTAAGCGTTTAGCTCATGCTGGTTTGTCATCCGTGCAAGTTTCTATTGATTCGCCTTTTGAAAAAAAACATGATAATGTTAGGGGTGTTGATGGAACGTTTAATCGCGCAATTGAGGGTGTTAAGTTTTTAAAAAAGTTTAACCCGCATCTTAATATTATGATTAATACTTTATTGTCTAAAAATAATGTTTCTGATTTGAAAAAAATGATTGAATTATGTTTGAGATTGGGCGTTAATGGTCTTCGTTTAACGCCAATTCATGATAAGTATCCTTTTAATGTGAAAGGTGGTGTTGACAAGTCTATCTTCTTATCTAAAGATGATGTTGGCATTTTTGAAGTTGAGCTTTTGAGTGCGAGAAAGTTAATGATTGATAATGGTTTATACACTGATTCGTCTGATTATTATAATGGTATTATTAGTTATTTTAAAGGCATAATTCCTCGTTTTTCTTGTTTTGCTGGTTTAGTTGCTGTTGAAGTTAACGCGTATGGTGGTGTGTTTCCATGTATGGCTTCACGTAAGAATGTTGGTAATTTGAATAATTCATCGTTTAGTAATATTTGGAAGTCGCGAGAATTTCAGGAGTGTAGGGTTAGTTTGAAAAAGTGTAATAATTGTTTTCTTTCTTGTTTTGTTGAGCCAAGTTTTCGCTTATCACCTGTTTTCGCTTTAAAAAATTTGAGAGGTTTATTGCGTGATAAATCTATGTTTTTAAATTAGTTATTTTTAGTTTTATTATCATTTTTAATTGTTCTATTCCAGTATTTATAGAACTTAGTTTTGTTATTCCTGCCATCCTATTTTTGTATGTGGTGGGTATTTCTTTTATTTTTATTCCAAGTTCAGAGCACGCGTATGCTATGCTTGTTTGGTATAATGTGTAAAACGGGTTTACTTTTTTTTCTTCATATTTTTTCAGTATTTTTTTTATTGTTTCTTTTTTTATTCCAAAATGTCCGTTCGTGTTGTCTTGCGTTTTTAGTCGTAAAATTTTTTTTGTAAGTATGTTAAGGGTTTTAGTGCCTATTAGTCTATGAGCTTTTTGTTCAAAACCTCCGCCTTTAACAAATCTTGAGAGAAATACTACGCTTGTTTTTTCTAGTTCTTGTTCGATTTGTTTTGTTTGGTGAGGGTTATGTGAGAAATCAGCATCCATAAGTATGATTTTTTCACATGTTGCGTGTTTCAGCCCGTCTCTTATGGCACTGCCAATCCCCATTTTTTCTGGTCTGCTTATCACGTGCGCACCCATTTTTTTCGCAATCATCGCTGTCGCATCTTGCGAGTTATCGTCTACAATTATTATTTCACGTTTTTTTGGTTCAAGTATTTTCAGTATTTTTTTAATGTTTTTTTCTTCATTATACGTTGGAATTATGATAGTTGTTTTTTTCTTCATTTTTTTGTAATGACAATTAGTTTATTAATACGTTTTCTGTTTTATAATTTCATGATTAGGAAGGAAATTTTTTCTCTTATCGAGAAGTATTATTCTTCTAAAAGTCCAAGTTTTGTTCGGGGTAAGAGTAAGGTTGGTGTTGGCATGCCTGTGTATGATCATAGGGAGGTTAATTTGGTTTTGTCAACGCTTCTTGATGGGTGGATTACTATGGGTAAACATACTGATTTGTTTGAAAGGAAAATGGCAGGTATGTTTTCTCAAAAGTATGGTGTTTCAACTAATAGTGGAAGTTCAGCTAATCTTCTTGTTATGAAATCTTTATCAAAAATTTTTAAGCAGGGGTCTCTTGTTGCTACGTCAGCGCTTAATTATCCTACAACTATTACTCCCATTTATGATGCTGGATTTAAACCATTGTTTGTTGATTGTGACAAGTTTTCTTTGAATATTAGTGTTAACGCGCTTGAAAGCGCGTTTAAAAAGTTTGATGTTAAAATTTTGTTTTTACCTCACATGTTTGGCAATCCTTGTGATATGAATAAGATAATGGGTTTGTGCGATGAACATGGTGTTTTCTTGGTTGAGGATGCAGCTGAATCTCACGGGGCGAGGTATGATGGGAGATTGGTAGGTTCTTTTGGTGACGTGTCAACTTTTAGTTTTTTCATATCACACATATTAACCACTGGTGAGGGTGGTATGGTTTTAACAAGGGATAATCGTATTGCAGAGTTGTCTCGTAGTTTAAGAGCATTTGGAAGGCTTTGTTCGTGCGAAGTGTGTCCGCCTAACATTAATCCTGAGGCTTTATGCACTAAGCGTTTTTCTAATCCTGGTATTGAGGGTTATGATCGTCGTTACGTTTATGATAATTCGGGTTTTAGTCTTAAATTAACTGAAATGCAAGGCGCGTTTGGTGTTGTGCAATTAGATAAGCTTGACGAGTTTGTTAAGATTCGTAGGTCTAACGCACATTTTTTTTCAAATAGTTTTAAAAAATTCGCCCATTTGATTAATTTACCTTTTGAAACTCGTAATGGATTACATTCATATTACAGTTACACTTTATCTTTAAAAGAGGATGTTGGTTTTTCAAGAGGGGATTTCACTTCTTTTCTTGAAAAAAACAAAATTGAAACTCGCCCGCTTATGGGTGGTAACATTACTAAGCAGCCTTTCATGAAAAATAAGGATTTTAATGTTTTTGGTAAATTAAGCAATTCCGATTTTTTGATGAGTAATGGTTTTTTTATTGGTTGTCATCCTGGACTGTCAAGCGAAGCGCTTGTTTACGTTCGTGATTTGTTTAATGAATTTCTTGAGAAGTATTGAGTTTTTTTATTGTTATCATAAATTCTTTTATGGGGTATTCCTGTATTTGCAAGTAATTTAGTTTATCTAGTTCGGGGTTGTAGTCCATTGTCCAAATCCAGTATTCTTGTGTTCGTGTTGGTTTTAGTATTATTGATTCGTCTATTTTGTTTAAGTTTTCATTTTTTGTTATTATTGCATGGTGTATTATTATTTTATCAGTTTTGAATCCAAAGTCAACAAA
>JAAOXS010000009.1 GCA_018220985.1 Nanobdellota archaeon
CAAATTTTTGCAGAGAAAACATTTAAAAACAGTGTTTTGTTGTATTCTTTGATAATGGTTAAGAAGTCAAAAGGTTTGAAAAGTAAGACGCGTAAAAAGATTAGTGTTAAAAAACGTAATCGTGGAAAACTTAAGATTTCAGATTTGTTAAAAAATTTGAAGCAAGGTGATCGTGTTTTAATCAAGCCGAACGCGAGCTATCAATTTGCATTTCCTCATAGGCGTTATTTTGGGAAAATAGCAATGGTAAAAAATAAAAGGGGCTCGTGTTATTCAATAACTGTTAAAGATGGCAATATGGAAAAAACACTTGTAGTGTGCCCTGCACATTTGAGATTGATAAAATGAAAAACGTTATAATACTTGAAAAAGAGCCTACCACCATTGCTGAGGTTCATGGCGTGCTGAAGAGTCGTAAGGATGATAGTAGGAATTACGAGCAAAAACTTGTTTGGGAGCACGTTTCACGATTCAAAAAACTTGGTATTAGGGATTCAAGAAAATTGGTTGAAGAATTAAGAAATCTTGAGTTAAGGCGTTTGAAGGAAGAGCAAATAGTTCAAATCGTGGATTTGCTTCCCGGAACGTTAAAAGAGTTAAAAAGCGTTTTCGCTGATTCAAAATCGAACTTACATGATGATGAATTGAAGAGTATCATGGACGCTGTAAAAAAATATGTTAGTTAATTATGATTATGAAACAAACCGAAACTTTCGCTGTAGTATTGGATTTTCTTCCTCACGGGCACCCGTTCGAGGAGAGAAGGCTTCCTGTAGCGCAAGTTATTGGTGAAAAACATTTTTCTTTGCTTGAAGTTATTCCTAAAAAAGGAGTTCATTTAATTCCAGGTCAGCGTGTTTACATAGGTGAAGAGAAGCGCGTGGAAATCCATCATGTTAAGGGTAGGGTTATGGTTAGGAATCTTACTCGAACTGCGAGTGCAGAGTTAGAAATTGTTATTAATAATATTATTAGTTCTAATGAATCTGATTACGTGACTTTTTTTAATAAGTCAATTCCAATAACTACTCGTTTACATCAATTAGAGTTGTTGCCTGGTATTGGTAAGAAACATATGTGGAAGATTATTGAGGAACGTCGTTATGAGCCGTTTAAGGATTTTAAGGATTTGAAAGCACGTGTTGAGTTATTACCTGACCCTAAGCAAGCTATTGTTAAGCGGATTATTGATGAGTTAGACGAATCTGATAAGTATAGTTTGTTCACTTTCTAATTTTTGTTGTTTGTTGTAACTAAAATTGCGAAATTGTTATCAATTTTTTTTTATTGAGAACTTATGATTACTATTGTGTCCCCTCTTAAGAATACTTTTCCAATTGATCTTTTAGGGTTTCCTTCCTCATCAATTTCTTGAGCTTCGTCAATCACAGTGTTTATGTGAATGTCGAAGGCTTTTAGGATTCCAACATAACGTTGTTTGTTTTTGAGTTCAACCATAACTCTTTTGTTTTTTGCTTCATTTAGCAAATCTAATGGTCTGTCACTTGTCATTTTTATATATTCACCTTAATCGCTTCAAATCTAGTTAAATAATTTAAATCTATCGGAAAAGGATTGGAAAACACTTTTAAATGCTTTAATTTTGAAAAACTTATGAGTTTAGTTAAATTAGTGATTCAAAATGAAAAAGAAGAAAAACTTGTTCCAATTTAAATCAAAACAAATTTCTTTTGATTTGACAAAAGAATTAATGAATCTTTTTTTTGAACACGCTAAAAAGCATGATTTATTGTTTATTAAAGAATATTCATTAAATGAATAATGTTTTAAAAGTAAGTTGAACCAAAACATTTATAACATATTTTGAGTTATTTTGTTTGATAATGGTTAAGTGGCAAGGTTTATCAAAAAGGAAGCCGAGTGGGGGTAGGCGTTGGTTTTTACGTAGTAAGCGTAAATTTGAGTATGGCCGTGAGCCAGCTCACACTAAGTTAGGTGAGTTGAAAAGAAAGCTTATTCGAACTCGTGGTGGTGATAAGCGGTATAAGCTTTTTCAAACCACTAAAGTTAACGTTTTTGATCCTAAGAAGAAGAAGAGTTTTGTTAGTGAAATAGAAGTTGTTGAGAAAACACCTGCAAGCCGTCACTTTAAGCGTTCTAATATCATAACTAAAAGTGCTATAATAAAGACTAAACTTGGTTACGCTGAAGTTACGAACAGGCCGGGTCAGGATGGTCAAATTCAAGCAATTCTTGTTGATTACACTCCTGAAAAAAAGAAAAGATAATCATGTTAAATTCATGGTTTGTATAAAAATTTTTTGAATTAAATTTTGTAATTTATAGTTTTGTAAGATTTCTTTCTTATTTTTTACTGGTTTTTCAATTTTATAACCTGATTTTTTATATTTTTCTTTTATGACAGTTCTTGCCTTAGTTGGTTCTCCATGAATGTCTTGAACAAATAAATGAGGATTTGTTGTTTTTGCTATTAAATCAAAAATTGTTGTGAATAATATGTTAAAATCCTTATTTCGTTCGGCTAAATTTTTTACTGATTTAGCTGTTTCTCCAATATGGATTAAATCATCAATAATTAATATGTTTTTGATTTTATCATTTTTTTCTCTGAATTTTTGAAGAAGTTTAGTAAATTCATAATATTTTTTTAATTTAATTTTTGCAAAATAAAAATTATCATCTTTTAGTTTTAATTCAAGCTTATTTTTAATTAAATTATTAATGTTTTTAATTTTTGATCCATAAGCTCTTGCACCCACATCAACAAAAATAATTACATCAGGTCTTTTACCTGAATAAAATTCTTTAAGATTATTCTCTGGCATTAAATGATTTAAAGTTTCTAAATTTATTATTCCAAAGTTATTGTTTTTGAATTCTCCACTAAATCGTATTTTAGTTAATGCTTTTAGAGCGTAAAAATTCACTATTGGTAAAGATAAAAAATAATATCCTAAGTGTTGTGTTTCAAAAACTTTTTTGAAGTCATAAATTAATTCTTTTCTGTCTAATTCTTTTATTTGAAGAATTTTCCATAAATATTTCCAAAACGATTTTCTTTTAGTATTTCCTCCTAATATTTTATCATTAAAAATTACTTTATAATCTTCTGAATGTTTTGAATTTTCTAAATAGCCTATGAATTCCTCTTCGTTTTTCGAGTTTTTTATTATTTCTTCAAAATTCATAGTGTATCTATTTAATTTATCTGTTAAAAAAATTACCAACCAATATAGAAACATTTAAAAATCAATTTTGAGCAACGTTTATAAATGATTTACTTTATTAGTGGTGTTTAACAATGGATAAGAATCGTGTTTGCCCAGATTGTGGCGGAGCTTTAAGGCATGACTCCTCAAGCGGGGAGATTATGTGTACTAAGTGTGGCGTCATTATTGAAAAAGATGTTTTCGATTACGGCCAAGAATGGAGAGAGTTTAATTGGGATCAGGCTATGAATCGAAGACGTAGTGGTACTCCTACTTCTTTCACTAAATCAGATAAGGGTATGACAACTGAAATTGGTAAAACCAGTGATATTTATTCTCTTTCAAGTGATCAGAGAAAACAGTATTTTATCATGCGTAAGTGGCAAAGGCGTATTAGCACTCCTATTGAGCGTAATATTAAATTTGCTCTTACTGAGTTAAGACGTATTGCCGCTCAACTTAATTTGCCTCAAATCTTAACTGAGGAAGCTGCGCGTATTTATCGAATCGCTGCTGAGAATGGTTTGGTTAGGGGACGTTCTATGGAGAGTGTTGTTGCAGGCTCCACGTACATTGCTTGTAAGAAGTATAAAATTCCAAGAACCCTTAAGGAAATAGCTGATGTTTTTCCTTTAGACGTTAAAGAAGTTGGTAAAACTTACAGGTTCGTGTGCAGGCAGTTAGGAATCAAAATTTTACCTCCTGATCCGTTGGATTATGTTTACAGATTTGCCAACGAGTTAGAATTACCAGCTAAAGTTCAGACAAGAGCTGTTGGAATAATTGAAGGCGCTCAAAAAATGGAGATTACAAGTGGTAAGGGTCCTACTGGAATTGCAGCTGCTGCTTTGTACATTGCTTCCCTTATTGAAGATGAGAAAAGAACTCAAAGAGAAGTTGCTGATGTTGCAGGAGTTACTGAAGTCACTATTCGTAATAGGTATAAAGAGTTATTGAAGAAATTGGATTTGGAAGATAAACTTGTTAATTTAGGTTTAGAAATTGATATTAATGATGATAAAGTTACAGAAGAGGAATAATCTCTTCAAATTTCGCATTCGTCCTAATTCCTTGCAAGTCAAAGTGTGTTCTTGAAGCTTTAAAACCCTTTTTTTGAAGTTTTTCAATTAATAATTCTCTTTTCATGTTTTTCTTAGTTTTTGAGAATATTTGAGGCAAGTGATAGAATCCTATTGTTTTAATTACTGACTCGTTTTTTATTAAATTTAAGAACGGTGTTTTTGGTAATTTGTTAACTAATTTTTCATCCCATAATTCACCTAACCATAATGGTCCACAAACGTTTTCGTAAGATTTTTCGCCTAATTCGTAAACACTCATGTTCAATTCTTTATCTTGCCAGTAACCTATTTTTTTAAGTAATTCATCGCACTTTTTAGCGCCTTTCACTATTTTGAAATATACCCGAAAATAATCTTTACGAGAGTAAGAAAAAATTGGTATTAATCCAATATCATATTTAGCACCTGTTTTAATACAGTATGATATTAATATTCTAATCCCTAATTCATGACAATATTTTGTTTTTAATGGTTTTGAACCGTATTTTCTTAAGCATGCTTTAGGATAGCTTCCGCACAACGCTGAAGAATCTGTTGCAGTTACGCCAATCCATTTTTTTGATTTAATAATCGCACCGTCCAAGAATTGTATTGGCGGCCCGAATGGGTCTACATCAACGTAATCGAATTTGCCTTTGTACGAGTTAAGGAAATGGTTTGCTTCTTGATTGAATATTTTAACACTTAAATTATTTAATTTAGCGTTTTTTCGTATTAGTTTTACTGCTTTCACGTTCAAATCATTCAACGTCATTTCCATGCTGCATTCTGTTGCTAGTCTTAATCCGCGTATACCACTTGCTGCGAGCAAGTCCAGTCCTGTTTTCGGTTTCAAAATTTTTAGTATTTCCACGTTTAAGTCTCTGTCAATTTTTTTGTCAGGGTTGTAGAACACGTCTAATTTCTTGCTTATTTTTCCAGTGCTTGCTTCAAATTTTATTTTTCCTTCTTGCATAAATTTTAAGTGTGGTTCAGGTTTTTTAATTGTTATGAAAGTTGAAAAATTGGAAGGTACTTGTTTGTCTTATTATTTGCCTGATGTGAAATTGTTAATTGATGCTGGCGCGTACACTGATAAGCCTGTTAAAACTCTTATTCTTACTCATTGTCATTGCGATCATTTTACTTACGCTGCTAAAATTATTGAAGAGCAAAATCCTAAAGTTTTTGTTGGAAGAAAAGATGTTAAAGCATTAGTTGAAATGGGTGAAAAAATTGTTCCCGAATTCGCTGTTAATTTAACTCCTATTATTGCGGAAGGTTTGAAGGAGGGTGATGTTGTTGAAGGTTTGAGAGTTTTTGAAACGCCAGGGCATACTGAGGGGAGTGTTTGTTTGTTAAAAAACGGTTTTCTTTTTTCTGGCGATACATTGTTTGATAAGGGTGTTGGCAGATGGGATTTACCTTCAGGTGATTACGTTAAGCTTATGGAGAGTTTAGAACGTTTGAAGAGTATTCCTTATAAGTTTTTAATGCCTGGTCATTAATTATGAAAAGTAAAAAGGATATTGCTAATGAACGGATTAGGCTTTTAGTTGATAAGGGTGTTAGTGAGAAGAATCCGCGTTACGTGGAGCTTGCTCGTAAGATTGGCATGAAAACACGTGTTTCCATGCCTAAGGATTTGAAATTCAAGTTTTGTAAGAAGTGCGGTACTCCTTTTTCAGCTGATACGCATCGTGTTAGAATTAATTCTAAAAAGAACATTGTTGTTTATGAGTGCTTAAAGTGCGGTCATAAAACAAGGTTTCCTTATGTTAGGGAGAAACATTTATAAAATATTTAGTGGTTTTAGTGAGTTATGACTAATATTTACGATGTTGAAGCAGGAGATCTTGTTAGTAAGGCTAGTGAGGATTTGAAAAACATTAGTGAAATTCAAGCTCCTGAATGGATTGTTTATGTTAAAACCGGCGCTCATAAAGACCGTCCAAGTGAGGATGATGATTTTTGGTTTAAGCGTAGTGCTTCAATGCTTAGAATGATTTATAGAGATGGTCCTGTTGGTGTTGCCAAGCTTCGCACCAAGTATGGTGGAAAGAAGAATAGGGGTATGAAGCCTAACAAGTTTTACAAGGGTAGTGGTTCTATTACTCGTAAAATATTACAACAATTAGAAACAGCAGGTCTTGTTAGTAAGGATAAAAAAGGGCGTTCTATAACTCCTAAAGGAAAGTCTTTGATGGATAAGGCTGCTGTGAGGGTTGAGAATGGCGAGAAATAAGCCCAGAGCTAAGAAATTACGTTTAGGTAAGGCGGCTGGTTCAAGTGTGGCAGCTCCTTTTTGGGCTATTCTTAAAAAATTGGGTAGGCGTAGGACTCACAGGTGGAGGCTTAATCCTGGTGAGAGAAGGCATTGGAGAAAGAACAGGTTGAAAAAGTAAGAAAATGGATAAGAGAATTCATGTTATACCTTTAAGAAGAGAGTGTAATAAAGTTAGTATTTGGAAGCGTTCTAATAAAGCGATTAAGGCTTTGAAGGATTATGTTAAAAAGCATTATCGAACTGATAATTTGGTTATTGGTAAAGATTTGAATGAGTTAATTTGGTCTCGTGGTAATAAGAATCCGCCTTCAAAAATTAAGGTTGTTGCTGTGAAAGCGGATGATAAGGTTTCTTTGTATTTGGAGGAGAATTATAAGGAAGAGAAGAAAGTTGAGAAGAAGGTTGAGAAAGTTAAAGGTGAAGTTGTAAAAGATGTTAAGAAAGTGGAAGAAAAAGTTGAAGAAAAGAAAGAAGAATTAAAAAAGAAAGTTGTGAAAAAAGAAGTAGTTAAGAAAAAAATTGTTAAGAAAAAATAAATTTTTAATTGTTATTTAATAATGCATAAATATTTTTAATACATTGTTGGTTATGATTATTTTATGAGTTTTGAATCAGGTGAGTTTATTCGTGATTTAATATATAATCTTCCTGATGGTTTAAAGGAGCGTTTATCAAATCCAAGTAAATGTATTCCTGACCACTATATGAATGAATTTAAGAGTAACATTTTGAAAATTGTTAAACAATATAAGGAAGAAATGGAAAATATGAAATTGCCTTTTTACCAGCCTTATGATGGTGTGTCTGAGACTTTAAACGATGGCTTTGATAATTTATTATATCTGGGGATTTTATGTCAGACCCGCGGTTCAAAAAATTGTTACTGGTTTGACAAGGACAAAGTTCAAAATGTGAGAAAAAATTCGTCTTGGAGTGAGGATGGAATTAGTTTAATTAAAAAGATGAGTAACTCTTTTGCCGAACTTCTTGAATAACCATAACATTTTAAAAGGATTCAGGGGTTATTTTGTTTCATGTTTATTGTTAGTGGCGAATACAGAAAAGTTAAGAGAGTTTTTAATTTCAAAAAAATTGTTGAAGCTAAAACTGAAATTGAGGCTAAGCATAAAGTTTGTTCAATTCTTGGTAGTAATCATCAAGTTAAAAGGCATTTAATCAATATTTTAGAGGTTAAAAAACAATGAATTCTCAGGAAGATCAGCAAAGAGCTATGATGGAAATGCAAATGTTGCAACAGGAAGTTCAAAAAGTTGAGCAGGAAATAGTCGAGCTTGAAAAAAGAAAAATAGAGCTTGAAATGGTTTTATCAAGTCTTGACGAAATCAAAAATCAGAAAGGTGATGGAACACTTATCCCTATTGGTTCTGGCGTTTTTGTTAAGGGTAAGTTAACGCAAAAAGGTAAGGTTTTAATCAATATTGGCGCTGATGTTGTTATTGAAAAAACAGTTGTTGAAGCTAAGAAAATAATTCAAAAACAAAGCGAGGGCATTACTGGCCTTCAACAAAAACTGGAGTCTGATTTACGGGAGTTTGTGAATAATGTTCAACAAAATACGAGTCGCTCTTAAAAAAACGATTAAGACTGTTAAGGAAAGCGTTACTGAAACAACTCTTTCAAAGCAACGTTTTGAAAAATTGTTTTGGGATTTGGAACTTGAATTAATCCAGTGTAACGTGGCTCCGAGTGTTATAGATTTGTTCAAGCAAGAATTGGAAATTGAATTAGTTAATAAACAAGTTGAGCGAGTTAATGTTGATAAAATTATTAAAAACACTTTAAGAAAATCTCTTAAAAAAACTATTCGCGTTCAAGATTTTTTGGAGTTAATAAAAGGTTTTGATAAGCCTGTTAAAATAATGTTTGTTGGTTTTAATGGTAGTGGTAAAACAACGACTCTTGCTAAAATCATTAATTTATTGCATGATAATAAGTTGTCTTGTGTTGTCGCTGCGTGTGATACTTTTCGCGCTGCGAGTATTGAGCAGTTAGGTGTTCACGCTGAAAATTTAGGTGTTAAAATGATTCGGCATGATTACGGTTCTGACAGTGCTGCTGTTGCTTTTGACGCTGTTAGTCATGCTAAATCTAAAGGTTTGGATTGTGTTCTTATTGATGTTGCGGGTAGGAGTTATAATAATTCTAATTTAATGAACGAGCTTGAAAAAATTAATCGTGTTGTAAAACCTGATGTTAACGTGTTAATCATTGACGCACTTACTGGCAGTGATTCTGTTAATCAGGCGCGTAAGTTTAGTGAATTAATACCTGTTTCAGGTGTTATCGTAACTAAAACTGACAGTGATACTGCTGGTGGCACTGTTATTAGTGTTAGTTACGCGTTAGACACGCCCGTGTTCTTTTTGGGGACTGGTCAAGAGTATTTGGATATTGAGAAACCTGTTGTTAACGATTTAGTTTCCAAAATTGTTTAGGATTGTTTGCAATTCATTTTTTAGTGTTATATTTTCTTGTATTAAATTATTTAATTCTTTAGGGTCTAATTCTAAATTAAATAATGATGAATTTACTTTAGATAAAAATAAATTTTCAGGTGTTACATTTGTGTATTTCCATTCTTTTTCGTATATTGCTTGTTGTGTGCTAACACCATAATTCCATCTTCCAAACAGTTCAGAAAAAATTGCTCGTTCATTAAAGTTTTCGGAATTGTTCATTAAAGGTATTAAGCTTTTACCATTTATGTTTTCTTTATTATATGTTTGGTTAAGCAATTCAAGTATTGTTGGGTATAAATCCACTATGCTTACTCTTTCACTTATCCTGTTTGGTTGAATTTTTTGAGGATAGTAAATGATAAGGGGTACGTGAATTACTTCTTCATACAACGTATTTCCATGTCCAAAAGCACTATGATCATAAAATTCTTCTCCATGATCACTTACTAATATGATTAATGTATTGTTTAATATTTCTAAGTTTTCTAATTTATTGAATAATAATTGAATATTATCGTCTAAGTATCTTATTTCTGCATCATAAGACGTTTTTCTTATATTCACGTATTTTTCAATGTTTTCTATGGTTGCATTTTTGCTATAATCATATTCATCATCAGTGAATATATCTCTGTATTTTTTGCCTAAGTTGTAAGGTTCATGAACATCAAAATAATTTATGAATAAGTAAAATTTTTCATTTTTATTGTTATCTAACCATTTGAATAAGTAGTTATTTATTTGTTCTGAATTTCTTTCAGCGTTTGAAAAAAGTAACGTGTTAAAAATTTTATTACTAACAATTGCAAAATTGTATACTTGTCGTAAAATTATGTTGTCAGTTTGTTCGAAATTTGTTATAAATATTGATAAAATTAAGTTAATTGTCCTTTTCAAATTTAATTTGTCAAATGTGTGTTCTCCTGAGAATAAAGATATTCTATCATTATAATATTCTATTCCTTGTGCTATTCCATATTTGTTTTTGCAATAAGTTCCGCCAATAAATCCTGCTGTTGCATAACCCATATCATGTAATATTTCGTGAAGTAATATTTCGTTTTTGGAAACGTACTGGTTTTGTAAAGTAACATTGTGTTCAGAAAGATATTTTCCTGTAAACATACTTGTATGTGATGGTAGTGTCCATGATGATGTTGATATCGCGTTTTCAAATAATATTGATTGATTAGCGATTTCGTCTATGAATGGTGTTGTATTCTTTTCATACCCGTAAGTTCCTAAATGATCAGCTCTTAACGTATCTAATGTTATGAAAATAATATTAGGTTGTTCTTTATCAATTGTTGATACATGTGTGGGTATTTGTTCTTGTAAGTAAATATCTATTGTGTAGCATGAAAAAATGAAGATTATAATAAAAAAAATGAAGTTATGAATAATCGTTTTTGTTTTTTTATTCACCATTTTTTTAATAATTTTTTTTGTTAATGGTGAGAAAATTATTATTATAAAAAGTATTATTGAAAAAATTAGTGTTAAAATATTTGAAGGTATTATTAACGTATTTTCTTTATTGGGGATTCCCCCGGGTATTAATAATTGATTTATGATAACTATCATGTAAAAGAGTATTATGAAAGTTATGCTGACAGAAAAATAGATTATTCTAATCTTTTCATTATTTATTTTCATTATTTTTTTAACTATTTCAATAGTTATTCCAAAAATCAAGAATAATGTTGTTGTGATGATTAGTGTTGTAAGTATTATTAAATATAATTCAAACCATTCAAAGCTCCAAACAATTATTTTTGATAGAACATCAATTAAACTTATTATTATTCCAGTTAACACTCCTGTTAATAATGATAATCTAATATTGTTTGATATTTTCATTGTATGTTTAAAATTTTTTTTTATGTTATAACTCCACCAGCTAGTGTGATGTCATTTTTTACGAGTACAAAGCGTCCGAGTGATTCTATATCATGAAATTTTTGGAATACTACTGGTTTTTCTGTTTGAATTATTAGTTTTCCAACTTCTGTTTCTTCCATTTTATTGTTGTTCTCTAATTCTTTCAAGTTTGATGAATCAATTTTTTTCTTAATTTCTTTTATAGTGCATGGAACTTCTTGCGTTGCGCATCGCCAAAGTAATGATTCTCCAACGCTTACAGGTTTATCTGATAGCCAGAACACATCTGTTTCAAAACAATCTGAAATCATTGGTTTTTTACCAGTGTATAAGACATCTCCCCTTACCATTTTTGACGAGTTGTTAAGTATTATTCCAATGTTTTCCCCTGCTTTCGCAGTATTTTTTTCCTGATTCCAAACTTTTATTTTGTCAATCTTATTCTTCATGTTGTAAGGTAGAATTGTTATTTCTTCTTTTTCACTTATTTTTCCTGATTCAACTCTTCCAACAAGCGTGTTATTATCATAAACGTCTTGCACTAGGAATCGCATAGGTTTGTTTGTTAAGTCCTCTTTTCCTTTCAAAGAATTTAAAGCATTGATTAGCGTGGTTTCAGCCCATTCAATGTTTTCTGATTTTTTTGTTACATTATCACCTTTTAACGCAGATATTGGCACTACTCGTGTTGGCGTCATTCCAAGATTGTTGAACATTTGCAGGACTTCGTTTTTAACTGTTTCAAACCTATTTTTATCATATTTTACAACGTCCATTTTGTTAATAACAATTATTACTTGTTCTATTCCAAGCATGTTTAACACGTAAGCATGCCTGCCTGTTTGTTCTTGCACGCCTTCATCAGCATCAACTATTAGTAATGCAGATTCAGCCATTGACGCTCCCGTAATCATGTTTTTTAAGAATTCTTTATGTCCTGGAACGTCGATAATTGTGTAGTCCCTTTCGGGTGTTTTAAAAAATATTTGAGTAGTGTCAATGGTTATGTTGTCTTTTCTTTCTTCTTCAAGTGAGTCAAGCAAGTAAGCGAATTCCATTTCTTTACCTAATTCTTTGCTTACTTGTTCAACATCATCAATTATTGATTGCGGTAAAGATTTAGTATCATACAATAACCTGCCTATTAGCGTGCTTTTTCCATGATCCACATGGCCAGCGAATACAATGTTCAAATTACTTTTACTCATTTATTTTCACCTGTTAATTCTTTATGCAATTTTGACAGTTCTTCTTTGCTTATTATTAATCTTTCAAACTCTGAACTTTTATCTAATACAATTTTTGAAATATTTTTATCCCATAATCTGTCCACTTTTTTTCTTGGTAAAAAATGATAGTGCGCGTGTGGTACTTCTTGGCTTGCATATTTACCAACTTTATAATAAATATTTATATTTTGATCGTATTTTTTTATTAGAATTTTTTCAACTTCAACTAGTGCTGAGCCTAATTTATTTAAAGCATCTAATGATAATTCTGTAATTGTTTCAACATGTTTTTTGGGTATTAATAATGTGTGACCTTCAACAATTGGGTTTAAATCCAGAAACGCCAAGTAATTTTCCGTTTCATAAATTTTGAAAGAGGGTAAATTTCCATTTCCTACTTTGCAAAAAACACAATTATTCATTTTTTACATGTACCCCAAACTTCTTAGTTTTTGCATTGTGTATGCTTGTTCTTTATCTTGTGCTCTTCCACTTCTTTCAGCGGTTTTAGTGGTTTTTAATTCTTCAATTATTTTATCAATATCGTCAGCGTTTGAGTCAATTGGGTTTGTTATTGGTTTGCAACCAAGACTTCTATATCTTTTTCCGTTTTTTGCAAAGTATAATTTGTTTATTGGAATTCCTTCACGTTTAATGTACTCCCATACGTCAAGTTCTGTCCAGTGTAGTATTGGATGAATTCTGAAGTGTTCACCTTTCACGGCTTCTTTTTTGAATTGTTCCCATATTTCTGCTGGTTGGTTTTTGTAATCCCATTTAAAATCAATGCTTCGTGGTGAGAAGTATCTTTCTTTTGCGCGTATTCCATGTTCATCTCTTCTTATTCCTACCATTATAGCTTTAAAGCCGTGTTTTAGAATTGCTTTTTGCAAGGCTATTGTTTTTAATTCATGGCAAGCTGTGAACGCATCATTATTTTCGTATCCTATTCCTTTGTCAAGCGCTTCCTGATTTTTTTCAATTAGTAAGTTTAAATTCCATTTTTTAGCCCAGTGTTCTCTGAAATCGTACATTTCTTCAAATTTGTAAGTTGTGTCTATGTGCATTACTGGAAATGGTATTTTTCCAAAAAACGCTTTCATGCATAGCCATAACATTGTAGATGAATCTTTTCCTATGCTCCAAAGCACGCTTAAATCTTTGAAACGATGATATGCTTCTCTAATTATGTAAATGCTTTTGTTCTCTAATTCGTCTAAGTGGTTCATATTAATGATTCACCGTCCATGTGTTCTGGCGGGTTTATGTTGAATAATTTGAGAGTTGTTGGTGCAATATCCATTATGTTCGGAAACTCTTTTGATGTTTTAAAGTTTGCGAATAAGACGCCTGGCACGTGGCTTCTGTCTATTAAGTGGTCGCCACTCCATTTGCTCGTGTTCTTGTTTATTATTTCATTTTCAAGAATTCCTATTGCGCTTTTATCACTCATCCTGTATTCGGGTGAGAAACCAACTATCATATCCGGTGCTAATTCAGCGTAAGCGCCTTTATATATTTCGTTTCCTTTGTAAACGTTTGTGAAAACTTTTCTGCCATTATGATTTATTGTTCTCAATTTTTTTATTATTTCATCAACCAAATTTGTATTTGTTAGGATGCCTTTACTTTCTCTTCCTTTCAAGTTCAAGTAAGCGCTCGTAAACCCTAACGAGTATGCTTGTGTTTTATTCCAATCAACGTATTGTAATAATTTACCTTCACGCGTGTTCACTTTCATAAAACCTTCTTTTACGAGCCAGGAATTAAGGTTGAATTGCCATTTGAACGAGTTAAAACCATGGTCTGAGAATATTAGTAATTTCGTGTTTTCACTAATTCTTGACAAAACGTTTCCAATAAACTTGTCTTTTTGCGTGTAGTATCGTTTTATTGGTTCAGGTATTGTTATAGGCATTCCTTCAGAGTCTGTTTTATCACTCCAAAAAAGGTGTTTTAACCTATCTCCCGCGTCGAAAGCGAATGCGAAAACGCCTTTGTTAAATTTTTTGAATTCGTATTCAAACATTTTTTCCCGTTCATTTTCTATTTGATTTATTTGCTGTAAGAACACATCATAGCTTATTTTGTTTTCAGTTATTGCTTTAGTATCTTCCGTCATTCCAAGTGTGTAAAAAAGTCCGATGTTTTCAACGAGTTCTTTACCGTATTCTTTCGGGTAAGTGATTGGATAAATTTGGTTTGTAGGATCTACTTGTATTGATGTCATGTACATCTTGAATGGTTTTATTGATTTTAAGTAAACTTTGAAGATTCCATATACGTTCATCAAATAAATTTTGAATTTAACACTAATCATCTCACTCCAACTTTTTTCTTTCACAAAATATTCTTTACCATTTAAATTGAGGTTAACACCGTTTTCTTGAATTGTTACGCGTAAAGGTGTTCTAACATCTTTTAACGCGCCTGATTTCATTATTAAAGGTCCTGAAACATAAGTTTCAAAATTTTTTTCTTCAGGTATTTTTATTATGTTACCCGTATCTTCTTCATTTTTTTCGTTTTCACTGGAGTAATATGAGTATTTGTTTAACATTCCTTTAACGTCAACCACGCCAAGTCCGGATAACATTTTTCCATCAATTTTTTCAGCGGGAAAAGTAACAGGCCACCTCATAACTGTTGATGGTATTCCTTTTTCGTTTAGTATTTTCCAGAATGGTTTTCCTTGCATTGCACAAGAGTATTCTGTTTTAATTATTCCTCTTTTCTCGTTTGTCAAGTTCAATTTAGGTAGGTACGTTTTCGGGTTGCGGTTTATGAAATCAAATATCCCGTATTTTCCGGGGTTAGTACCTGTTGACGCTGCACTCCACGCTACGGGTGTTTCAGGGGGTATTGTTGTTTCCAGTTTTTTTCGTGTTTGTAAACTTTTAAGGTTAGGTAAGTCTAATCTGTTGATTATGCGTTGATCCATAGCGTCTATTCCTATTACAAGAACTTTTTCCATTTCTCGTTTTTACCTTTTCAGTTTTTTCTTTATTTTTAGGAACGCGTTTTTTATAGGAGTCCAGAATATTTTAATCAAGAAAGCCAGTGCTGCTGATAATCCTGCAACTAGCATTGGCCAAAGAGAGCCTGCTACTGCAACTCCGGTTCCAGGGTCTATGTATGCTAATGCATTATTTGTTAGTAGTAGGCTTCCAGTTAGTAATATTATTTTTTTCATAGCTATTGATAGTAATTTTTTAACATTTTTAAATGTTATTTATTTTACAGGTTTTATTAACTATTGTTCTATAATTTAAGTAGTGTTTTGAATTGTTAAAAATTTAATTTATGACCACATTCCCCAACCACCAGCAAAAAACATTATTTCTCTTTCACCATATTTTTCATTATAATAATCACTTCTTTCATACAACACATTTTTTAGGTAATCATAATCTGCTTGAAGGTCAGCTTTTAAAGCAGTAATATCAGGTTCATTATCAAAATGAAATGTAACATAATCATTATCGCTACTTGACGAATACCCTGCGTTAATTGATGAACCTAAATTATATTCCCACCAAGTCAGTTTAAAATCACAATTTGTAGATTGGTTAGAACCATCATAAGATATTAATAGCAGATTCAAAGTACCATTCACCCTTTTAGCAGTAAAATTCAAAGCGCTAAAACCCTTAGTCAAAAATTCGTTTTCAACAATTTCTTGATTAGGGTTGTATCTAATCGAAAAATTAATCCAATTCAACCCAGTAAAAGAACCAATAGGTTTTGCTTCATCAATTATTATTCCATTGTTAGAATACACCTTAAGATTCCAAATACCTGGATTAAAAGTTTCTGAACTATTTACTAACAGATTAATATGACCTGTATTTATATCACACTGGGTTTGTAATATACTAAAAACATATACATCATTTGTTAAATTAGCAGTGGTATCATTCAACGCGTTAATTTCATTATCCGATAAGACTATATCTTTTTGCGTGAATGAATGATAACCTGTATTTTCAGCTGGTGTTTCATTAGATGTGCATCCAGCTAAAAGAAACAAAGAAAGTAAAATACTCACGTGTACTAATTTCATATACTTTATGTTCTAAGATCCCAATTTAAATATTTCTTTTAACAATTTTTGGTATGATTGTTTTTATTCACATAACCTTTGCATGTTAATTCACGCACTTTTTATACGAAAACGAACAAAATGTTTAGTAGTGCTATTATCACGCAAATTTTCCAGAATTCAATTTTCTTAATTGTTTTTAATACGAAATCAATGCTTACAAGTCCTACTATGAACGCTACTAGTCCTCCTACTACGTATTCGGGTAGTATTGTGAATCCGTTCGCTTTTAAAAAAATGTTTGCAAGCATTACTGCTGGCACGCTTAGCAGGAAGCTTAACTTAAA